>NZ_BAAGUB010000035.1:0-411591 GCF_054781615.1 Microvirgula curvata | reverse complement strand
TGGCTGACGCAATTCTCAAAAGAACTTCTGAAAGTTCTTCCTTGACTGTGTAAGCCTTGCTTTTCAGCAAGCGCCTACACTTATCGGTTGTCTGTTTTGTTAAAGAGCGTTTTCCCGAACCGAATCAGCAACTTGCTGCTTCGTTCGGCGCTGCGTCGTGCAGCGAGGAAGCGAACTATACGTCCGCCCCTCCCTTCCGTCAACACCCGTTTTCCGCTTTTTTGTCACCGATCCGGCAAGTCATTGAGAGAAAAAGGCTTTGTTTCGGCCTCAACTGCGGTAGTCGGCGTTGATGCGCACGTAGTCATAGGAAAAGTCGCAGGTCCACACCGTCGCCGACGCCTCGCCGCGGTTCAGTTTCACCCGGACGGTGATTTCCGGCTGGTTCATCACCCGCTGGCCGTCTTCTTCCCTGTAGGCCGGATTGCGCCCGCCGCCGGTCGCGACCAGGACGTCGTCCAGATACAGGTCCAGCCGGTCCACATCGAGGTCGTCGATGCCGGCGTAGCCAATGGCCGCCAGCAGCCGGCCCAGGTTCGGGTCGGAGGCGAAGAAGGCAGTCTTGACCAATGGTGAGCGGGCAATGGCATAAGCGACCTGCTTGCATTCGGCCCGGTCGTGACCGCCTTCGACGGTAACGGTCATGAACTTGGTCGCGCCTTCGCCATCACGGGCGATGGCCTGGGCCAGTTCGATGGCCACGTCACGGACTGCATCATGCAGTTCGGCGTAGCCGGCTGCAGAGTCCGCATCAATAGTGGCATTGCCGGCCTGTCCGCTGGCAATCAGCAGGAAGCTGTCATTGGTCGAGGTGTCACCATCGACGGTGACGCAGTTGAACGACTGGTCGGCAACATCGCGCACCATCTGCTGCAGTGCCTGTTGTCCGACATCCGCGTCGGTAGCGATAAAGCCCAGCATGGTGGCCATGTTCGGATGAATCATGCCGGCACCCTTGGCAATGCCGGTCACGGTCACGGTCTTGCCGTTGACCATGACCTGACGCGAGGTCGCCTTCGGCATGATGTCGGTAGTCATGATCGCCTCGGCGGCATCCAGCCAGTCGGCATGCTGTCGTGTCGGGAGGGCGGCGATGATGCGGTCGGCCGGCAGCGGTTCCAGGATGACGCCAGTGGAGAACGGCAGGACCTGTTCGACATTGACGCCCAGTTCCTCGGCCAGCGCCGCGCAGATGGCACGGGCACGCTGGCGGCCATCCTCACCGGTCCCGGCATTGGCATTGCCGGTATTCACGACCAGCGCCCGGATCGGCTGGCCACTGGCCAGGTGCGCTCTGGACAGAATCACCGGCGCGGCACAGAAGCGGTTGCGGGTGAAAACCCCGGCCACCCGGCATGCCGGCGCCAGCTCCAGCACCAGCACGTCTCGTCGCTTTGCCTGTTTGACACCGGCCTCCGCGACCGCAAGGGTCACGCCGGGAACAGGGAAAAGCCGGGAACGGTCTGGTTGCTGCAGATTGACGGGCATGATGGCTCCAAAAGGTCTGACTTACAGAAAAGCGACCCATTGTAGCGTTTATCGGTCATGCGGCCAGCGTTGTTTCGTCATGCAGCCCGCCGGGGACTACTGGTCGGAAAACTCGGCGATCACCGTCAGCAGGTCGTCGCCATAGCGCGCCAGCTTGCTGCCGCCAACGCCGTAGACCTGGCGCAGGCCATCTTCGCTTTGCGGCCGTTGCTCGACCAGCTCGCGCAGGGTGCGATCGGAGAACACCGCGTAGGCCGGGACGTTGTGTTCGTCGGCCATTCGCTTGCGCCAGCTGCGCAGTCCCTGCCACAGCCGTTCTTCGCGTTCGGTACGCAGCCAGCGCTCGGCGTCCTGGCTGCCGCTGCGCGGGGTCTTCTTGTCTTCCCGCAGCGGCCGCAGCCACACCTGTTCCTGGCCTTTCAGCACCGGCCGGCACTTGTCGGTCAGGCGCAGCGCCTGGTAGTTCATCACGTCGACCTGCAGATAACCCTGTGCCACCAGCTGGCGCACCAGCGAGCGCCAGCCGCGTTGCGACAGTTCCTTGCCGACGCCATAGGTCGACAGGTGCTGGTGGCCACGGCTCATCACGTTCGCCGTTTCGCGCCCGAGCAGGATCTCGATCACATGGTTGGCCGCTGCACGCTGGCTGACGCGATAGATGCACGACAGCAGCTTCTGCACCTGGGTGGTCATGTCCTGGGTCACAGGCGGATGCAGGCAGTTGTCGCACTTGCCGCACGGCTCGATCTGCTCGCCGAAGTGGGCCAGCAGCAACTGGCGGCGGCAACTGGCGGTTTCGCAGTAGGCCAGCATCGCATCCAGCTTGCCGAGTTCGACGCTGCGGCGGGTTTCGTCGACATCGCCGTCGAAGATCATCTGCTGCAGCTGGACCATATCGCTCAGTCCGTAGCACAGCCAGCTGGTCGCCGGCAGTCCGTCACGGCCGGCGCGGCCGGACTCCTGATAGAAACCTTCCGGGCTTTTCGGCAGGTCGAGATGGGCGACGAAACGGACATCGGGCTTGTCGATGCCCATGCCGAAGGCGATGGTTGCGACCATCACCACATTGTCCTCGCGGATAAAGCGGGTCTGGTGCTGTTCGCGGGTGCGTGCATCGAAGCCGGCGTGATACGGCATGGCGTCGATGCCGTTTTCGCGCAGGAAGGCGGCGGTATCTTCCACCCGCTTGCGCGACAGGCAGTAGACGATGCCGCTCTGCCCGGCATGCTCCTGCTGGATAAAGCGCAGCAACTGCTGCTTGGCCTGATGCTTTTCGATGACGTGATAGGTCAGGTTCGGCCGGTCGAAGCTGGACAGGAAGACCCGCGCCTGTTCCAGCCGCAGGTAATGGCGGATCTCCTCGCGGGTATCCGGGTCGGCGGTGGCGGTCAGGGCAACGCGCGGCACATTCGGGAAGCGATCGGCCAGTACGCCGAGTTCCCGGTATTCCGGACGGAAGTCGTGTCCCCACTGGCTGACGCAATGCGCCTCGTCAATGGCGAACAGGCCGATTTCCATCGACGCGATCCAGTCGAGAAAGCGCGGGCTGAGCAAGCGTTCCGGTGCGACGTACAGCAGTTTCAGCGTGCCGGCACGCGCGGCGCGCGCCACGGTGCGTGCCTGCTCGGCGTCCTGGGTCGAATTGAGGAAGGCCGCGGCGACGCCAAGTTCGGTCAGCGTGGAAACCTGGTCCTGCATCAGTGCGATCAGCGGGCTGATGATGACGGCCAGTCCGCTGCGCATCAGCGCGGGAATCTGGAAGCACAGGGACTTGCCGCCACCGGTCGGCATCAGCACCAGCGCATGCTGTCCTTCGGCAACGTGGCAGACGATGTCGGCCTGCGGGCCGCGGAAATCCGGGTAACCAAATACGTCGCGCAGGATCTGGCTGGCGTGGGAAAGGGTGGTCTGGGGCGTGTTCACCGACCGGATTGTAAGCAAAAGCGCGCACCTTTGCCGTGCCGGTCGATGCACTGGGGCCGTCGCTGTGCCAAACTTGCAACCATTCTGTCCTTTTCATCGACTCAGTCATGACTGCTATCCGCCCGCTTATTGTCGCGTCCCTCCTCAGCCTGCTGGCCACCGGCTGCGCCACCCAGTCCAGCAGCACCTCGTCGCCGGGCAAGTCCGGCACGTCCACGGCGGTACAGGACGCCGAATGGAAAAACCTCGGCGTGACGCCGAACGGCAATGTGATGAACGAGATCGACACGCTGTCGATCCAGCGTCGCGGTTCGCTGGTCACATTCCGCGACCGCAAGACGCTGTTCAATCCGAAGAAGGAAAACCTCGGCGACACGCCGCTGCACAAGCGTTCGATCAATACCTGGCAGATCGACTGCCAGTCGCAGACCTACCGGCTGGTGGCCATGCGCCTGTATGACGACGGGGGTCGCCAGATCGCCAGCTATTCGTATAATGACAAACAGATCAAACCGGCGGCGATCATTCCCAACTCGGCGAGCTATCAGCAAATGCAGTTCGTCTGCGGCAGGAAATAACGCCGACTACTGTCAACGCGCCCGGTCCGCCCCGGGCGTTTTTCATGCAGGTTCAACGGAGGACGCGGTATGGCGGCCATCAAGCGAGTCGTTTTCAATCAGAAGGGCGGCGTCGGCAAATCGACCATCGCCGCCAATCTTGCCGCGGTCGCGGCACATGCCGGACGCCGGGTACTGGTCATCGACCTCGATCCGCAAGGCAATCTGACTCACTACCTGCTCGGCACCGGGGCCGATACCGTCTCACCGACGCTGTTCGACTGGTTTGACCAGCAACTGAACTTCAGCCTGTTCTCGAAAGAGACGCGCGATTTCCTGCATGCCACGCCGTATCCGGGCCTGACGCTGATGGCGTCGCATCCGGAGCTGGGCGAACTCGCCGGCAAGCTCGAATCCCGCTACAAGATGTACAAGCTGCGCGACCTGCTGGTCGAGCTGGCGGCTGATTTCGACGAGGTCTGGATCGACACGCCGCCGGCGCTGAACTTCTTTACCCGCTCGGCGCTGATCGCTGCCGACCGCTGCCTGATTCCGTTCGACTGTGATGCGTTCGCACGTCAGGCGCTGTACCAGTTGCTCGCCAATGTCGATGAAATCCGTGGCGACCACAATCCGGGGCTGACGGTGGAAGGCATTATCGTCAACCAGTTCCAGCCGCGCGCCACCCTGCCCGGCCGCATGGTCGACGAGTTGCTTGCCGAGGGCCTGCCGGTGCTGGATGTCCGCTTGCAGCATTCGATCCGGGTACGCGAATCACACGAGGCGGCACGGCCGCTGATCCATTTCGATCCGCGTCACAAGCTGACCCAGGCATTTACGTCGCTGTATCAGCAATTGGCTGCGGCACCGGCAGTTCGCTGACGGTACGCACGGCCGGAAAGAAAAACGGGAGCCTGGCGGCTCCCGTTTTTTGTTCCGGAGTGCCTTTTACAGGCGGAAGCGGCTGAACGCCTGCTGCATGCTGCCGGCCAGCCCGGTCAGCGTGTCGAGCGTCCCCTTGGCCGATTGCAGCGCCTGATCGCTGTCGACGATGCGCAGATTGATGCTCTCGGTGCTCTGCGCCATGGCCAGTGCGGCCTTGTGCTGTTCACCGGTCGACAGCGCGATCGATTCAATCTTGCTCTCGACCTCGCGCATGGTGTCGCTGATGCGGCCGATGCGGTCGCTGGCTTCGCGGGTCAGCGCCACACTCTGGCTGACCGCCCCGCTGGTGACCTGCATATTGCCGGTCGCGCGCGTGGTCTCACTCATGATGCTGCCGATCATGGCGCTGATCTCGATGGTCGCCTTGCCGGTGCGCTCGGCCAGCTTGCGCACTTCGTCCGCCACCACGGCGAAACCGCGTCCCTGCTCGCCGGCACGCGCCGCCTCGATGGCAGCGTTCAGTGCCAGCAGATTGGTCTGGTCGGCGATGTCGCTGATCACATTGGTGATCTGGCTGATCTGCTGCGAGCGCTGTTCCAGCGACGACAGCAGGGTCGACAGGTCATCGACCGCCGACGAGGTCTTGTCCATATCCGTGGCGATGCGCTCGATATGCAGTGCCCCTTCATGCGACGCGTCACCGGTTTCATGCACCATCGCGTCGGTATCGCGCGCGGCGTCGGCAATCTGCGAGATGCTGACCGACACCTGCTCGATGGTTGCGGCGTTGGCGCTGGATATATCGGCCAGCGCGCGCGAATCCCCCGCCATCTTGTCGAATGCGCCACCCAGCGATACCACGCCGCCGGCCAGTTGCACCGCATCGTCGCGCAGTTCGCGGAACATGCCGTTCAGACGCTGGATGAACTGGTTGAATGCCTGTGCGGTCTCGGCCACTTCGTCTTCGCCCGGCACGTCGATCTGACGAGTCAGGTCGCCCTCGCCGGCAGCGATTTCGCGCATCGCGTCGCGGACCTGGATCAGGCCACGCAGCAGGCGCTGCAGATAGCCGGTCACAAAACCGGTGCACAGCAGCAGCACCAGCAGCGTGGCGCCGACCATGGCACCGACCAGTTTGAGCAGCGGTCCGGTCAGCACGCTGCGGTCCATCACCATGCCCAGCACCCAGTCGGTCCCGGGCACATCGACCAGTCTGACCAGCGACGGCACGCGTTCGACCGTCATGTCGGTCAGACCCGGCTCGGCCAGCAGGGACTGGATCCGCGCCGCGTCCAGCCCTTCGGCCACTTCGGCGACGTCTTTCAGTTCCATGCCTTCGTGCGGATAGGCAATCAGCTTGCCCTCGCGCGTCATCAGGAAGGCAAAGCCGTCGCCCGGCAGGGCCACGGCACGGACCGACTTGACCAGCTGGCCGATGACGATATCGCCGGCCACCACTTTTTCACTGCCATCGACCCGGTGCGCGATGCTGACCACCAGTTCCTTGATGTCGGCACTGGCCGGCTTGTACGGCGTGGTCACGATGGTGTCGTTGCCGGCACGGGCGCGCTTGAACCACTCGCGGCTGGCCGGATCGTAGTCGGGGCTTGGCTTCTGCTTGCCCGGAATCGAGTAGACCATGTCCTTGCTGGCCCCATCCCCGACGAACATCTGGGTAAAGCCTCCTGCGGCCGCCAGCGACTGCAGCGACGAGGACACATCCGGCGAGGTGGCGTGGCGCAGGCCGGCTTCGACCACCTGCTTGCGCACGTCGATCCATTCCTCGACGAAGTGACGCTGGCTGACTGCCACCAGCTCTACCTGCTGTTCCAGCCCGGTACGCAGATCGCCGCGCAGTTTGAAAAAGGCGACCAGCGTGACGCTGACCGTCGCGACAACGATGGCAACCGCCACCAGCACGATCAGCTTTGTCTTGATGGATTTCATGATCCTGATGCAACGCAAATTCGATTGGGATCGGGATTATGTCAGATCCTCTCAGCCATTTAGTGATTCATATCGCCGGGAGGAGCCTGTTATGTTCATAACGAATAAATCCATATTTTGTATGGGGTTATTCGTTTTCCGTCAGCGCGTTGGCAATGGCGGTTCCGGCTTCAACCGCACTTTTTCCGGTCCGGCATGCATTTTCCCGGACAGCAGGCTGGCGGCAATGATCAGCCCGCCCCCGATCCATTCCTGCAGGCTCATGCGCTCGGACGCGAGCAGGTAGGCCGACACGGCGGCGAACACCAGCTCGGTCAGCATCAGGGTCATGACCTGGTTCGCCGGCAGCAGGCTGACGCCATGCTGCGACACGATGCTGGTCGCCAGCAGGCAGGCGGCGATCAGCACGATTTCCACGCCGATGACCGGCGTCAGCAGGCGGATTTCCCCCATGCGGCCTGACAGGGTCAGCGTGACGGCAGCAAAGCCGGCCACACCGAGCCAGATGCAGGCCGACTTGACCGGCAGTGCCAGCGATTGTGCGCGCCGCGACAGTACGGTGCCGAGCGAGTAGGCAAAGCCGGCGGTCAGCGCAAACCATTCATAGCGCTCCGACAGCATCGCCGAGCCACTCCACAGGCCCGGCCGGTACAGGGTGATCGCGCAGCCGAGCAGCGACAGGCCGATCACCGCCAGCCCGGCACGGGTCAGCGTTTCCTTCAGGATCAGCCAGGACAGGAAGGCAGTCCACAACGGTGACAGGTAGAACAGCAGCATGACCCGCATCACCTGGCCTTCGGTCACGGCCCAGGTGTAGCCAAGATTGGTCCAGCCGAAGATCACCATCAGGACCAGCAGGCGGAACTCGGGGCGGAAATAGCGCTTGAAGTCGCGCCAGAACAGCGCAATGCCGACCGTGGCGCACAGCAGGTAGACCAGCATCGATGTCATCGACGCCGAGATGCCCTGCTCGGTCAGAAAACGGAACGGATACCACAGCAGCCCCCACACCAGCGCGGTGGTCAGGGTACAGAGGATGGGGAGAATTTTCAGACTGCGCATGACGGTGGGCACCAGCGGTTTTTGGGGGATCGGTGCAGGTCCGACGGAGACGGGAAACGGCCGGGCGCGGCATCGCTCCCCGTTGTGGTGGGGAGACCCCGCTGCGTGCTTCCGTTCGGCATGGTGTGATTTACGGACGGCCTGAGGATTTTCTGCTTGGCGGATGGCAGGGCGGGCTTTTAGTATCCAGTGTTTTGCAGTCGCACAAAATGAATCCGCCGCGATGAATCCTCACCTAGAGCGCCTTGAACCTTACCCGTTCCAGAAGTTGCGCGACCTGTTCGGCGACCTGAGCCCGAATACGGAATATTCTGCCATCAACCTGTCGATAGGCGAACCCAAGCACCCGACACCGGCGGTCATCAAAGAGACACTGGCCGCGGCGCTCGAGTGTCTGGGTGAGTATCCGCCGACGCTTGGCGGCCTGCCGCTGCGCGAAGCCTGTGCCGACTGGCTGGTTCGCCGCTACGGCATTGCCCGCCCCGATCCGGCCAGCCAGGTGCTGCCGGTGCTTGGCAGCCGCGAGGCGCTGTTCTCGTTTGCGCAGGCGGTCATTGCACCGCGCGCCGACGGTCAGCGGCCTGTGGTGATTTCGCCGAACCCGTTCTACCAGATCTATGAAGGCGCGGCGCTGCTGGCCGGTGCCGAGCCCTGCTATGTGAACTGCACGGCTGCCACCGGCTTCGTCCCGGACTGGGACAGCATCCCGGCCGAGGTCTGGGCCCGGACCCAGCTGGTCTTCGCCTGCAGCCCGGGCAACCCGACCGGCGGCGTGATGGGACTGGACGGCTGGCGCAAACTGTTTGCCCTGTCCGACCGCTACGGTTTTGTCATCGCTTCCGACGAGTGCTACTCGGAAATCCATGCCGGCCAGCCGCCGCTGGGCGGGCTGGAAGCCGCAAGCCGGCTGGGCCGTACCGACTTCCGCCGGCTGGTCATGTTTACCAGTCTGTCCAAGCGCTCGAACGCCCCCGGGCTGCGCTCCGGCTTCGTCGCCGGCGACAGCGTCATCCTCAGGGGTTTCCTGCTGTACCGCACCTACCACGGCAGCGCCATGAGCCCGGCAGTGCAACTGGCCAGCCGCGCGGCCTGGAACGACGAAGCCCATGTCGACGACAACCGCGCGCGCTATGCGGAGAAGTTCACTGCCGTCACGCCGATCATCAGTCGCGTGCTCGACACGCGCCGGCCCGATGCCGGTTTCTACCTGTGGGCAAAAGTGCCCGGTGGCAGCGACACGGCTTTCGCCCGCGAGCTGTATGCGCGCTACCACGTCACCGTGCTGCCGGGCTCGTTCCTGGCCCGCCACGCGCACGGCATCAATCCCGGCGCCGGCTATGTCCGCATTGCGCTGGTCGCGCCGCTCGATGCCTGCGTCGAGGCAGCATGGCGCATCGTCGATTGCGTGCATACTGCCACTAATTGAATTTTCGACCCCTTTTGCCATCCGATTGAAAAGGCCTGCCCCATGAATCCGAATCAAGCCCTGATCGAAGAAGCGTTTGAACGCCGCGCCGACATCTCTCCCGCCACCGTCACCGCCGAAGTGAAAGCCGCCGTCGACGCGGTCATCGCCGAACTGGATGCCGGCACGCTGCGCGTGGCAGAGAAGCTCGACGGCGAGTGGATCACCCATCAATGGCTGAAGAAGGCGGTGCTGCTGTCGTTCCGCATCCGCGACAACGCCGTGTCCGACGATGGCGTGAACCGCTTCTTCGACAAGGTCGATACCAAGTTTGCCGACTGGGATGCGGCACGCTTCCAGGCTGCCGGTTTCCGCGTGGTACCGGGTGCGGTCGCGCGCAAGGGCTCGTTCATCGCCCGCAATACTGTGCTGATGCCGAGCTATGTGAATATCGGCGCCTATGTCGACGAAGGCACCATGGTTGATACCTGGGCCACGGTCGGCAGCTGCGCGCAGATCGGCAAGAACGTCCACCTGTCCGGCGGTGTCGGCATCGGCGGCGTACTCGAACCGCTGCAGGCCAATCCGACCATCATCGGCGACAACTGCTTTATCGGCGCCCGCTCGGAAATCGTCGAGGGCGTGATCGTCGAAGAAGGTTCGGTCATCTCGATGGGGGTGTATATCGGCCAGAGCACCAAGATCTATGATCGCGAAACCGGCGAAGTCAGCTATGGCCGCGTGCCGGCCGGCTCGGTGGTGGTGTCGGGCAACCTGCCGTCGGCCGATGGCAAGTACAGCCTGTACTGCGCCGTGATCGTGAAGAAGGTCGATGCCAAGACGCGTGCCAAGACCAGCATCAACGAGCTGCTGCGCGGGATCTGAGCCCGGCCGCGACAGCAATATGACAATGCCGCCCCCCTGATCAGGGGGGCGGCATTTTTTGTGTGAACGCGGCCAGGTGGAGCGACCGCCACGCTACGGGGCGTCAGTGCGCCGGCGCCACCGCCCCCATCCACGGTGTGCCCAGCACCCGCGAGCGGAACCAGCCGATCGCCATCACCACCATGGTCAGCAGCGCGGTGCCGAATACCTCGATCCGGTGCTCCGGACGAATCAGCATCATCACCAGCACACCGCAGATGAACAGGATCACGCCCCAGGTCAGCCACGGATAGCACCACATGCGCAGCGTCAGCGGCTTGCCGCGCGCCAGCAGTTGCTTGCGCATCCGCAGTTGCGACACGGCAATGACCAGGTAGACCAGCAGCGCAATCGCGCCCGAGGTCGCCAGCAGGAAGGCGAACACTTCTTCCGGTACCAGGTAGTTGGCGATCACGGCGCCAAAGCCGACCACCATCGAGCCGATCACGGCCATCTGCGGCGTGCCGTTGGCGGCGGTGCGCTTGAAAATGGTGAACGCGTCACGACGCACCGACAGCGAGTACAGCATGCGCGATGCGGTATACAGCGCCGAGTTCAGGCAACTGGCGACCGACACCAGCACGATGACGTCGACGATGGCCTTGGCGTTCGGGATGCCGACCAGTTCCAGCGTGCGCTGGTAGGAGCCGACCAGCGGCAGTTGCGGGTCGTTCCAGGCCACCAGCGCGATGACGATGAAGATCGAACCGAAGTAGAACAGGCTGATCCGCCAGATGACCGAGCGGGTGGCGCGGACGATCTGCTTTTCCGGGTCTTTCGACTCGGCGGCGGCAATGGTGACGATTTCGGTACCGAGGAAGGTGAACATGCTGGTCAGCATGGCGCCGATCACCGCGCCGAAGCCGTTGGGCATGAAACCGCCGCTGTCGAACAGCCGCGACACGCCGCTGACGCCGCTGCCGGGAATGAAGCCGAAGATGGCGGCCGCGCCGAGCGCCAGGAAGGCGACGATGGCAATCACCTTGATCAGGGCGAACCAGAACTCGAACTCGCCGTAATTCTTGACGCTGAACAGATTGGTCAGGGTCAGCAGGAAGGTGATGGCCAGGGCGAACGACCACATCGGCACGCCTTCGAACCACGCATGCAGGATGGTAGCGGCGGCATTGGCCTCGAGCGGAATGACCAGCACCCAGAACCACCAGTACAGCCAGCCGATGATATAGCCGGCCCAGTGGCCGATGGCGCGGTCGGCATAGGTGGAGAACGAGCCGGTATCGGGATCGGCCACCGCCATTTCCCCGAGCATGCGCATGACCAGCACGACCAGCAGCCCGGCGAAGGCATAGGCGAGGATGACGGCGGGACCGGCTTCGGCGATGGCGTGACCGGAGCCGACGAACAGACCGGCGCCAATCACGCCGGCAATGGACAACATGGTGACGTGACGCGGCTTGAGCCCGTGGCTCAGCCCGGCGGAAGTGGACATGGCGGATTTTCCTCTTTCTCTGCGCCGCCACCCTGCGGCGGGGCGCGCTTTGTATGGTCCGCGGCGACTCGTCGACGCGCGGCTTTACTTTTTTCTTGCTTTTTTATGCAAATGAACTAATTGCACTTAAGCTCAGTTTAAGCAGCAATTGGCTGTAGAATGAGAGCCAATCCTGTTTTTTTGCTGGAGCCAATCCGGCAGCAAGTCCTTGTCACCATGACCAAACGCCCCAAGCCCGCCAGCACGCGCAGCCCGTCGATGCTGGTCGACCTGATCCAGCTTCGCTTCCTGCCGGGCAGCGCCGAGTCGGACAATCAGCAACTTTATCGCCTGCTGCGCGACGCCATTCTCGGTGAGGAATTGCCGCATGGCCTGCGCCTGCCGTCATCGCGACAGCTGGCGGCCGAACTGGGCATTGCCCGCAATACCGTGATCCATGTTTACGAGCGACTGGCCGCCGAAGGCTATGTCAGCGCGGGCGTCGGCCGCGGCACCTTCGTGTCGGATACCCGGCCCGACCGCATTCCTCACCCGGCCGCGACGCGGGAAACCGCACCGGTCCCCGCCTCCCGTCATGCATCCGGCGTGTCGCAGCGCGGCGCGGCACTGATGGCCCGGGCCGGTGCCGGCGAGCGCCAGTGGGGCGCCTTCATGCCGGGGGTACCGGAAGTGCGGGCGTTCCCGGCCCGGACCTGGATGCGGCTGCAGAACCGGCACTGGCGCCGGCCGCCACCGGACCTGCTCAGTTATGGCGTCGGCCTGGGTTATCCACCGCTGCGCGCCGCACTGGCCGACTATCTGCGCTCATCACGCGGCGTTCTCTGCGATCCGGAGCAGATCGTCATTACCAGCGGTACCCATACCGCCTTGCAGCTGATCGGCCTGATGCTGTGTGATCCCGGCGCCCGCGCCTGGGTCGAGGACCCCGGTTACTGGGGCGTGCACAGCGTCTGGCGCGCCAACGGTATCGAGACCGTGCCGGTGCCGGTCGACGACGAGGGGCTGGATGTCGACCGCGGCGAGGGCCGGCCGCGCCTGGTCTTCGTGTCCCCGTCCCACCAGTACCCGCTCGGCTCGGTCATGAGTCTGGCGCGCCGGCGCCAGTTGCTGGCCTACGCCAGCCATCATGGCGCCTGGATCGTCGAGGACGACTACGACAGCGAGTTCCGCTATGGCCGCCCGCCGCTGCCCTCGCTGCAGGGCCTCGATACCGACGGGCGGGTGCTGTACCTTGGCACCTTCTCGAAGGTGATGTTTCCGGGACTTCGGCTGTCATACATGGTGGTGCCGGCCCCGCTGGTCGATGCTTTCCGCGTTGGCCTGTCCGAGGTCTATCGCGGCGGTCAGTCGCTGACCCAGGCGGTACTGGCCGACTTTATCGTCGACGGCCATTTCGTGTCGCATATCCGCCGCATGCGCAATCTGTATGCGGCACGGCGCGAGGCGCTGCTGTCGGCCATCGCAACCGGCTTTGGCGATTCGCTGCCGATCCATGACGGATCGGCCGGCCTGCATCTGGTGCTCGGCCTGCCCGGCCGGGACGACCGGGCCATCGCCCGGGATGCGCTCGGACACGGCATCATCACCCGGGCACTGAGCCGCTATTACCGCGCGCCGGCCAGCAGCGCCTCCGGCCTGCTGCTCGGCTATTCCCATGTCGACGAGGACGAGATCAGTCGCCATTTCGCCACGCTGGCAGGCTGCATTGCCGATGCGCCGGGCTGAATCGCTCAGACTTCACTAAGATGGAATGGGCATAGTCGGTTGACACCTGTTCCGTCATTTCTCTTGCATTTAGTCCTAACACGAACTAAATTCCCGCCATGCACTCCCGAGTGCCACTGGAAGTCCACGCATGACCGCCACACCCGCACACCGTTTCCTCCCCGTGATTCGCGAGCTCGCCCGCACCTACCAGGTGTTCGAGCAGCTGTCCGGCAACCATATCCGCGAACTGGGACTGACGCCGCCGCAATTCGACGTCATTGCCACGCTCGGCAACACCAGCGGCATGAGCTGCAAGCTGCTGAGCGAGAAAACCCTGATCACCAAGGGCACGCTGACCGGCGTGGTCGACCGGCTGATCGACAAGGGGCTGGTCAGCCGTCGCATACCGGACGAGGACCGCCGCAGCGTGTTCATTGCGCTGACAGCGGAAGGCGAAGCGCTGTTTGCCCGGGTGTTCCCGGCTCATCTCGACCATATGCAAAAGCTGTTCGATACCTTCAGCGAGACGGAGCTCGAGCAGATCCAGCACATGCTGGCCCGCCTGCGCACCGGCCTCGATACCGCACGGAAAACCGCATCATGAATACGTCCCCCCGCTACCACGGCCTGTCCATTGCCCTGCACTGGCTGATGGCACTGCTGATTATCGGCGCGATCGGCGTCGGCCTGTCGATGGGCGAAATGTCGCTGTCGCCGCTGAAGATCAAGCTGATCAACTGGCACAAATGGGTCGGCATCACCGTGCTCGGCCTGGCTGCCGTGCGCCTGCTGTGGCGGATGTACGCCCGGCCGCCGGCACTGCCGGCCACGCTGCCGGCCTGGCAGACCGGCGCCGCGCATGCGATGCACCTGCTGCTGTATGTACTGATGTTTGCCATCCCGCTGTCGGGCTGGGCGATGAGTGCCGCCAAGGGCTTCCCGGTGGTCTATCTCGGCCTGTTCCCGCTGCCGGACCTGGTGGCACCGGACGAAGCGCTGGGCGACACCCTGGCCGATGTCCATTCCGCACTCAGCTATGGCCTGATCGCGCTGCTGGTCGCCCATGTCGCCGCCGCCCTGAAGCATCACCTGATCGATCGGGACGACATCCTGTCGCGCATGCTGCCGGCCTGTCGTCGTCCCCGCTGACCCTCTCTGGAGAACCCCATGCGCCGTACCCTGTTACCGCTTGTCGTCGCCGTCGCGCTGGTCGCCCCGCTGACCCAGGCGCAAGCCCCGGTCAGCAACAAGAGCCGCATCGGCTTTGTGTTCAAGCAGTTCAATGTGCCGGTCGAAGGCCAGTTCAGCGCCTTCAAGGGCGATATCACTTTCGACCCGGCCAGACCCGAGGCCGGCCATGTCGACCTGACGCTCGACATCAACAGCCTGCATCTGCCAAGCAAGGAAGCGACCGGCGAAGCCCGCAAGAAGGAATGGTTCAACGCCGCCGGCTTTCCGACCGCTCGCTTCGTCTCCACCCAGATCAAGTCGCTGGGTGGTGGCCGCTACCAGGCTGACGGCAAGCTGACCATCAAGGGCATCACCCGCGACGCGTCGGCGCCGCTGACGCTGCGCGAGGAAGGCCCGCTGCGCATTGCCGACGGCGCGCTGACCATCCGCCGGCTCGATTTCAATATCGGCGAAGGATCCTGGCGCGACACCGACACGGTGGCCAATGACGTCCAGATCAAGTTCCGCGTCGCCCTGCCCAAGTAAAACCCGTTCATCCCAGGAGAAAACCACATGAAAAAACTGCTGATCGCTTCCGCCCTGAGCGCACTGGCCGCCTCGGCCTTCGCCGCCCCGGTCACCTACGCCATCGACCCGACCCACACCTATGCCACGTATGAAGTCAGCCACATGGGCTTCTCGACCCAGCGCGGCACCTTCGCCAAGACTGACGGCAAGGTCGTGCTCGATGCCAAGACCAGGAAGGGTGAAGTGGACATCACCATCGACAGCAGCTCGCTGCAGACGCTGAACGCCAAGCGCGACGAACACCTGAAGGGCCCGGATTTCTTCAATGCCGAGAAATTCCCGTCCATCACCTTCAAGTCGACCAGCCTGCAGTTCAGCGGTGACAAGCTGACGGCGGTCAAGGGCAACCTGACCCTGCTCGGCGTGACCAGGCCGGTGACGCTGAAAGTGACCCGCTTCCATCATGGCAAGCACCCGATGATCGGCAAGGACACCTATGGCGCCGACGCCGAAACGGTCATCAAGCGCAGCGAATTCGGCATGAAGACCTATGTGCCGGCCATCAGCGACGACGTGAAGCTCGTGGTTTCCATCGAAGCCATCGACGCCCAGTAAGCGCTGATCCGCAGGCCCGGCGCGCCACCGCGCGCCGGGCCTGCGGTCGCGGCAGTCACGACAGCAGTGCGTTTTGCTACCATCGCAGCATGACTGCCCCGATTTCCGCCCCCCCCACCACGCTGAAGAAGCTGGCCAAGCTTGGCATCCACAGCCGCTTCGACCTCGTGCTGCACCTGCCGCTGCGCTATGAGGACGAAACTCACCTGACGCAGATCCGCGATGCCCGCGCCGGCACGCCGGTCGTGGTCGAGGGCACCATCACCGATGCACAGGTACAGTGGAAACCGCGCAAGCAACTGATCGCCACGCTGGAAGACGACACCGGCCAGCTGCAGTTGCGCTTCCTGCATTTCTATCCGAACCACATCAAGCAACTGAGCAAGGGCGCACGCATCCGCGCGCTTGGCGAAATCCGCCACGGCTTTCACGGCGACGAGCTCGTGCACCCGAAGGTGCGCGAAGTGGTCGACGGCACGCCGCTGGCCGACCACCTGACCCCGGTCTATCCGGCACTGCAGGGCATTACCCAGCCGATGCTGCGCCGGCTGGTCAGTCAGTCGCTCGATGACCTGATTCTGGCCGACACGCTGCCGGACGCGCTGCGCGACAGCCTGCACCTGCTGCCGTTTCGCGACGCGATCATGACCCTGCACCGCCCGCCGCCCTCGCTGTCGGTCACCCAGCTGTCCGACGGCGCCCTGCCGGCATGGCAGCGACTCAAGTTCGACGAGCTGCTGGCCCAGCAGCTGTCGATGCGGCTCGCCTACCGCGCCCGCCGCGCGCACAACGCGCCGGTACTGACCGGCACCGGCACGCTGACCCGCGCCTTTCTGGCGCAGCTGCCGTTCTCGCTGACGCGGGCCCAGGCGCGGGTCATGGCCGAGATCAGCCATGATCTGGCCGAATCCCATCCGATGCACCGGCTGCTGCAGGGCGATGTCGGCAGCGGCAAGACCGTGGTCGCCGCACTGGCGGCACTGACCGCGATCGAGGCCGGTTACCAGGCCGCCCTGATGGCACCGACCGAAATTCTGGCCGAGCAGCATCATCTGAAGCTGGCCGCCTGGCTGGAACCGCTGGGCGTACACGTCACCTGGCTGACCGGCAGTCTGAAAAAGTCGCACAAGCAGGCCGCCATCGCCGATATCGCCGCCGGCGTCACCCGGCTGGCGGTCGGCACCCATGCGCTGTTCCAGGACGATGTCGCCTTCGAGCGCCTCGGTCTGGCCATCATCGACGAGCAGCATCGTTTCGGCGTCGGCCAGCGGCTGGCGCTGACCGACAAGGGCGCCGCACCGCACCAGTTGACCATGTCGGCGACGCCGATCCCGCGCACGCTGGCCATGAGCTATTACGCCGACCTCGACGTGTCGGTCATCGACGAACTGCCGCCCGGCCGTACGCCGATCACCACCAAGCTGATTTCGACCGCGCGCCGGGGCGAGGTGGTCGGCGCCATCCGCGCCGAGATCGCCCAGGGCCGACAGGCGTACTGGGTCTGCCCGCTGATCGAGGAATCGGAGACGCTGGAACTGCAGAATGCAGTCGCGACCTTCGAGGCCCTGCAGCAGACCCTGCCCGAGCTGCGGGTCGGCCTGGTGCACGGACGGATGAAGGCGGACGACAAGGCCGCGATGATGGCGGCCTTCCAGGCCAACGAGGTCCAGTTGCTGGTGGCGACCACGGTGATCGAGGTGGGTGTCGACGTCCCCAATGCCACGCTGATGGTCATCGAACAC
Organism: Microvirgula curvata; assembly: GCF_054781615.1. Lineage (NCBI taxonomy): Bacteria > Pseudomonadati > Pseudomonadota > Betaproteobacteria > Neisseriales > Aquaspirillaceae > Microvirgula > Microvirgula curvata. Next base: position 394,188 of record NZ_BAAGUB010000035.1, on the reverse strand, counting down.
GCCGAGCGCATGGGACTGGCCCAGTTGCACCAGTTGCGCGGCCGCGTCGGCCGCGGCGCGCATGCCAGCCGCTGCGTGCTGCTGTTCGAGGAGCCGTTGTCCGAACTGGCCAAGGCGCGGCTGAAAGTGATCTACCAGCACACCGACGGTTTCGAGATTTCCCGCCAGGACCTGCTGATCCGCGGCCCCGGCGAGTTTCTCGGCGCCCGCCAGTCCGGTGCGCCGCTGCTGCGCTTTGCCGATCCGGAGCAGGACGATGCACTGCTGGAAGCGGCCAAGGACTGGGCGCCCCGCTTGCTGTCGGACTACCCCGAATACGCCGAGCGCCACCTGGCGCGCTGGCTGTCAGGGCGCGAGCAGTTCCTCAAGGCCTAGGCGCCGCTGAATACCTGCCACAGCAGCACCATGTTCAGCGTAACGATCACGCCGGCAATCAGCCACGCCAGCCACTGCAATGGCCCGCTCAGCCGCCACTGCCCCATCAGTCCGGCACTGGAGGCAAAGCGGACCAGCGGGATCACGGCAAACGGCAGTTGCAGGCTGAGGATGACCTGACTCAGTACCAGCAGCGACGTCGTCTCGCTGTCGCCGCCGAGAATGGCCACTGCCATTGCCGGGATGATGGCCAGGCTGCGGGTCAGCAGTGCCCGCTGCCACGGCTTGATGCGCAGGTTCAGGAAGCCTTCCATCACCGCCTGCCCGGCCAGCGTCGCGGTAATGGTCGAACTCAGACCGCAGGCAAGCAGCGCGCCGGCAAACAGCAGGCCGGCCCAGTGGTTGCCGAGCAGGGGCGACAGCAGCCGGTGAGCGTCGCCCAGCGACTCGACGTCGGCATAGCCGTGATGGTGAAAGACGGCGGCGGCAAGAATCAGCAGCGACGCATTCAGGCAGAACGCGAAAGCCAGCGACAGCGAGGTATCCCAGTGCGTGGCCCGCAGCGCCTGCTTCATGTGCTCGACCGTACGCGAGGCCATGGCCTGCCCGCGCGTGCGCAGCAGGTTCGAGTGCAGATACAGATTGTGCGGCATCACCGTCGCGCCGAGGATGCCGCAGGCAATCCACAGCAGGCCGGCATTGGCGATGATTTCACTGCGCGGCACCAGCCCCTGCGACGCCGCATGCCAGTCCGGATTGGCCATCGCCAGCTGGGCGATGAAGCAGCCGCCGGCGAACAGGATCATCGCGGCGACGACGCTTTCCAGGCTGCGCTGGCCAATCAGCTGGATGGCGAGCATCGCGAACGCCAGTGCACTGGCCAGCAGCACCCCGACCGGCAGCGACACGCCGAACAGCAATTGCAGTGCGACCGCGCTGCCGATGATCTCGGCCAGGTCGGTCGCAACGATCGCCACCTCGCACAGCAGCCACAGCGCCAGCGAAGTGCGCCGACCGTAGCGGGCACGGCACAGCTGGGCCAGATCCTGGCCGCTGACCAGCCCGACCCGGGCGGCAATCCACTGCAGGAACAGCGCCATCACGCTCGACAGCAGCACCACGCTGAGCAGCGTATAGCCGTAGCGCGCCCCGCCGGCGATGGCGGTCGCCCAGTTGCCCGGATCGGTATAACCCACCGCAACCAGGCAGCCGGCGCCGACAAAGCCGAACCAGCGTCGTGGACGACGGCCCGGTTTCGGGGGATCCGCCATTTTGGCGGCGGTCATTTCGGCGGACAGGCTGGACATGATGGCTCCTGCAACAGTAAGGCGATCAGTTCATGATAATCATTCTCATTTGATGTTTACAATGGAATTTTGTCATCCCGACGATTGGGCGACGCAATCGCTAACGGCTACGCCGCTGCCCGCAATCGCATCCCGTCATAAGCAAGTTCCACCCCCGGCGGGCACAGCGCATTGGTTGCGTGGTATTCCAGTTCGTGCGTCATGTGGATCAGCACCGTACGCCGTGCGCCGATGCGTGCGGCGGCTTCCAGCGCCTGGTGGAAACCGAAGTGACTCGGATACGGCGCCATTTTCAGGCAGTCCAGCAACAGCAGGTCCAGTCCGTCCAGCAGGCCGTAGCTGTCGTCGGGAATAGTCGACACATCGGTCAGATAGGCGAAGCGGCCGACGCGCCAGCCGAGGATCGGCCAGCGGCCATGAATCAGTGGTACCGGCGTGACCTCGATGCCGGCAATCGCGACCGGCACGCCGGCCTCGACCGTATTCGGCACCAGCACCGGCTTGTCCCAGAACGCGCCCGGCGGCAGCAGGCAGTAGCCGAAGCGCTCTTCGATATTGCGCATCATGAACGCATTCCCGTACAGCGGGATCGGCCCCTGCCGGACGTAGCAGAAGGCGCGCAGATCGTCGATGCCGTTCAGGTGGTCGGCATGCGGGTGGGTGTACAGCACGGCATCGACATTGCTGATGCCTTCGCGCAGCGCCTGCTGGCGCAGGTCCGGCCCGGTATCGATCAGCAGCGTCTTGCCGCCCACCTGCAGCAGCGAGCTGGCGCGGGTGCGGTGATTGCGCGGGTCTGTCGAGCTGCAGGTGGCGCAATGGCAGCCGATCGCCGGCGTGCCCGAGCTCGATCCGCAGCCAAGAACGGTGACATCAATGTGCATGCCGTGCCTTTGCAAACAGGCGGTAGAAGTTCTCCGTGGTCGCCTCGGCCAGCGCTGCCAGCGTCATGCCCCGCAGCTCGGCAATGTGCTCGGCCACGTGGCGCACATAGGCCGGTTCGTTCTGCTTGCCGCGATACGGCACCGGCGCCAGATACGGCGAGTCGGTTTCCACCAGCAGCCGGTCGAGCGGGCATTTCTGCGCGACGTCCTTCACCTGCTGCGCATTCTTGAAAGTGACGATGCCGGAGAACGACAGGTAAAAGCCGAGGTCCAGCGCCTGACGGCCGATCTCCCAGCTTTCGGTAAAGCAGTGCATGACGCCGCCCGGCTGGTCGGCGTGGTCTTCGCGCATCACGCGGACGGTATCCTCGGCCGACTCGCGGGTATGAATCACCAGCGGCACCCGGGCACGGGTGGCGGCACGGATATGTCGCCGGAAGCGTTCACGCTGCCATTCGAGATCGCCCTTGCACCAATGGTAGTCGAGGCCGGTCTCGCCGATACCGATGATTTTCGGGTGCGCGGCCTCGGCGACCAGAAAGTCCTCGTCCATGTCCGGCCCGTCCTCGACATCGGGGTGGACGCCGACCGTGGCCCAGAACATGTCATGTTCCAGCGCCAGCGCCCTGACCGCCGGGTAGTCGGGGACATTGACGGAAATCACCAGCGCCCGGTCGATGCCGTTGGCGAGCATATTGGCCTTGACCTCGTCGATGCGGCTGGCGAGGTCGGGAAAATTGATGTGGCAGTGCGAATCGATCAGCATGTTGGCCTGCGCGGCGCCAGTGGCCGCGTGATGTTCGGTTTCAGGGTGGTTCAGCGCGTGCCGGCAAACAGCTGCTGGTAGTCGAACAGCAGCTTTTCCACCTGCAGGCGCACATTCAGCGTGTGCTGCCCGTACGGTGCCAGCGCCACGATCTCGTGGTCGAAGCGGGCAAAGCGCACGGCCGGTGCACGGTGCGACAGGCGCTCGATGGCCGCCGCATGATCCGGATAATAGCGGACCGGCGACGCGGTGCCGGCGGCCAGCAGGTCGTGCAGCCATTTGCGCAGCCAGTCCAGCGGCTCGGCCAGCGCCAGTTTGGCACGATCGAGTTCGCCGGACAGGGCCAGGATGGCCTGCGCGTCGGGATGGGCCAGCACGGCGGCAAATTTCTCCCGCAGCGGCACCCGCGCTCCGTCGGTCAGCGCGAACGGCGCGCCGCCGGCCCGGGCCAGCTCGATTTCCGGGTTGTCGACACCGGCCGTTTCCAGCCATGCCAGCGCCACGTCGGCCGCCGGCGGTGTCAGCGGGAAGGCGCGGCAGCGGCTGAGGATGGTCGGCAGCAGTCGGCGCGGACGGTGTGCCACCAGCACGAAGTGCACCCCTTCCGGCGGTTCTTCGAGGATTTTCAGCAGTGCGTTGGCCGAGGCCAGGTTCAGGGTTTCGGCCGGTTCGACCAGCACCACGCGCCGGCCGCCACGGTGGGCCGACAATTGCGCGAACTCGATGATGTCGCGTACGGCCTCGACCTTGATCAGCAGCAGCTTGCGTGCCGGCTTGTCGTCATCGCGTTCGTCGTCCGGTGCCAGCAGGCGGTAATCCGGGTGGTTGCCGGCCAGGAACCAGCGGCAGGCCTCGCACTGTCCGCACGCGGCGTGGTCAGCCGCCGGTGCCTCGCACAGCAGCGACTGGGCGACAAAGCGGGCAAAACGGTCCTTGCCGATACCCTGCGCGCCGGTCAGCAGCAGGGCGCCGGGCAGGCGGTCGAACTGCTGGGCGAGTCGTGCCCAGTCGGCTTGTTGCCACGGCAGCAGCATCAGCGTCGCTCCAGCAGGCGGCCGAGGTCGCGGGCCAGTTCGGCCTGCAGCGTCGCGACCGGCAGTTCGGCATCCAGTACGCGTATCCGGTCGATATCGGCCTCGGCCCGGCTCAGGTAGGCATTGCGCACCCGCTGGTGGAATGCCTCGCGCTCGCGCTCGAACCGGTCCAGTGTTCTCGTGGTCGACATCCGCGCCCGCGCGACGTCGGGCGGGATATCGAACAGGAAGGTCCGGTCCACTCGCAGGTCACGCAGCACCCAGCGCTCCAGCTCGGCGATCCGTTCGAACGGGACGCCCCGGCCGCCGCCCTGGTAGGCGAACGTCGCATCGGTAAAGCGGTCGGACAGCACCCAGCGGCCGGCAGCCAGCGCCGGGCGGATCACGGCGTCGACATGCGCCTGGCGGGCGGCAAACATCAGCAGTGTCTCGGTATCGAGCGAGATGTCCGACTTCACGTCCAGCAGCAGCGCGCGCAAGGCTTCGCCCAGCGGCGTCCCTCCCGGCTCACGGGTGACGACGACGTCGATGCCGCGCGCGGTCAGCCAGTCGCGGATAAAGTCGACGTGGGTGGATTTGCCGGCACCGTCGATGCCTTCAAGCGTCAGGAATTGTCCAGTCACTGCGATTCCGTTCCGGGCGCGGACACGCGCCCAATGCTATTTCTTGCCAAGAATGTATTCATGCACAGCGCTGTTGTGCTCGTCCAGCGTTTCGGAGAAATGCGACGAGCCATCGCCACGGGCGACGAAGTACAGCGCCTTGGTCGCGGCCGGATTGGCTGCGGCCTCCAGCGCCGCCCGGCCTGGCAGGGCGATCGGCGTCGGCGGCAGGCCGGCGCGGGTATAGGTATTGTAGGGGGTGTCGGCCCGCAGTTGCCGCCGGTTCAGCGGCCCGCGAAAGTCCGGACTGACGCCGTACATGACCGACGGGTCGGTCTGCAGACGCATGCCGATGCGCAGCCGGTTGATGAACACGCCGGCGATCTGCGGCCGGTCCTCGACATGGCCGGTTTCCTTCTCGACCAGGCTGGCCAGGATCAGCATTTCGTACGGCGACTGGTATGGCAGGTCGCCGGCACGGATCTGCCAGCTGCGTTCCAGTTCGGACTGCATCTTGTCATGGGCGCGCTTCAGCACGTCCAGGTCGCTGGCCCCCTTCAGGAAATAATAGGTGTCGGGGAAGAACAGCCCTTCGGCGTGGCTGCCGTCCGCGCCCAGCTTCTGCAGGATGCGTTTTTCCGACCAGCCGGCGGTGTCATGACGCAGGGCCGGGTGCTGCTGCAGCATGGCGCGGAACTGGCCGAAGGTGAAGCCTTCGGGAATCGTCACCACGTACTCGCTCTTCTCGCCCTTGCGCAGCTTGGCCAGCCAGTCGAGCATCGACAGCGGCTTGATCATCCGGTAGTCGCCAGCCTTGATTTCGCTGGCGGCACCGCTGACCTTGGCCAGCAGCAGGAACAGCGTACCTGAGCGAACCGCACCGGCACGGTCCAGCGATGCCGCAACGGTGGACAGCGACTGGTTCGGCGCAACTTCGACCGTGACCGGCAACTGCGCCGGCCGGTACGGTGCGACGATCAGGCCGGCCAGCACGGCAATGGCGACGAGCGCCAGCAACACGAGCGTACGCAGGCGGTGGCGGGACGCGGAAGGTTTCTTGGGCATGGGGGAGAAGGCGCGGAAAAATCGTCAGATGATAACGGCGCACCGGGTGCACCGCGTAGCGAAAACGACAAAAAGCCGCCTGCTGGCGGCTTTTCTTCGGAGAGAGCGAACGGAATCAGGCTTCCGGGCTCACCACGATCTGGACTTCGACCAGCACGTCGTGATGCAGCGCCACTTCGACGCTGTATTCACCGATGGCCTTCAGCGGGCCATTCGGCAGACGCACTTCAGCCTTGACCACTTCGACGCCATGGCCGGCCTTGATCGCGTCAGCGATGTCGGCGTTGGTCACGGAACCGAACAGACGACCGTCAACGCCGGCCTTCTGCGAGATGGCGATCACGGCACCCGTCAGCTTCTCGGCGCGAACTTGCGCGTCGGCGAAGATCTCGGCCTGCTTCGCTTCCAGCTCGGCGCGGCGGACTTCGAATTCCTTCAGGTTGACTTCCGTCGCGCGCTTGGCTTTGCCTTGCGGGATCAGGAAGTTGCGGGCGTAGCCGTCCTTGACCTTGACGACGTCACCCAGTTGACCCAGGTTGGCCACTTTTTCCAGCAGAATGATTTGCATGATTTGGCGGCTCCCGAATTAATGCTGGTCGGTGTACGGCATCAGGGCCAGGAAGCGAGCGCGCTTGATGGCGGTCGACAGTTGGCGCTGATAGCGGGCTTTGGTACCGGTGATGCGTGCCGGGATGATCTTGCCGTTTTCGGCAACGAAATCCTTCAGCAGATCAACAGCCTTGTAATCGACGACCTTGATGCCTTCGGCAGTAAAGCGGCAGAACTTGCGACGCTTGAACAGTTGGCGTGCCATGTTTAAACCTTTATCAATTCAACGTGTTGCACATGCAGGACCAGGCGGGGATTGCGCAGGCTTTTCGCGGCGAGGAAACCGTCGACGCAGACGGTGTTACCTTCGAGCTGCGGGGCCGTTTGCGGGGCTTCGGTTCCGACCATCTGCGCACTGATGACACAGCGCACGGCGCGTTCGAAACCACCGGCCTGCTGTTTCGATTCGTGTTCGAGCTCGAACGACAGAACCGGAATGCCGGCCGGGGTGTAGCGCACTGGTTCGACCCGGCGCGCAACGCCCTCAATCCTTACCTGATTTCGCAATTAGGCAGCGGCGACTTCACCAGCGTCCGATTGCGGGGCGAGCAGGTTTTTGGCCTTCTCTTCCTTCATCATCGGCGACGGTTCGGTCACGGCTTCATCCATCTTGACGGTCAGGTGACGCAGCACGGCGTCGTTGAACTTGAACGCGTGTTCGATTTCTTCCAGCGCTTCCTTGCCGCACTCGATGTTCATCAGAACGTAGTGAGCCTTGTGGATCTTCTGGATCGGGTAAGCCAGTTGACGGCGGCCCCAGTCTTCCAGGCGGTGGATCAGACCTTGCTGGCCCAGAACCATGCCCTTGTAGCGTTCGATCATCGCCGGCACCTGCTCGCTTTGATCAGGATGCACGATGAATACGATTTCGTAATGACGCATGTTGACTCCTTTTGGATGACAGCCTTCCGCCATGCGCTCGCGGGAAGGCAAGGGTTTAAAGGGGGAGGATTATACGGAGAACCGGGGGTGTTGACAAACCCGATTGCACTGCAGAAAAGCGAAAGGCCGGCACTGGCCGGCCTCAGCGGGGAGACATCCCTGCTGGCATTGCTGCCGTCAGGAGTTTTCCCGCCGGTACAGTGACACGATCAGCTCGGCTTCGGCACGAGTCAGCCCGCATCGTCTGGCGACCTCGGCCGCCAGCACGCCCTGGCGCACCAGCTCGATCGCCTGGTTGTACGGCGAGCCGCCGCCGGAGCGGCCGCGGCCCATATTGTTCTCGACTGCCGCGCGCCGCAGCGCCTGCAATTCGGCGGACAGCTGCCGTACCTGCAGCCCGAGCTCCGCCAGCTGCACCCGCAGTGGCGCAAGCTCGTTGCGCGCATCGCGCAGCCGGCGGCGCCAGTCGCGCACCAGCGCAACCAGGACCAGTACGCCTACCAGCGTCACGCTGGACAGGGCCAGCCACAACGTCGGCAGCGTGACCTGTGACGCTCCCATGATCCCCTCTTCTTCCCAATGCCTGCGCATTGCAGTCTAGCCAGCGGCGGTGCATCCCGCCATGCCGGCACGACGGGCGATCAGGTCAGCTGAAATAGGCGCGGTTGATGCGCACCTGCTGACGGCCGCTGGACACCAGTCCATCGATTTCGACCTGTCGCAGCCGCATCAGCGTTTCCAGACGCTGGCTTTGCTGATAGGCCTCGTTCAGTTGCTGGCGCAGCGGTTCCGGCACCGGCGCGGCAAGCTGCCAGGCGGCAACCAGTTCCGGCTCGATCAGGTCACGTCGGGCGATGCACTCGATCAGCGCATCCCAGTCACCGGCATCGGCCAGCGTCAGGCTCTCGGCGGTCAGGCCGCAGTACGCATCGAGTCGGGCAGCCAGCGTCGGCTCAGACGGCGATACCGCCATTGCGCCCCCCGTTGCTCCCCTTGCTGCGCACGTCACGGCCGATGATTTCCCAGGCACCGCGAATCTCGTCCAGCTGGCTGATGACTTCGGTCAGTGCGGCCTGATCGTTGCTCAGACCGGCATCCATCAAGCGCCGCTTCCAGTAGTCGTACAGCGAGGCCAGCTGGCTGGAAATCTGCCCGCCGGCCTGATGGTTCAGCGCCATGTTCAGGCTGCCGATGATGTCGGTCGCCTTGTTCAGCTGCTGGCTCTTGCGGGAGAAATCCCCACTGGCAATGGACAGTGCCGCCTCGTGCAAGGAATCGATCGCCCCCCGGTACATCAGCTCGACCAGCTCGGCCGGATTGGCGCCCAGCACTTTCGCTTCCAGCGCGTCGGACTGATACGCCTTGACGAACTGCTGCATGTTTCTCGACACAGACACGTTACTTCCTTCCGCTACGGCAATGCCGGCGGAAACCGCCGGCACGTCGCCGTCTAGATCAAAAACCGTATGCTATCAGCTAATGCCCAGCATGCTCTTCATGTTGGCCAGAGACGACTGCATTTTGGTCAGCGATGCATCCAGTGCACCGTACTGCGCGCGCAGCCGCGCCTCGGTCTTCACCAGTTGCGCCGACATCAGTTCCTGCTTGCTGGTGTTCGCCTTCACGTTCGCGTCGAGCGTGCTCTTGCGGTTGGTCACCAGCCCCTTGTCCGGGTCGGTCAGGTTGTTGACCGTGCCGGTCACCCCTTCCGCATTGCTGGCGAATGCCGCCTTGACCGCATCGGCATCCTTGCCCAGCGCCTTGGTGAAGTCGCTCTTGTTGAATACCAGGCTGCCGCCGACACCGAGCTTGATGCCAAAATTGGCCAGCGGCGAATAGTCCGCCGGGCCCGGAGCGGTATTGGTCTTGTCGGTCGGCGCGGACACAGCGGCGTACAGCTGATCCTTGACCGAGCGCAGCAGGCTGTCGTTGCCGAACGAACCGCTCTTCATCGATGTCAGTTGCGAGACGACGGCATTGTACGAGGTAACGAAATCGTCGACCTTCTTGGCGATCGCATCATCATCGCGCCCCACCGTCACCGATCCAATGCCTTCTTTTTGCAGGGTGAAGGTCAGACCGCCAATCACGCCCGAAACACTGTTGCTCTGACTGACGGCAGAGATGCCGTTGATGGTGAATTCGGCATTTTTCGGCGCCTTGGAGTCAGCCGCGTTCAATGCGGCACTGCCGCCGGTCAGCGAGGCAAAGCTGGTCGTCCCGATTACACCGTCGATCGCGCCAGTCTTCTGACCGCTGATCACCAGCCGTTGCTGGCCGGTCTTGTCGGTAATCGGCATTGCGGTCGCGCCGACACCGGCGCCATTGATTTTCGCCGCCAGCTCGGCCGGGGTCAGCTTGACCTCGCCAGTGCCGAGATTGACGGTCTTGCCATTGACGGTGATGGTCGCCGGGTCCGTGCCTGCGGTACCGAACGTCAGCTTGCCGTCGGTCATCCCACCCAAGTCGTACACGTCGGCCTGCGCGCTGGCCATCTGCGTCGTCTGGATCGCATAGGTGCCGTTGCTCGCCGTACCATCGGCCTTGACCGTGATTGCGGTCAGGTCACTGCTGGTTGCCGTGTTTGCATCGAGAAAATCGTAGCTGGACAGTTTCTGCGCAGCCGTCTTCAGGCTGGACAGTGCGGACGTCAGCTTGCCAATATCCGACACCTGCGTGTTGTACTTGCTTGCCTGCGTCTGCAGTTTGGTCAGCGGTTGCCGTTCAACCGACATCAGACCACTGACGATGCTTTCGATATTCAGGCCGGAGCCCGCGCCGGCGGCGGTAATGGAAGCCACGTTATTTCCTCTCGACTAGCCGCATGTCGTGCGATATGAACCGGCCGGACCTCGCCGACCGGACAGCCCGACATACGATCGGACCCGGCACGCCTGCATGATGAATGATGATATCCCGGATCAAGCCTTGTCCGAGAGCAGCAGCCCGCGCAGTTCGTCAAACACTTTGGCGAACTGGACGATCTGCTCATTGGGTATCTGGCGAATCACTTCATTGGTTTCGCGATTGACAACCTTGACCAGACGCATCTTGGTGTCTTCATCGACCGAGAACTCGAGATCGCTCTGCATGAGTTGCATGGTCTGATTGAACTGCTGGACCGACTTCTGCAGCGCATCAGACTGCTGCTGGTCCTTGGCGCGAGCGGCATCGGCGTCATTGCGCAAACTCTCGGCACTATGAACAGGCGCAACGGCGGTGCTGGTCAGCACGGGCGTCGCGGGCGCATGGCCGGCAAACTGCGGCAATGTGGACGGTTGTCGCGCATCCGCGACAGCCGGCTGTATGGGTGTTGCCGAGGGGTTGATCTGCATGGATCTCTCCTGACGTCAATAGGCCCCGGACACAGACTGGCTGGCCGGGGCCCCGTTCACGCTACGGGGATCAGATCCCCGTCACCGAAATTACTTCAGCAGGGACAGCGCGGTCTGCGGCAGCTGGTTGGCTTGCGACAGCATGGCGGTACCAGCTTGCTGGATGATCTGGTTACGAGTCATCGTAGCAGTTTCCGAAGCGAAGTCGGCGTCAACGATACGGCTCTTCGAAGCCGAGATGTTTTCAACGTAGTTTTGCAGGTTGCTGACCACGGCGCTGAAGCGGTTTTGCGTGGCACCCAGGTCGGCACGGGCGTTGGCCAGGGTCTTCAGGTCGTTGTCAAACTTGGTCAGCAGGGCGCGAGCGTTGGTGTTGCTGCTAAGGGTGGCAGCGCTAGCAGCTTGCGAGAAGGCCAGTTTGGCGATGGTCACCTTGATCTGGTCGTTGGCCGAGCTGTTGGCACCAACCTGGAAGTTGAAGCTCTTGGCGGAAGCAGAGCTAAACAAGGTCTGGCCGTTGAACTTGGTGCTGGACACCAGACGCTTGTTTTCCGCGCCCAGGGCATCCATTTCCTTCTTGATTTGTTTCAGGTTAGTTGTCGACACGGTGCTGTTCGACGCTTGTACAGTCAATTCGCGCATACGCTGCGTGTTTTCCTGAATTTGCGACAGCGCGCCTTCAGCAGTTTGCGCCAGCGAGATGCCGTCGTTCGCGTTACGGATAGCCTGATTGCTACCGCGAACTTGCGAATCCATGCCCGAAGCGATGGCCAGACCGGCGGCATCGTCCTTGGCGCTGTTGACGCGCAGGCCCGACGACAGGCGTTGCAGCGAGGTAGCCAGTGCGCTGCCCGAAGTGGTCAGGTTGCGTTGGGCATTCAGCGAAGAAATGTTGGTGTTGACATACAGTGCCATGATGATCTCCAAGCAGGCTACGATTGTTCGGTGGGTTGGGTGCCGGTACTTCCTTCCGGGTCACATGCTTTATCGGAGCCAGTTGCGTTGGCTTTAGGGATGTTTTGCAAATTTTCTAGTTGGGCATCAAATTTGATTGCCACAGGCCGATAGAGTGACGGAACATTCGATCGGCACTGTCAGCCGAATCCGCCATAGAATGCCTTCCGGGTGAAACCACCTATATAGGTTTTACGCGCGCACTCCACTCCTGACCGAGAACATGATGTCCAACAGCAAGCCCCCCGTCCCGACAATTTCCGATCTCACCATCCTGAAAACGACCGCCGACCTGGCCGAACAGGGCCAGCTCCCCGAAGCGGAGGCCCTGCTGCACGGGCAGTTGGCACAGGATCCGGCCGACCCGGTGGCCTTGCTCGGGCTGGGGCAACTGGCGGCGCATGCCGGGCTGGTGGATGACGCGCACGTGATTCTGGAAGCCGCGCTGATGGAAACCCGGGCCCGCTGGCCGGATCAGGGCAATGCGCCGCTGCAGGCGGAAATCCAGCGCAGTATCGCCCGCACCCATGACAGTACCGGCCAGATTTACCGTGGCGTATCGCACTGGCTGGACAGCCTGGTCTGCGAAGACACGCCGGAAGCCCGCGAAGCGCTGGCGCGCGCGCGCCAGGTCGACGACTCAAACAAGACCACGCTGTTCAAGGATATTCAGGCACCGGCCGGTCTGCTGGAGCAGGCCGAGCGAGTGTGTGGCGAAGAACTGGCCCGTCAGCCGGACGATGCCGAAGCCAGTTTCCAGCTCGGCAACGTCAAGCTGCTGCAGAAAAAATACGACGAAGCACTGCCGCTGCTCGAACGGGCCAGTCAGCGCCTGTGCGAGCGCGCCGATGTGTTCTACAGTCTGGCACTGACCGCCATGGGCCTCGGCAAGACCGAGGCCGCCCGCACCGCCCTGCTGCGCAGCCATGAGCTGGCGCCCAGCCTGGACACCTGCCTGGAACTCGGCATGTACTATGCGGCCCGTGGCGAACATGTCAAGGCCATCGACATGCTGCGCCTCGGCGCCCAGGACCATCCGGACGGCGCCGCCCTTCTCGCCGGCCTGCTGTCGCGCGAACGCCGCTATGACGAAGCGATTGCGGTGGCGCAATACATCTGCGACAAGTTCCCGACCTCAGCGCGCTGCTGGGTGCTGCTCGGCCGCGCCCATTACACCGCCGGCGATCCCGAGCAGGCGATGTATGCGCTGATGTTCGCCATCCACCTTGCGCCGGACGATGACGACATCCATACCGACCTCGGCTCGCTGCTGAGCAAACTCAACGCCCATACCATGGCCGAAGTCGCCTACCGGCGCGCCATGGCGCTGAATCCGGAAAACCTGTGGGGCTATACCTCGCTGATCGCCTGCCTGTCGCAACAGCAGAAATACGATCAGGCGCACGACGTTTTCGACCAGGCCGAAAGCAAGTGGCCGGACAACCCCGAGCTGTACCTGAACGTGTCGGTGGTCGAGTGCGAACAGGGCGATGTCGAAAAGGCATTCAGCTCGGTCCACCATGCCATCGAACAGAAGCTGATCGAACTGGCGGAACTGCCGCCGGAGCAGATGTTCGAGGAGAAAAAGGAACAGTACATGGTCGTCCATGACGCCCATGTCGCCCTGCTGGCCGCCCACGAGGCACTGACCCGGGCCGGTGTGCCGTTCTTCCTGATCGGCGGCACGCTGCTCGGCATCATCCGCGACGGCGACCTGTTGCCGTTCGACAAGGACATGGACTTTGGCCTGTGGGCGGATGTGTCGCGCGAAGCCATTGTTGGCGCTTTCAACGATGCCCCCGATTTCATGGTGCCGGACACCATGCTCGACCCGAACGCCTGGGTGTCCGCGCTGCATCACAAGCCGACCGACATCATTATTGACATGTTCTTCTTCCACCGCGACGGCGACAGCTGCCTGGAGGGCTTTGACCGGGGAGCAATGAAGCTGCGCTGGCGCTATCGCGGTTTCGAACTGAAGCCCCTGCCCTTCCTCGGCGTCGAATTCCTGGCGCCGGAATCGCCGGAGCGCTTCTTCGAGGACATCTACGGCAGTGAATGGCGGATTCCGGACCCGGGCTTCGATGCGGTGGTCGCCGGCTACTGCCTGACGCCGGAATCGAAGGACCTGTGCAGCTTCTATGGCTATGAACGGCTGTTCTCGGCATTGCGCTCGCGACGCTGGGCCAAGACGATGTCCTACGCGAAACAGATCCGCAAATGGGGGCCCCACCCGATCCTGGACCAGGTCGAGGCCTTTATCCGCGAGCGGGATCTGGCATGAAAACCGTCCTGACCTACGGTACTTTCGATCTGTTCCATATCGGTCACCTGCGCCTGCTGGAACGCCTGAGTTCGCTCGGCGACCGGCTGGTGGTCGGGGTATCGACCGACGAGTTCAACGCGACCAAGGGCAAGGCCACCTTCATTCCCTATGCGGAACGCGCCGAGATCGTCGCCAATATCCGCTGTGTGCACAGCGTCATTCCGGAAAACGACTGGGCGCAGAAGCGCCATGACATCGTCCGGCTGAAGGCGGACGTGCTCGGCATGGGGGACGACTGGGCCGGCAAGTTCGACGAGTTGAAGGACGCATGCGAGGTCATCTACCTGCCGCGTACCGCCGGCATCTCCAGCACCGCGATCAAGGACACGCTGAAAGCGGTCGACAGGGACAACCTGCTCAAGATCAAGGATGCGCTGGGACTGCTGGAAAGCATTGTCAGGAATTTCGAGTAATCCCGCACAAGATACTGTTCAGTGCAGGGAAGTACGCAAAATGTCAAATCCAAGGTAGAGCTATGCAGTTGAATGTTCTGGAGTATCTGGAAGAGGGCGCCCTCAAGCACTCTCCTGACCGGATTGCGGTCATTGATAATGCGCGAGAGTATACATTCCGTGAGCTAGAGCAACGGGCCAAGAGCTGCGCATGTCAGATTATGCAAACCGCAAACCAGATCGGGCGTCCCATTGCGGTATTCCTGCCCAAAGGGGCCGGCACGATCATTGCCAATCTGGGCATTCTCTACAGTGGTCATTGCTATACCAACCTCGACAGCAAGTCTCCAGTTCAACGACTGGAGAAATTACTGGCCAACATTGATCCGGTATTGATCATCACGGATGCCAGCATGGCGGCGGCCCTGCTGGCCATTGGCATCGACAAGCAGAAACTGATTTTCATTGATGAAATATTGACGTCTGCCCCCCACCATGACGCAGAACAGCTAACGGCTCGACGTCATGCCGTCATTGATACGGACCCGGTTTGCATCATCAATACATCGGGCTCAACAGGCACCCCAAAAAGCGTAGTGATGCACCATCGCAGCATCATTGACTTCATCGACTGGTGCCTGACACGTTTTGAATTCAGTTCATCCGATATTATCGGGAGCCTCTCTCCGTTTTATTTCGACATTTATTCCCTGGAACTGTACGTTAGCTTGGCACGGGGTTGCACCATCGCCATCATCCCGGAGCATTTGGCAGCTTTTCCGGCCAAGCTGGCACAATTTCTGGAAGACCAACAAACTACGTTTTTGTTCTGGGTACCCACCATCATGGTGACCATGGCGAATATGAACTTGCTGGAAAATCGAAATTTGAACTGCTTGCGGCGCATATTTTTTGCTGGAGAAGTTTTCCCGACGAAGCATTTGAACTACTGGCGAGAAAAACTGGTCAACACCGAGTTCGTGAATCTTTATGGCCCGATCGAAATCACAGTCGATTGCACGTATTTTGTTGTTGATCGTGACTTTTCTGACGACGAGTCAATCCCGATTGGTTTGCCTTGCCGGAATTCCGACATTCTGATCATCAAGGAAAACGATACTCTCGCCACAGGTAATGAGCAGGGTGAGCTTTGTGTGCGTGGCAGCTCCCTGGCGCTAGGCTATTACAACAATCCGGAACAGACGGCAAGAGCTTTCACACAAAATCCGTTAAATCCGCATTATCCAGAACGTATTTATCGAACCGGAGACCTGGTTTATAAAAACGAGCATGGCGAGATTATTTTTGCGGGCCGCAAGGACTACCAGATAAAGCACCTGGGCTACCGCATCGAACTTGCAGAAACAGAATCTGCAGCACTCGCCATTACAGAAATAAAAAATGGCTGTGTGCTATACAATGCGCCAAAAAAAGAAATTACTCTGTTTTTTGAGTCTGACACCGATCTCTCCCCGGCTCAAATACGTACCAAACTTTTAGCACGCCTGCCCAAATACATGCTACCAACTGCATTCCATCAACTCGGTGCACTGCCTATGAATCCGAACGGAAAAATTGATAGAAAAAAACTGGCTGACTTGTACTTTGGTGAATGATGAAATTACTTACCACCCCGCAGGAAGTTCAGCTGATTATCAGTGAGGGCAAGCGGTCGGCCACTCGCTACATAACGAATTTTTTCCCGTCACGGGAAAAGCTGGACATGTGGCTGAAAAACGAAGAACTCTTTGAAGCTTTGCGGGGACCTGCCACTCTCATTCTGAGAAAAAGCGACGATTTCTTCCATGTGCATTTTTCAGCCGGTGCACCGACAGAGTTACAGGCAGCGTTGCAGAATTTGCCGGCAGAGAATTTTCTGGTGTGCGACCTTGTTGGGTCCAGCGAGGTCACCACAGAACTGGTCAGCGTCTTTGAGCAGGCAGGTTTTTATAAATACAGAAGTCTGCGCCGATTAGCGCGGACAAACAGCACGTCAACGCCATTCACCAGAGACCAAGCCGTTGCAGCCGCTCGCGAGGATGAAGCGAATGCCATTCATGCCATTTTGCAGCATTCATTTGACCGGCATAGCGAGCAAATTCCCTCCTTTGATGAATTACAGGCCGCAGCACGACAAGGGCAGATTTTTGTTGTTAGAAAGGACCACGGCCTCGCTGGCTTTCTTTATTTCCAGCAACAAGGCGTGACTGCAACTGTTCGGTATTGGTTTGTGGACGAAAAATACAGAAACGAAGGCATTGGTTCAAAATTGATGCATGCATTTTTTTACTACACTGCCACGGCCAAAAGAATTTTATTATGGGTTGTCGAGGACAATGAAAATGCAATTGCCAAATATGAGCACTACGGCTTTGCCCCCGACAACCTGATTGATCAAGTCATGCGCAAGGACGCGGCCAAATGAAAAATCGGATTATTGAAATTCTCATTAGTATCAGACCCGAATCTGACTTTAGCCAGTCGACCGATTACATTTCAGACGGCTTGCTCGATTCGTTTGACATGATCATGCTAGTTTCTGCCCTTGACAAAACCTTTGGCATCTCCATCGATGGTGCAGATATTGTGCCAGAGAATTTTTCCCAAACAGAAGCCATTGAAGCCTTGTTGATCAGAAGCGGGGCCATTTAATGGACTTTAAATACCACGACAAGACCTGCTCCGGCCTGCTGCTCGTTCTTCCCGCGAACGAGCGGACTTTTGTCGATGACATGAAGCAGTTCAATTTCCCTGAGTCGCGTTCCATGAAGCTCAAGGAAGTCATGGGCTATGACCGTCATCGCGTGGTTGATGACAATACTTGCGCATCTGATCTTGCGGTATTTGGCCTTGAGCACCTGTTCAGCAATGGCCTGCTGGGCAAGGAAGATTTCGACGCCATGATCGTCGTGACCCAGTCACCCGACTACCTCATGCCATCAACCAGCAGCGTCATTCAAGGCCGCCTGAAACTCAAGCAGGATCTTTTTTGCCTGGATATCTGCCAAGGATGCGCTGGATTTCTCGTCGGCTTGATGCAGGCTTTCATGATGCTGGAGCAAGACAGCATCCACCGCGTCGTGCTGATAAATGTTGATGTTCTCAGCAGAAAAGTCTCTCCAAAAGACCGCAATAGCTATCCACTTGTTGGCGATGCTGCCTCTATTACCATCGTTGAGAGAGGGGGGCAACAGGATATTTTCGCCAATTTGAAAATGGATGGCACCGGCCGCGAGGCACTAATTATTCCAGCCGGAGGGTTCAGGCTTCCGGCATCCAGTGAAACAGCAACGCTGGAAGATGTCGGCGACAACAATCTTCGCGCCAAAGATCACTTGCGGATGGATGGCAGTGCTGTTTTCAATTTTGTACAGGTAGAAGTCCCTCCAATGATTGAATCGTTGCTGACTTCTGCCAAAGTGTCGCATGATGACATCGATTATTACGCATTCCATCAACCAAACCGCTTCATGCTGGAAAAATTGGCACACAAGATTGGCATCCCGTTTGATAAAATGCCAAGCAATATTGTGGAAAATTTTGGCAATAGCAGCGGCGTGACCATTCCTGCTGTACTGGCTTACAACCTCAAGAACGAGCTAATGAATGGTCAGCTTCGCCTTTGCCTGGCAGGCTTTGGCGTCGGGCTGACATGGGCCTCGATGTACATGCGCATGGGCAACCTTCGTTTCTGCGATACGATTGATTACCGATAAGAAAGATCAAGATGAACACACTTTATGCAAAATTGGCTGAAATTCTTGAAGTCGGCATTGAGGAAGTCAGCGCTGATGCCGTTCTGCGCGATTTCGAACTGTGGGACTCGCTGACAGTGCTTAGCATTCTGGCCATGCTTGACCAAGATTACCATGTCAATATTCTGGCCACTGATCTGGTGCCAGTCATTACGGTTGGTGATCTGGCCGCGCTGGTGCAGAGTCGAGCCAAATAATGGCAAGGGGTGAAGGGGATTTCTGCCTTGTTACCGGAGCCTCATCCGGTATAGGGCGAGCCCTGGCAATGCGCCTGTCAGAGGAACACAGGCTCATTCTCCATGGCCGCAATGTTGCTCAGCTGGAAGAAACGCGGCAGCTTTGTCATGGTAACGGCCATTTGATCTGGACCCATGACCTCAGTCATGCAGATGATCTGGGCCAGAGCCTTTCTGGTTTTCTGGCAGAAAACCAGATCGCGGTAGACTGCTTTGTCCACTGTGCAGGCATCGTAAAGATCTTGCCGGCCCGCAGCCTGACCCATGCTGCAGCTCAGGAAATAATGACAGTCAACTTCACGTCGGCCATGGAAATAACAGGCGTACTGACCAAGAAAAGGGTCAATCAGGGAAAGCTCAGAAACATATTGTTTGTTTCCAGCATATGGAGCCAGTTCGGCGCAAGAGGCTATACGCTTTATTGTGCCAGCAAGGGCGCTCTGGATTCAGCGATGCGCGCACTTGCCGTTGAACTGGCACCAGCCGTCCGAGTCAATTCCATGGTGCTGGGGGCGATTGAAACGCCACTGGCAAAAATAGCATTTTCTGACCCTCAAATCATGGCCAATCTGGCCCAGCAATATCCGCTAGGCAGCGGAAAGCCGGAAGACCCCGCAGCCGCCGCCGCCTTCCTGCTTTCCGATCAGGCGCGCTGGATCACAGGGCAGCAAATTGTAGTGGATGGCGGACGCACTGCAAATATGTCTTTGAAATAACTATTTTAATATGTCCTGGAATAAGTGAATGAAAAGCCAAAGATTATTCAACAGTAATGGCTGCTGGCTAACCCGCGGCGACCTGCTGGAAGCGCTAAAAGCAGTCGGGGCCAGTGACTGCAAGATTCTTTATATGCATTCCGCATTGTCATTCGGCACACCAAACCCGGAATTGAAACGTTCAGCGCTCCTGCAAGCATTATATGAAACCTTGCAAGAACTTGGCGTTGAAACATTATGCGTACCCACGTTCACATTCAGCTTTTGCAATGGCGATGTTTATGATGTCGAGAAAACGCGCTCGCACATGGGCGCTCTCAACGAATATATTCGCCAGCGGCCTGAAGCCATTCGCTCCATCGACCCCTTGATGTCGGTTGCGATGGTAGGACGAGATCGGGATCTGGTAGAAAATCTCGGCCACGACTCTGTCGGCAAAAATTCTACATTCGACAGGTTGTGCAACAAGGATGGTGTCAAATTTCTTTTCCTTGGTGTAGATCTTGGCGACTGCTTTACCTATATGCACTATCTGGAATGGCTTGCCCAGGTCCCATACCGCTACCAGCGGAATTTTACCGGCACCATTATCGAGAACGGCACATCTGTCGAAGATACCTATTCGTTATTTGTACGCTACAACAATGTGACGGCTAACGAGGCAAGCTATACATACGGGAAAATGTTGACAGCCAAGGGTTTGCAGCAAACGGTGCCATTTGGAGACACCACGATTGGTTGTGTCAGCGAACCGGATGCAAAGAAGCTTTACTTGGCGCTACTGAATGACAATCCGGATTATTTCATCCACGAATGTTTTTCTGAAATTGTTCCTGACCCTACATTTTTCCCCCGGAAGATGGTGGCACTCTAATTATGAAAATCGAGCTTATCGACATTGACTCAAAGGTTCTCGGCAGAAATGTACTTTCCCTGCAGGACCTCACAGTTGATGACAATTTTGCCGCAGAAGAAGCAGCTTACCTGGCTCGATTCCAGCCGATCTACGTTTCTTGCCGGGTGGGCATGGAGAATTTACCGCTTATTCATTTACTGGAAAAAAACGGGTTCAATTTTGTCGAGTGCCAGATAAAATCCAGTATCAAGTTCACGCGACAACATGACGTTTCCCGGTTTCCTTATCAATACCAGCGTGTCAAAAACGAGGAAATGTTGTCCTCTGTTCTGGATATTGCGGGTAATACGATCACCCATGACCGGTACACAACGGACGTCAACATGGCCCCGGATGTATCAGGTACCCGCTATCGCGAGTATGTGCTGAAATCTTTCAACAGTGCCAGTGAAGAGGTCTGGCGCCTGTATGATCCATCATCAGGCACCACGCTCGCCTTCAGGACCCACTGCCATACGGCCCCTGGTGAAGTACGCCTGCTACTCGGAGGCGTTCACCCTGATTATAAAACGCTTGGCCTAGGTGTCATCTCGTCTTACTACTGTTTCAATCAGATGCTGGCTGATGGCGTCCGCCGAGCAATTACACATATCTCTGCCATCAATTACGCCGTTTTCAATCTGGAAATTGGAAAATTAGGATTTCGGGTACTGGAAACCTATGCAGTAATGAGAAAACTGTACCAGTAATTTTGGTTGCAACCGTAGCCAGATCAATAATGAGTGGTCATTAAAATGAATAGTGCAAAAATTGAGTTTAACCGTCCTTACATGACAGGCAAGGAATTTGAGTATATCGCTCAGGCCAAGCTCAACAATGCATTATCAGGAGATGGACCATTCACCAAGCGGTGCCATCATTGGATCGAAGAGAATACAGGCTGCAAGAAAGCACTGTTGACCCACTCTTGCACTGCGGCACTGGAGATGTCAGCACTGTTGCTGGACATCCGCCCCGGTGATGAAGTCATCATGCCATCTTATACCTTTGTGTCTACGGCCAATGCATTTGTGCTTCGGGGTGGCGTTCCCGTTTTTGTTGACATCCGGCCAGACACTCAAAATCTGGATGAAAAGCTGATTGAAGGTGCCATCACACCCAAAACCCGGGCCATTGTTGTTGTTCATTATGCAGGGGTTGCTTGCGAGATGGACCGTATCATGGAAATTGCGCGCACTCACAATCTGAAGGTGGTTGAAGATGCCGCACAAGGATTGATGGCGGCCTATAAAGGGAAAGCCCTGGGCAGCATCGGTGATTTTGGCGCCTACAGCTTTCACGAAACGAAGAATGTCATTTCAGGAGAAGGTGGCGCTTTACTGCTAAATGATAGTTCCACGGTCCTTCGCGCGGAAACCATCCGTGAAAAAGGTACGGATCGTAGTCAATTTTTCAGGGGAGAGGTAGACAAATATACCTGGCAGGAAGTCGGCTCCTCTTTCCTGCCCGGCGAGCTTGTTGCCGCTTTTCTGCTGGCGCAACTTGAAGAAGCCCATGCCATCACGGATCATCGGCTTGCCATCTGGGATCGTTACCATGCCGCATTTGAGCACCTTGAATCAAAGGATAGACTGCGCAGGCCCCATATCCCGGAAGCTTGTCAGCACAATGCCCATATGTATTACATATTGCTTGCCCCTGAAATTGACCGGCAGGACGTCATCACGCGGTTAAAGCAGCACAGCATTCACTCGGTTTTCCATTATGTCCCTTTGCACAATTCGCCGGCAGGCAAGCGTTACGGAAAGGTCCATGGAACGCTGGCAGTGACTGACAGCAATGCAGAACGCCTTCTGCGATTGCCTCTATGGGTAGGTCTCAGCGAAGCACAGCAAGAGGTCATTGTGGACGTATTGACTAGCGCGGTAAGCTAATCAAGCAGAAAATCGCGCGCCATCATTTCAGTCAGGAAAATAATGAGCACCTTCAAGAACGATATTGAGTACATGTTGTCCCTTGCTCACAAGGATAATATTGACGCGATCAAGTCTTTATTTTTTACCATTATATCCAGCCCCAATGAATTTTCACTTGATGAAATGGCAAAAATATATTACACAACCTATCGCATATGGTTTTCCCTGAGTCAGGAAAACAGTTTTGACGATCAAAAAATATTGATGTACAAAGCTTATGAAACACTGTTTATCCGGAGTGAACGGCTAGCCTGCAGCGATGCGCCTCCTCCATGCAGGGCTGCAGAAAAGAATACTGCTGATATTGTCGTACTCACGGGCCAGTTCCTTGACTCCCAACATGCCCCGACCATTGCGGCGCTGACTCACTGCATCTATCTGAAAAAACTCGGCTTCAATCCCATTATTATCAATTGCGATACTTATTGCATCCCCTATCCTTTTTTCTCCGGGCTTTTTTATGCCACCAACATTCCGCAATTTTCGAATGCAGGGATAGATATACAGCTGCATACCGGAATGGGCTTTACGCTGCAGGAAAATGGCAGTCAGACAAGCCAGGTTATATTTGAAGAAAACCAGTTTGAATTTTATCAACTGTCAGGAAGTCTGGAAGATAAAATCAGCAACTTCAACGGAATCTTCCAGGATATAATCGCTCAGAATGTTGATATCATTTCTGTTGGTGATGCCAATATATTCGCCGACCTGCTGGCAAGAACCAACAAATGCATTGTGTATCACACCTCCGTAGAAACGCCTGTCGCCTCTGTCCGTGCCCCGGCCATCTTCCCCAAGAAACTGAACAACAATGAGCACGCACTGCTGGAGAAACTTGGTGTAACAGACAATGTCATTGAAGTTGAAATTCCTCTGTTTCATCACATGAAAAATGCCAACCGCAGCAATAATCTTGACATGCAGGAAGACGAAATTGTTTTTGCCATTGTCGGACGACGTTTGTCGCGAGAGGTCAACAAAAACTTTATCCTTCTGATGCGGAATATAAAAAACGCCATCAGCAATGCCCGGTTTGTTTTTGCGGGCGAAGCACTGGATGAGAATATATTGAAATATGCTGACGAGCATGCTCTCCTCGATTGCATGACACAGATCGGCTTCGTACCAGACACCGCCGAGATGTACAGGTCGGCTCACTTTTATGTCAACCCATCCCGGCGAGGAGGCGGCTCTTCTGCGTTTGAGGCGCTCTATCAAGGCGTCCCTGTCATTACCTACTGCTACGGGGACGTCCACAGCATTGTTGGCTCTGATTTCTCATTTGAAAGCGATGAAGATATCCTGGCCTATCTTGATTCATGCATCAATGACCAGGGGTTTTACCTGCAACAAAAGAAGTTGGCAAAAAAAATAGCGGCTGAAAAAGATGGCAGCAATGACGCGTACAGAAAATTTCTCACCGAGATTGGAATCCCTTCTTTAGCCTGATCCCCCCTTGTCTTCCGTACAAGAAAAACCCCGGTCAGCACCATCGCTGACCGGGGTTTTTCATTTACTGCAGATTACTGGTATTCGCTCATCGGCGGGCAGCTGCACACCAGGTTGCGGTCACCGTACACATCATCGATGCGGTTCACGAACGGCCAGAACTTGTTCTCTGCCACATACGGCAGCGGGAACAGGCCCTGTTCGCGCGGGTACGGGCGCGTCCATTCACAGGTCACGTCGGCAATGCTGTGCGGCGCATGCTTGAGCGGGTTGTCATCACGCGGCCATTCGCCGTCGCCGACCTTGCGGATTTCCTCACGGATCGCCAGCAGCGCGTCGATAAAGCGTTCCAGCTCGGCGCGCGATTCGCTTTCGGTCGGCTCGATCATGATGGTGCCGGCCACCGGGAAGCTCATGGTCGGCGCGTGGAAACCGTAGTCCATCAGCCGCTTGGCGACGTCGACTTCAGTGATGCCGGTTTCCGCCTTCAGCGGACGCAGGTCGACGATGCACTCGTGGGCGACACGGCCGTTCGCATCGCGGTACAGGATCGGGTAGGCCCCTTCCAGCCGCCTGGCGACATAGTTCGCACTCAGCAGGGCAACCTGGGTAGCGCGGCGCAGGCCGGCGCCCCCCATCATGCGGATGTACATCCAGCTGATCGGCAGGATCGAGGCGCTGCCGAACGGCGCGGCCGACACCGCACTCTGCCCTTCCGAGCCATTGGCGATCGGCGTCACCGCATGGTTCGGCGTGAACGGCGCCAGATGCGCCTTCATGCCGATCGGGCCCACGCCCGGGCCGCCGCCGCCGTGCGGGATGCAGAAGGTCTTGTGCAGGTTCATGTGCGACACGTCGGCACCGATATCGGCCGGGCGTACCAGACCGACCAGGGCATTCAGGTTGGCGCCGTCGAAATAGACCTGGCCGCCATGCGCATGCACGGTGTCGATAATGTCGCGGATCGCCGCCTCGAACACGCCGTGGGTCGACGGATAGGTCAGCATCAGGCAGGCCAGCGTATCGCGGTACTGTTCAGCCTTGGCCTTCAGATCGGCAACGTCGATGTTGCCGTTGTCGTCGCAGGCGACCGGCACCACTTCCATGCCCATCATCTGCGCACTGGCCGGGTTGGTACCGTGGGCCGAGGTCGGGATCAGGCAGATCCTGCGCGCCTGCTGGCCCTTGCTGTCCAGATAGCGACGGATGCACAGCAGGCCGGCATATTCCCCCTGGGCGCCGGAATTCGGCTGCAGGCTGATGGCGTCGAAACCGGTGATGGCCTTCAGCTGTTCGGACAGGCCTTCGACCAGCTCCAGATAGCCCTGAACCTGGTCGCGCGGGGCGAACGGGTGCACGCCACCGAAGGCAGGCCAGGTGATCGGCGTCATTTCGCTGGCCGCATTCAGCTTCATGGTGCAGCTGCCGAGCGGGATCATGGCGTGATCGAGTGCCAGGTCGCGGTTTTGCAGTTTCTTCAGGTAACGCATCATTTCGGTTTCGCTGTGATGCGAATTGAAGACCGGATGCGTCAGATAGGCCGATTCGCGCTTCAGCGCGGCCGGGAACTGGTCGGCGACGCGGGCGTCCAGCGCGGCCACATCGACCGTCTTGCCGGTGATGAAGCGCACCAGTTCGACCACATCGGCGCCGGTGGCGACTTCGTGGAAGGCGACGGCAACGGTGCCGGCATCGACGCGGCGCAGGTTGTAGCCGGCCGCACGTGCGGTGGCGAGCACCGATTCGGTGGCGGCGCCGGTCTGCACGCGCACGGTGTCGAAGAAGGTCTGGCTGGCGACGTGGCCGCCGCTGGCGCGCACGCCGTCAGCGAACAGGCAGGCCAGGCGGTGCACGCGCGCGGCAATGCGCTTGATGCCGGCCGGACCGTGATAGGTGGCGAAGAAGCCGGCCATATTGGCCAGCAGCACCTGCGAGGTGCAGATATTGGAGTTGGCCTTCTCGCGGCGGATATGCTGCTCGCGGGTCTGCAGTGCCATGCGCAGGGCACGCTTGCCCCTGGCGTCGATCGACACGCCGATCAGGCGCCCCGGGGTCGAACGCTTGTGCGCGTCGCGGCTGGCAAAATAGGCCGCATGCGGGCCGCCGAAGCCCATCGGGATGCCGAAGCGCTGGGTGGTGCCGACGGCGATGTCGGCGCCCATTTCACCCGGCGACTTCAGCAGGGCCAGGGCCAGGATGTCGGCCGCCACGGTGACGATGGCGCCCTTCTGCTGCGCCGCGGCGATATAGGTGCTCAGGTCACTGACTTCACCGTCCGCGCCCGGGTACTGGAACAGCGCGCCGAACAGCTCATGATTGACCGCTTCTTCCGGATGACCGCTGACCAGTTCGAAACCGAATTCGGCCGCGCGCGTTTTCAGCACGTCGAAGGTCTGCGGCAGCACCTGGCTGTCAACGAAGAACACCTGCCCGCGTGCCTTCGACACCCGGCGCGCCATCGCCATCGCTTCGGCGGCGGCCGTGGCTTCGTCGAGCAGCGAGGCATTGGCCAGTTCCAGCCCGGTCATGTCGATGACCATCTGCTGGAAGTTCAGCAGCGCTTCCAGCCGGCCCTGGGCGATTTCGGCCTGGTACGGCGTATAGGCGGTGTACCAGCCGGGGTTTTCCGTCACATTGCGCAGAATCACGTTCGGCGTCAGCGTCGGGTGGTAGCCGAGCCCGATAAAGGACCTGGCCAGGACATTCTTGCCGGCGATGCCGGCCAGCTCGGCGAGGGCGACATGCTCGGGGATGGCGCCGGGCAGCGGCAGCGGATCGGCGCGCAGGATGTCGGCCGGCACGGTCTGGGTAGTCAGCTGGTCCAGCGAATCGAGGCCGAGGACGGCGAGCATGGCGCTCACGTCAGCATCGCTCGGGCCGATATGCCGCGCGACAAAGGCGTCGGTGTGTTCGAGTTGTTGCAGCGTAGTCATGGCGGAAACAGTACGTTCGTGGTCGGGGCAATCGTGCGGGCAACGTGCAACGGGCCGTGCAACAGCACGGCCCGCCAGGCGTTTTAGCCCACTTCCTTCGCGTAAGCGTCGGCGTCGAGCAGCGCGTCGACGTCGGCGGCATTGGCCGGCTTCATCTTGAAGAACCAGCCTTCGCCATACGGGTCGGTGTTGGCGGTGTCCGGCGCGCTTTCCAGCGCGGCGTTCACTTCGATCACTTCACCGGCCAGCGGGCTGTACACATCGCTGGCGGCCTTGACCGATTCGACCACGCCGGCGCCGGCGCCATCGGCCAGCACGCTGCCGACGGCCGGCAGCTCAACGTAGACGATGTCGCCCAGCAGTTCCTGTGCGTGATGGGTGATGCCGATGGTCACGGTGCCGTCGGCTTCGCGACGGATCCACTCGTGACTGGCAACGTACTTCAGATCGGCGGGGATGTGGCTCATGGATAACTCCGTTAGATTCGATTTTCGACCGGCGGGTACTGCCCGCCCGCCATACTGACAAAAAAGGGGGCGCCGTGACAGCAGTCACGGCAGAGACAGCAAAACGGCGCCGTCACCGGCACCGTTTCCGTTTATTCGCAGACTTTCTTGCCGTTGCGGACGAACGGCATTTTCACCACCCGGGCCGGCACGCGCTGGCCACGGATATCGACCGCCACCGTGGCACCGGTCGCGGCCGGCACGCGGGCAATCGCAATCGACTGCTTCAGCGTCGGCGAGAAGGTCCCGCTGGTGATCACGCCCTCGCCGAGGCCGTCGACCAGCACGGTCATGCCTTCGCGCAGCACGCCACGGCCCTCGAGCACCAGGCCGACCTGCTTCAGCTTCGGGCCGGCGGCCTTCAGCGCCTCGACCGGCTTGCGGCCGACAAAGTCGCGCGCCGGGTCTTTCAGGTCCAGCGTCCAGCCCATGCCGGCTTCGAGCGGACTGACGTTGTCGTCCATGTCGTGGCCATACAGGTTCATGCCGGCTTCGAGACGCAGGGTGTCGCGAGCGCCAAGACCGGTCGGCTGCACGCCGGCTGCCAGCAGATCGCGCCACAGGCCGGCGGCTTCGGCCGCCGGCAGGATGATTTCCAGTCCGTCTTCGCCGGTATAACCGGTACGGGCGATAAACCAGCCATCCGCGCCATTGTTGAACGGCAGGCCCTGGAACACGCTCAGCGCGCGGACCCGGTCGGCCATGGCCGGCTGAGCGGCACAGAAGCGGTCGATGGCGGTCGGGCCCTGAACGGCGAGCATGGCCAGGTCCGGGCGTTCGGTCAGCGTGGCGGCATAGCCTTCGATCTGGCGGCGCATCCACGCCAGATCCTTGTCGCGGGTGCCGGCGTTGACGACCACGCGGTAGCCCCAGTCGGTCAGATAGACGATCAGGTCGTCAATCACACCGCCGGCTTCGTTCAGCATGCCGGCGTACAGCGCCTTGCCGACCGGCGCGAGTTTGTCGATGTCGTTGGCGATCAGGTGACGCAGGTAGTCGCGCGCGCCCTCTCCGGTCAGGTCAACCACGGTCATGTGCGATACGTCGAACATGCCGGCATCCTGGCGAACGATCTCGTGCTCCTTGAGTTGCGAGCCGTAATGGATGGGCATGTCCCAGCCGGCGAACGGAACCATTTTGGCGCCGGCTTCGATATGCAGGGCGTGGAACGGGGTGGTGAGGAGCGATGCGGTCATGTCGGGCCAATATCAAAGGGGCAATGGACGATTGACACCCCTCTGTCCCGGCACCTGAGATTTTCCGGCGGGGCGAACCGTTTTCAGGTCCGGCGTCCCGTCGTTAGCCCCTTCGGTGTGCGCCGTGCTGGCGGCGCCGCTCTCCAGAGTGATTGGCACAATGCAGCCGTGCCGTGCATGCAGTCCATTTGCCTGAGCGATTGTGCGGGTGCGCTTGCGCCTTCGGCGGTGGTCGTGTTTCCACGCCACACTCTCCTGCATGCCCGCGCATTATCGGGCCGGTCCGGTCGCGATGCAACCGTCTCAATGCGCAGCGGCGATCTGCTCGAAAAAGTGCTGCATGGCGGCCTGCTGCTGCGCGTATTGCCACGGTCCGAGCTGGCTGGCCAGCACCAGCGCCCGGGCCTCGGACCCGGCCTGATCGGCAACCGAATCACGTATTGCCTCGGCCCAGCGTGTGCTGTCGGCAGCCGGCAGGATGCGCTGCTGCCATTCAGGGGTAGCCGGCAGCAGCTCGGACGCGCCGACATGGTCGCCAAGCAGCACCGGCGTACCGCAGGCCATCGCCTCCAGCGCCACCAGACCGAACTCCTCGATATGGGCCGGCAGCACGAACAGGTCCAGCGCCGGATACAGCATGGCCACATTGTCCATGACCGGCGAGTGGATGACCCGGTTGCCGATGCCGAGCCGCTCCGCCTGCTGGCGGTAGCTGTCGAAGCGGTCCTTGCCGACCACCAGGAAGCGCCAGTCCCGGCCCGGCGCCAGCGCCACCAGTTTCGCCGCTGCGTCGATAAAGCCGGCAACATTGCGCTTGCTGAAGTCACCGGACGTCACCAGCCCGACCAGAGTGGCCGACGGATCGACGCCGACTGCCGCACGCCCGGCCAGACGCCGGGCCGCGCGATCATCGGTGTTGAACTGCCCCGCGTCATAACCGGGGTGGAATACCCGGACCTTGTCGGCGGGGATGCCGTAGCGACGGATGACCTCGTCGCCCATCATCCGCGAATTGACGCCGATAACGTCGAACGCCTGCGCCGACAGGATGCGGTCGTGCAGCAGCGCAACCTCGTGCCCGGCCGGCAGCGGCTTGCCGTGAATCTTCTGCGAGGCCAGATGCACGCAGTTGTGCAGGAACAGCACGTTCGGGGTCTCGGCGTCGCCATGACTGATCAGCAGGTCGGGGTGATGACGGCGGCACCATGCCTGCACGCGCCGATTGAACCACTGGCGGCGAAAGGCACCGCGCAGCGGCCAGCGCCAGAGGCGAACCAGTTCGCAATCGCGCTCGGCCACCAGCGCCTCGTTGGCGCGTTCGGCCAGCAGGGTCACCCGGTAGCCCGCCTGTCGCAGCAGCGCCGCCTGTGAAAAGGCAACCCGGCTGGCGCCGGTGTTCTTCTCCAGCTGGCGAATGGCGATGACGGCGTGTCTGGCGGACATGGTGTGACCCGGTAAAGAGTGGAATGCGGCGGTGATTCTAGCACCCGGGAAACGAAAACCGCGCCAGCAGGCGCGGTAAAGAGGTCAGCCAGGATAGGCCGGAAGGTACTTAGTAATACTCGATGCCGTCGATCTCGGTCGTCACGATGGTGCCGGCCTGACCCTCGACGATCTTCTCGATGTCCTCAAGCGCACCGATAACCGCGCGCTTGCCGGTCATCGTGGCGAACTCGGCGGCGGCTTCGACCTTCGGCCCCATCGAGCCGGCCGCAAAGCCGAGCTTGATCAGCGCGTCCGGGTTCGCACGCTTGATCGCCTTCTGGTCCGGCTTGCCCCAGTTGATGAACACGGCCTTCACGTCGGTTGCGACCACAAAGTAATCGGCCTCGACTTCACGCGCCAGCAGCGACGATGCCAGGTCCTTGTCGATCACCGCTTCGACGCCTTCCAGTTTCTTGCCGCCTTCGTCGTACATGGTCGGAATGCCGCCACCACCGGCCGCGATCACCACCACACCCTTTTCAATCAGCCACTTGATCGGGCGCATTTCGAAAATGCGCTTCGGTTTCGGGCTCGGCACCACGCGACGGAAGTATTCGCCATCGGCCTTGACCGTCCAGCCATTCGCGGCGGCGACCTTGTCCGCTTCTTCCTTCGAGTACACCGGGCCGACGAACTTGGTCGGGTTGGCGAAGGCCGGGTCTTTCGGATCGACCTCGGTCATGGTCAGGATGGTGGCCAGCGGCACTTCGAACGGCAGTTCGTTGCCCAGCTCCTGTTCCATCATGTAGCCGATCATGCCTTCGGTCTGGGCACCGAGCACATCGAGCGGATACGGCGTGACCTTGTCGTCGACGTGACGGGCATAGGCCTCGTTCTGCAGCCCGAGCAGGCCGACCTGCGGCCCGTTGCCGTGGGCCAGGACGAGCTCGTGGTGCTTGGCGACCTGCGCCAGTTGCTTGGCGGCTACTCTGACGTTCTTCCGCTGGTTGTCGGCGGTCATTACCTCACCGCGGCGTTGCAGGGCGTTACCGCCCAGTGCGACCACAACTCTGCTCATGTCCAACTCCTTTGTCGAAGGGCAACGATGCCCACCTGTCCGTCACCGCACCGGCTGGTGCGGGAAAGGCTTGCGGAAACCGGCCCGTCGGCGGTTGTCTGCCATACCCTGAACGCATTCTAGGGGGCGCCGGCCGACTCCCGGCAGGCCGGCCGCGACAATCGCTTGTCCCGGCGCGACACTGGCCGGATCACCGGCGTTCTGCCCCCTCCCGACCGTTTCCGGTCAGGCGCCGAGCGTGGCCACCATGATGGCCTTGATGGTGTGCATGCGGTTCTCGGCCTGCTCGAACGCAATGCACGCCGGGCTTTCGAACACGTCATCGGTCACTTCAATGCCCTTGGCGAACTCCGGGTACTGCTGCTCGATCTGCTTGCCAACCTTGGTCTCGGTGTTGTGGAAGGCCGGCAGGCAGTGCATGAATTTTGTCTGCGGATTGCCGGTCGCTTCCAGCAGTGCCTTGTTGACCTGGAACGGCTTCAGGATCGAGATGCGCTCGCCCCATTTTTCGATCGGCTCGCCCATCGACACCCAGACGTCGGTGTGGATGAAGTCAACGCCCTTGACCGCGGCTTTCGGGTCATCGGTCACCAGCAGGCGCGCGCCGGTTTCCTTGGCGATTTCCCTGGCCCTGACCACCAGTTTTTCGTCCGGCTGCAAATCCTTCGGGCCACCGATGCGCACGTCCATGCCCAGCAGGCAACCGATGATCATCAGCGAATGGCCCATATTGTTGCGGGCATCGCCGACATAGGCGTAAGCGATCTGCGACAGCGGCTTGTCGCTGTGCTCGGTCATGGTCAGCACGTCGGCCAGCATCTGGGTCGGGTGCCATTCGTCGGTCAGGCCGTTGTAGACCGGCACACCGGCATAGTCGGCCAGTTCCTGCACCAGTTCCTGGCTGAAGCCGCGGTACTCGATGGCATCGAACATGCGGCCCAGTACGCGGGCGGTGTCCTTCATCGATTCCTTGTGGCCGATCTGCGAACCGCTCGGTTCGAGATAGGTCACATTGGCGCCCTGGTCATGGGCCGCCACTTCGAACGCGCAGCGGGTGCGGGTCGAGGTCTTTTCAAAGATCAGCGCGATGTTCTTGCCCTTCATGCGCGGCTGCTCGGTGCCGTTGTACTTGGCGCGCTTCAGGTCGCGGGCCAGGTCGAGCAGATAGCGGATTTCACGCGGGGTGAAATCGAGTTCCTTGAGGAAGTGGCGATTGCGCAGATTGAAAGCCATGTTGTTTCTCCAGAATGAGCGGATGGGCGGGATATGCCGCGATGCCGCGGGCAGCGGCAATCGCGGCAGGAGTGCCGGAAATCAGAAGTTGACCGGATCGCGCACGATCGGGCACGTCATGCAGTGGCCACCACCACGGCCGCGGCCGAGCTCGGATGCCGGGATCTCGATCACCTCGACGCCGGCGTCGCGCATCAGCCGGTTGGTATAGGTGTTGCGATCGTAGGCAACCACCACGCCGCGATCCAGTGCCACGACGTTATTGCCGTCGTCCCACTGTTCGCGCTCGCGCTGGAACGCGTCGCCGCCGGTCGCCAGCGTCTTCAGCTTGCCGATGCCGAGCGCACCGGCCACCACGTCGAGGAAGGATTTGCCCTCATGACGTTCGAAACGGATCTCGCCCGGCTTGTCGCCGGCGTACATGCTGGTGCAGACGATTTCGTCGACCACGTCCGGGAACACCGACACGAAATCGTAGTCGAGGAAGCTGAACACGGTATCGAGGTGCATGGCACCGCGGCTCTTGGCCATCTGGCAGGCGATGACGCGGGTCGGGCCTCCGGGCTGGCCCAGTGCATTCTTCGCCACCTGCACCACGGCCTGCGGGCTGGTGCGCTCGCCCATGCCGATCAGGGCGACCCCGTTGCCGATCGGCATCACGTCGCCGCCTTCCAGCGTCGCCGCGCCATGATCCTTGTCGCTGTCGCCCCACCAGATGCGGACCTTGCCGGCGAAGAACGGATGGAACTGGTAGATCGCCTGCATCAGCAGGGTTTCCTGACGGCGGGCCGGCCAGTACATCGGGTTCAGCGTCACGCCTTCGTAGATCCAGCAGCTCGGGTCACGCTGGAACAGGCTGTTCGGCACCGGCGGGAACACAAAGTCGGACTGGTCGAGATAACCGCCGAACAGCCCCTTCGGGTCGAACGGCAATTCGGAACGGGCAATGCCGCCGACCAGGTGTTCGGCCAGTTGCTGGGCCGGCATCTCGTCCAGCCAGCGACGCAGATCGCCGAGCATGCCGACGCCGACATAGTCCGGCTTGATCTTGTGGTCGAGAATCCACCCGCGCGCGGCCCGGTCCTCGAGCAGCTTGGTCAGCAGATCGTGAACCTCCAGCACCTCGATGCCGCGCGACTCCATCTGGCTGACGAAGTAGGCATGGTCCTTCTGGGCGCGCTCGACCCAGATCACATCGTCGAACAGCAGGCTGTCGCAGTTGCCCGGGGTCAGTCGCTTGTGGGCCAGGCCGGGACGGCACACCATCACCGTTCGCAGCTTGCCGCATTCGGAATGAACGCCAAACTGGGACATGGAGAACTCCTTCTCTGAGTGCTTTTCAGCGGGGACAAAAAATAGCGCCGGGGCGGGGACCGCCGACAGCGCTATCTGGTGGACTCATCTCGTTGCCGCACGACGCAGCCAGCCGCCGTGACGCCGTGACACGACGCGGAACGGACGGGGGTGGCGGGCATGTTCCCGCCGGGGCTGGACGTTCTGAATTCTGCTCTCATCACGCCACGGTATAGAACACCCGCCCCGCTCCGTAAAGGGCCATCCATCGCGCGAGCCCCCCGGCAGCAGGACGCAAAACACCCCGGAAAGTTACTTCCCGGGGTGTTTTGTTGACGGCCCTCCCCTTCGCCACGAAGCACGGACGAGCGTAGCGAGGTTTCCCCGCGGCGGCGGGGACGGAAGGGGCAGGATTCAAACAGGCAGACTGCCGTGCTCACGACCGATCCTGTCAGTCGGGCGTGCACCGACGCCACGCTGACCGCCGGTGCCCACCTTTGCAAGCAGTCGACAAAACACCCCGGAAGGATGCCTTCCGGGGTGTTTTGCGCAACCCGCCGCAGGGCGGGTGGCAGACCTTACAGCGACAGTGCGCCGGTGCCCAGTTCGTATGCGGCGTAGGCGCCGAGCACGAGAACGATGGCAGCCAGGATGCCTTCCAGCGACGTGAACGGACGTTCCTTCTGTTCACGACGGGCCCAGAGGTAGAACGGCAGGCCAACCGCGTACAGGATCATCGACAGGAACAGGTACTTCGGACCTGCTGCGTACACCAGCCAGACACCGTAGACGGTAGCGACCAGGCCGATGACGATGTCCTTCAGACGCTTGGAGTCACCCGCCTCATAGCCATCGGACTTCAGCACGATGATCAGTGCATACAGCGCGCACAGGAAGTACGGGATCAGGATCATCGACGTTGCCAGCGACAGCAGCGCCAGATAGCCCGCCGAGTTGAACAGCGTGATGATCAGGAACACCTGGATGCAACCGTTGGTCAGCCACAGGGCATTGGCCGGCGAACCGTTCTTGTTCAGACGACCGAAGGTAGCCGGCATGGTGCCGTCCTTGCCCGCCAGGTAAGCCGCTTCACCTGCCAGCAGCGTCCAGGCCAGCAGCGCGCCACCCACCGAGATCACCAGGCCGATGTTGATCAGCGCAGCACCCCAGTCACCCACAGCAGCCTTCAGCACGCCAGCGGTAGACGGGTTCTTCAGTGCAGCCAGTTCCGGTTGCGTCAGCACGCCCATCGACAGCACCGACACGGCGACCAGCAGTACCATCACCAGCAGGAAACCGATCACGGTTGCCTTGCCGACGTCGGCCATCTTCTCGGCACGGCCGGAGAACATCGACGCGCCTTCGATACCGATGAACACCCACACCGTCACCAGCATGGTGCTCTTGACCTGGTCAACCACGCTGCCCAGCGTCGGCGAGCCCCAGAAACCCAGGTTGAAGGTCTCGACGTTGAACGCGAAGATCACGATGCCGATGAACAGTGCCAGCGGGACCAGCTTGGCCACGGTGGTCACGGTGTTGATGAACGCCGCGCCATGCACGCCACGGCAGACCATGAAGTGCAGTGCCCACAGCAGGATCGATGCGCAGACCACGGCCGGCATGGTGTTGCCGTCACCGAAGAAGCCCAGTGCATCGAACGCGCCCAGCGCCGAGAAGAACACGACGAAGTACGACACGTTGCCGATCCACGCCGAAATCCAGTAGCCCCAGGCCGAGTTGAAGCCGACGTACGGACCGAAACCGGCACGTGCGTACCCGTACACGCCGCCTTCGATTTCCGGCTTGCGGAAGGCCAGCGTCTGGAACACGAACGCCAGGGTCAGCATACCGAAGAAGGTAATGACCCAACCGATAATGATGGCGCCGGCACCTGCACCCGCTGCCATATTCTGCGGCAGCGAGAAGATCCCGCCGCCGATCATGGAGCCGACGACCAGCGCAGTCAGTGCGCCGAGCTTCAGCTTTTGCGAACCAGCTTGAGTCCCGTCAGACATTTTGACTCTCCGTAGGTTAGTTAATTAAGGAATTCTTATTCTTGTTTATCGCAAAACGACAGCCCCTTGTCCAAACCTGCCAGCTGTCGCCTTTGATTCAGATCAAGCAGAAAATCCACAATGAATGTTCCATGCCGCAGGGACTACGTTTTGGGTGAACGGAACGCGAAACCTACCGCGAACCCCGCCTGGCAAATCACGCTGATGCCATTACGGGTTAGCCCACCCTTACGCGTATTGCAACGATAAATGTTCGTATCGTTGTCCTAAAAAAGGCGCCAAAAGCGCCTTTTCCAGGAGTCAAACGATCAATACCACTCGATGCCGCTGGCTTCGGTGCTGATGATGGTGCCGGCTTCGCCTTCGACGATCTTGGCAATATCACCCAGCGCGCCGATCACGGCACGCTTGCCGCTCTTGCGGGCAAACTCGCAGGCTGCTTCGACCTTCGGGCCCATCGAACCGGCTGCGAAGCCGAGTTTTTCGATTTCGTCCGGGTGAGCGCGCTTGATCGCCTTCTGATCCGGCTTGCCCCAGTTGACGAACACGGTCGACACGTCGGTGGCGATGACGAAGTAGTCAGCATCGACTTCGCTGGCCAGCAGCGACGAGGCCAGGTCCTTGTCGATCACGGCTTCGACGCCAACCAGCTTGCCGTCTTCATACATGGTCGGGATGCCACCGCCGCCGGCGGCGATCACAACGGCACCCTTTTCGATCAGCCACTTGATCGGGCGCATTTCGAAAATGCGCTTCGGCTTCGGGCTCGGCACCACGCGGCGGAAGTATTCGCCGTCAGCCTTGACCGTCCAGCCGTTTGCGGCGGCCAGGGTTTCGGCTTCTTCCTTGGTGTACACCGGGCCGACGAACTTGACCGGGTTGGCGAACGCCGGATCCTTCGGATCGACTTCGGTCATGGTCAGAACAGTGGCCAGCGGCACTTCGAACGGCAGCACGTTGCCGAGCTCCTGTTCGATCATGTAGCCGATCATGCCTTCGGTCTGCGCGCCGAGCACGTCGAGCGGGTACGGGGTCACGGCAGCATTGACGTGACGGGCGTAGGCATCGTTCTGCAGGCCGAGCAGGCCGACTTGCGGGCCGTTGCCGTGGCACATGACCAGGTTGTGACCCTTCTTGGTCACTTCCGACAGTTGCGCGGCAGCGATTTTGACGTTGTTACGTTGGTTTTCGGCGGTCATTGCTTCACCGCGACGTTGCAGGGCGTTACCACCCAGGGCGACTACAACACGCATGATCTATTTCCTTCAAGCGGCAGGAATTCGGAAACAAAAGGGGCCGGTCGGTCTTCACAGCCGACCGGCCCCTGAGAGGGGACGCGACGTAACACGTCGCGACGGGCTACTCTTCGAGGCGCAATGCGGCTATCAGGCCAGCGTTGCCACCATGATTGCCTTGATGGTGTGCATGCGGTTTTCCGCTTGCTCGAAGGCCACGTTTGCCGGGCTTTCGAACACTTCTTCCGTCACTTCGATACCGTTGGTGAATTGCGGATACTGTTCCGAAATTTCCTTGCCAACCTTGGTTTCGCTGTTGTGGAAGGCCGGCAGGCAGTGCATGAACTTCACGCTCGGGTTCTTCGCGGCAGCCAGCAGCGCCTTGTTCACCTGGAACGGCGACAGCAGCTTGATGCGTTCTTCCCAGACTTCCTTCGGTTCGCCCATCGACACCCAGACGTCGGTGTGGATGAAGTCGGCGCCGTCAACGGCAACCTTCGGGTCGTCGGTCAGGGTCAGGCGAGCGCCGGTTTCGGCAGCGATCTTCTGGCATTCTGCGACCAGCCATTCTTCCGGCCACAGGTTCTTCGGGCCGCCGATACGGACGTCCATGCCCAGTTTGCAACCCACAACCATCAGCGAGTTGCCCATGTTGTTGCGTGCGTCACCCACGTAGGCGTAGGCGATTTGCGACAGCGGCTTGTCGCTGTGTTCGGTCATGGTCAGCACGTCGGCCAGCATCTGGGTCGGGTGCCATTCGTCGGTCAGGCCGTTGTAGACCGGCACGCCGGCGTAGTCAGCCAGTTCCTGAACGATGTCTTGCTTGAAGCCACGGTATTCGATCGCGTCATACATGCGACCCAGCACGCGGGCGGTGTCCTTCATCGATTCCTTGTGACCGATTTGCGAACCCGACGGCCCGAGGTAGGTCACGTTGGCGCCTTGATCGTGCGCAGCCACTTCGAACGCGCAACGGGTACGGGTCGAGGTCTTTTCGAAGATCAGGGCGATATTCTTGCCGGTCAGGCGTTGCTGTTCGGTGCCGTTGTACTTGGCACGCTTCAGGTCGCGGGACAGGTCGAGCAGGTAACGGATTTCACGCGGGGTGAAGTCGAGGAGCTTCAGATAGTGACGGTTCTTCAGGTTGAAGGCCATGATGTGTTGTCCTTGGTCGTACTTTGCGTAACTTCAGGATGTCCCGGCCAGCTGCTGCCAGCCGGGATGTTCTTTCAATGCGTCAGGTCGATTACAGCTTGACTTCGTCGCGAACGATCGGGCAAGTCATGCAGTGACCACCCCCACGGCCGCGGCCGAGTTCGGATGCCGGGACTTCGATCACTTCCACACCACGGTCACGCATCAGCTTGTTGGTGTAGGTGTTGCGGTCATAGGCAACCACGACACGACGGTCCAGCGCCACGACGTTATTGCCGTCGTCCCACTGTTCGCGTTCACGCTGGAATGCGTCGCCGCCGGTCTTCAGCAGTTCGATGCTCGGCAGGTTCAGTGCCTGGCGCACGACTTCGCTGATATGCACGCCGTCGTGACGTTCGAAGCGGATTTCGCCTTCCTTGTCACCGGCGTACATGCTGGTGCAGACGATTTCGTCGACCACGTCCGGGAACACCGACAGCAGATCGATGTCGAGGAAGCTGAACACGGTATCCAGGTGCATGGCGGCACGCGACTTCGGCATCTGGCAAGCGATAACGCGGTTGGCGCCACCCTTCTTGCCCAGCACGCTCTTGGCCACTTGCACGACAGCTTGCGGGCTGGTGCGTTCGCCCATGCCGATAAGCACGACGCCATTGCCGATCGGCATCACGTCGCCGCCTTCCAGCGTAGCCGGACCGTGGTCCTTGTCGCTGCCACCCCACCAGATGTTGGCCTTGCCGGCGAACGTCGGGTGGAAGCGGTAGATGGCTTCCAGCAGCAGGGTTTCCTGACGGCGAGCCGGCCAGTACATCGGGTTGACGGTCACACCTTCGTAGATCCAGCAGCTCGGGTCACGCTGGAACAGGCTGTTCGGCACCGGCGGCAGCACGAAATCGGACTGGTCGAGGTAGCCACCGAACAGACCCTTCGGGTCGAACGGCAGTTCGGACTTGGCGATACCGCCGAACATGTGTTCGGACAGTTGGGCCGACGGCATTTCTTCCAGCCAGCTGCGCAGATCGCCCAGCATGCCGATACCGACGTTGTCTGCCTTCACCTTGTGGTCCAGCAGCCAGGCACGAGCGGCCTTGTCGTCCAGCACCTTCGCCAGCATGTCATGTGCTTCCAGCACTTCGATGCCGCGAGCGCGCATCTGACTGACGAAGTAGTCATGGTCTTTCTGAGCCCGTTCAACCCAGATCACGTCATCGAACAGCAGGCTGTCGCAGTTTGCCGGGGTCAAGCGCTTGTGAGCCAGACCCGGGCGGCAAACCATCACCGTGCGGAGCTTACCGCACTCAGAATGAACACCAAACGTCGTCATGATGACTTCCTTTCCATAAAGAGACTTGGTCGCACTTGTCAGTGCGCTGCCGAGAAGTGAGAGCAACCCGGCCAGCCGTTAATGAACGCTGATCGCTTTGTGCATCAGCGTTCTTGAGTTGAATTATATTAGCGCACACTCATATTGCAAGCCGCTACTATTCCATCCAGATCAGTATTGGCGCTGCGCCGCCTCGTCATAAAAATTAGAAAACAGTGATAAACCTTTTGGGATCAAGGTCTTAGTCCGCTTTCCCGCCCTGGCGCCCCGCCTCGCACCACGACACGCAAGCCTTTGATTCAAAAGGGTTTGGCTGGGAACCGACACCGATTTATGTAAAACGGCCCGAGGGTCGGAAAGCATCAATCCCGGCCGAAAAGGCCTCAATAAAGAGAAGGCCCGGCATTCGCCGGGCCTTCTTTTCGGGGTGTCTGCGGTCGCAGGCACCCGCTGATCGCCACCGTCAGCCGAAGAAATCCTTCAGCTTGTCCATGAACGACTTCGCCTTCGGGTTGTGCGTACCCGGCGCATCGAGGCTGATCGACTCGAACTCGCGCAGCAGTTCCTTCTGCCGCTCGGTCAGCTTGACCGGCGTCTCGATCAGCACATGGCACATCAGGTCGCCATGCTGGCTGCCGCGCAGCGCCTTGATACCCTTGCCACGCAGGCGGAATACCTGCCCGGACTGGGTTTCCGGCGGAATGCGGATCTTGGCCGCCCCATCCAGCGTCGGGATCTCGATCTCTCCCCCCAGCGCCGCGCTGGTGAACGAGATCGGCATTTCGCAATGCAGGTCGGTGCCGTCACGCTGGAATACCGCATGCTGGCGGATCTGCGTGACCACGTACAGGTCGCCATGCGGGCCGCCATTGGTGCCCGGCTCGCCTTCTCCGGCCAGGCGGATGCGGTCACCATCGTCGACGCCGGCCGGAATCTTCACGTTCAGCGTCTTCTGCTTCTTCACCCGTCCGGCGCCATTGCAGGCACGGCACGGATCGGTAATCTGCTTGCCGCTGCCATGGCAGGTCGGGCAGGTCTGCTGGATCGAGAAGAAGCCCTGCTGCATGCGCACCTGGCCCACGCCGCCGCACGTCGAGCAGGTCTTGGCCTCGGTGCCCGGCTTGGCGCCGCTGCCGTGGCAGACATCGCACTCATCCATGGTCGGAATGCGGATCTGCTTCTCGCAGCCGCGCGCCGCTTCTTCCAGCGTGATTTCCAGGTTGTAGCGCAGGTCGGAGCCGCGGTACACATTGCTGCGCCCGCCGCCACCGCCGCCGGCACGTCCGCCACCGAAGATGTCGCCGAAGATGTCGGCAAAGGCATCGCCAAAGCCACCGAAGCCGGCACCGCCCGCCCCGCCAGCCTGCGGGTCGACCCCGGCGTGGCCATACTGGTCATAGGCCGCGCGTTTCTGTCCGTCGGACAGGATCTCGTACGCTTCCTTGGCTTCCTTGAACTTCTCTTCCGCTTCCTTGCTGTCCGGATTGCGGTCCGGGTGATACTTCATCGCCAGCTTGCGGTAAGACTTCTTGATTTCTTCTTCTGACGCATCCCGGTTCAGGCCCAGTACGTCATAGCAATCTTTTTTCGCCATCGCTTCATTCACCACGGAGTCACGAAGCGCGTGCTGTCGCTCCATGCATGAGATTGACCAACAAAGAAAGGCACAGAGGCCGGGACCAACGACCCCGAGACTCCGTGCCTCTTTGACTCGGACAAGATCAGTTCTTGTCTTTTTTCACTTCTTCGAACTCGGCATCGACCACATTGCCGTCGTCATTGTGACCGGCTTCGGCCTTCTCCGCACCCGGCGCACCGGCGCCTTCGGCCTGGGCCTGGGCGTACATGAGTTCGCCCAGCTTCTGGCTGGCCTTGGCCAGGGCTTCGGTCTTGGCTTCGATCACGTCCTTGTCGTCGCCACCGGCCACGGCTTCGGTTTCCTTCAGCGCGTCCTCGATCTTGGCCTTTTCGTCGGCGGCGATCTTGTCACCGTATTCGGTCAGCGACTTTTTCACGCTGTGGATCAGGGCTTCGGCCTGGTTCCTGGCCTGCACCAGCGCCACCAGCTTCTTGTCTTCCTCGGCGTTGACCTCGGCGTCATTGACCATGCGCTGGATCTCTTCCTCGGACAGACCCGAGCTGGCCTGGATGGTGATCTTGTTTTCCTTGCCGGTCGCCTTGTCCTTGGCCGATACGTGCAGGATGCCGTTGGCGTCAATGTCGAAAGTGACTTCGATCTGCGGCATGCCGCGCGGTGCCGGCGGAATGTCCGACAGATTGAACTGACCCAGCGACTTGTTGGCACCGGCCTTTTCGCGTTCGCCCTGCAGCACGTGGATCGTCACCGCGTTCTGGTTGTCGTCGGCGGTCGAGAACACTTGCGATGCCTTGGTCGGAATCGTGGTGTTCTTCTGGATCAGCTTGGTCATCACGCCGCCCAGCGTCTCGATGCCGAGGCTCAGCGGGGTCACGTCCAGCAGCAGCAGGTCCTTGCGGTCGCCCGACAGCACCGAGCCCTGGATCGACGCGCCAACGGCAACGGCTTCGTCCGGGTTCACGTCACGGCGCGGTGCCTTGCCGAAGAAGGCTTCGACGGCGTCGATCACCTTCGGCATGCGGGTCTGGCCACCGACCAGGATCACGTCGTCGATGTCGCTGACCTTCAGGCCGGCGTCCTTGATGGCCACGCGGCACGGTTCGATCGAGCGTTCGACCAGCTCTTCGACCAGCGATTCGAACTTGGCGCGGGTGATCTTCATCGCCAGGTGCTTCGGACCGCTGGCGTCCATGGTCACGTACGGCAGGTTGATTTCGGTCTGCTGCGAGCTGGACAGTTCGATCTTGGCCTTTTCCGCCGCTTCCTTCAGGCGTTGCAGCGCCATCACGTCCTGCTTCAGGTCGACGCCCTGTTCCTTCTTGAACTCGGTCACGATGTAGTCGATCAGGCGCTGGTCGAAGTCTTCGCCACCGAGGAAGGTGTCACCGTTGGTGGCCAGCACTTCGAACTGCTTTTCACCGTCGACATCGGCGATCTCGATGATCGACACGTCGAAGGTGCCGCCGCCGAGGTCATACACGGCGATCTTGCGGTCGCCCTTCTCGTTCTTGTCCATGCCGAACGCCAGCGCGGCAGCGGTCGGTTCGTTGATGATGCGCTTCACGTCCAGACCGGCGATGCGGCCGGCATCCTTGGTCGCCTGACGCTGGCTGTCGTTGAAGTAGGCCGGCACGGTGATGACCGCTTCGGTGACTTCTTCACCGAGGTAGTCTTCGGCAGTCTTCTTCATCTTGCGCAGCACTTCGGCGCTGATCTGCGGCGGGGCCATCTTCTTGCCGCGCACTTCGACCCAGGCGTCGCCGTTGTCGGCCTTGACGATGGAGAACGGCATCAGGCTGATGTCCTTCTGCACTTCCTTCTCTTCGAACCGGCGGCCGATCAGACGCTTCGACGCGTAGATGGTGTTTCTGGCGTTGGTGACCGCCTGGCGCTTGGCCGGGGCGCCGACCAGGATTTCGCCATCTTCCATGTAGGCGATGACCGACGGCGTGGTGCGTGCACCTTCGGCGTTCTCGATCACCTTCGGCTGGCCGTTTTCGACCACCGACACGCAGGAGTTGGTGGTGCCGAGGTCAATACCGATGATTTTGCCCATTGTTCGATCCTTCCTAGAATTTTGCTTTTGGTACGGCGCCATGCGCGCCGCATCTCATTAACCATGTTCGGGATATGGGGAGGCGATTTG
Organism: Microvirgula curvata; assembly: GCF_054781615.1. NCBI lineage: Bacteria > Pseudomonadati > Pseudomonadota > Betaproteobacteria > Neisseriales > Aquaspirillaceae > Microvirgula > Microvirgula curvata. The sequence continues at coordinate 351,530 of NZ_BAAGUB010000035.1, read as the reverse complement.
CGCTTTCAAGCCCCCCGCTGGCGGGACATTGCGCCGTTTATGCTTTCGGTCTGGCGACAATGACCATTGCCGGGCGCAGCACGCGGTCGGCGATCAGATAGCCCTTCTGCATCACGCGCACCACGGTGTTCGCATCCTGTTCGCTGTCTTCCATGCTCATCGCCTGGTGACGGTGCGGATCGAGCTTCTCGCCCACTTCCGGGTTGATGTCGATGATCTGCGCCTTGTCGAAGGCCGTGACCAGCTGTTTCAGCGTCATGTCGACGCCCATCTTCATCGCTTCGATATTGCCCGACGTGTCGAGCAGTGCCATTTCCAGGCAGTCCTTTACCGGCAGCAGTTCGACGGCAATCTTGCCGACGGCGTACTTGCCGGCGGCGGCCACGTCCTCGGCGGCGCGGCGGCGCATGTTCTCGGTATCCGCCTTCGCGCGCAGGAACTGGTCCTTCAGCTCGGCGATCTGGGCTTCCAGTTCAGCAATGCGGGCGTCCGGTTGCTGCGTGCCCTCGTCGGCGGCGGTGTTGTCCACGAGTTCTTCCGGCGTCACTTGATCCTGGTTCTGCATGATTCACCTCAAATCGGAAAGTCGCACCCTAAGTAGGGACATCCCCGCCGCTTTCAAGCCCCGCCCGGGCCGCGCACTGCAACAATCGACAGCCGGACAGTCGCCATCCCGCCTGCCGCCGCCCTGGCGGCAGGGTTCGTTTACGACCGCCTGCCCGGCTCCTTTCCGCGCATGACTGGTCGTGAGCAACCCATTAAAAGTCCAAGATTTTTCACTTGCGAACAGAAGGCAAAAAGGGTTTGCTGCATTGCACACAACTATGCTTGAATCGTTTGCACATCCCCACCGGGAGCGTGCCAGCGCCGGCAAAAACGGCCGGTTATGCTCCCACCGGCGCATCGCTATCCGCGGTGCGCCCACCCGCCCCGCCGGAACCGGCGCGGGTGCATGGCGAAGGCCAGGGAGACGGGGTCACCCCGCCGGACGTACAAAACATAATAGAGGTCAAACTGTCATGACGACTCGCGAACAACGCATTGCAGCCATCGAAAAAGAATGGGCCGAAAACCCGCGCTGGAAGGGCATCAAGCGCGGCTACTCCGCCGCCGACGTGGAGCGTCTGCGCGGCTCCTTCCCGATCGAGTACACGCTGGCACGCCGCGGCGCGGAAAAACTCTGGAACCTGGTCCACGACGAACCGTTCATCAACTGCCTCGGCGCCCTGACCGGCGGTCAGGCGATGCAGCAGGTCAAGGCCGGCATCAAGGCCATCTACCTGTCCGGCTGGCAGGTCGCCGCCGACAACAACAGCTACATGTCGATGTACCCGGACCAGTCGCTGTACCCGGTCAATTCGGTACCGGCCGTGGTCGAGCGCATCAACAACACCTTCAAGCGCGCTGACGAGATCCAGCATGCCAAGCAGATCGCCGAAGGCGACAAGGGCTACACCGACTACTTCGCCCCGATCGTGGCCGATGCCGAAGCCGGCTTCGGCGGCGTGCTGAATGCCTACGAACTGATGAAGTCCATGATCAAGGCCGGTGCGGCCGGCGTTCACTTCGAAGACCAGCTCGCCTCGGTGAAGAAGTGTGGCCACATGGGTGGCAAGGTGCTGGTGCCGACGCAGGAAGCCGTGCAGAAGCTGATCGCCGCCCGTCTCGCCGCCGACGTGCTCGGCGTGCCGACACTGATCCTGGCCCGTACCGATGCCGAAGCCGCCGACCTGTGCACCAGCGACGTCGACAGCAACGACAAGCCGTTCATGACCGGCGAGCGCACGGCCGAAGGCTTCTACAAGACCAAGAAGGGTCTGGAACAGGCGATCAGCCGCGGCCTGGCCTATGCCCCGTATGCCGATCTGATCTGGTGCGAAACCGGCACGCCGGACCTCGAGTTCGCCCGTGCCTTCGCCGAAGCGATCCACGCCCAGTTCCCGGGCAAGCTGCTGGCCTACAACTGCTCGCCGTCGTTCAACTGGAAGAAAAACCTCGACGATGCCACCATCGCCAGGTTCCAGCGCGAGCTCGGCGCCATGGGCTACAAGTACCAGTTCATCACCCTCGCTGGCATCCACAGCATGTGGTACAACATGTTCGATCTGGCACAGGACTATGCGCAGCGCGGCATGTCGGCCTATGTCGAGAAGGTGCAGGAGCCGGAATTCGCCGCTCGCGATCGTGGCTACACCTTCGTGTCGCACCAGCAGGAAGTGGGCACCGGTTACTTCGACGACGTGACCACCGTGATTCAGGGCGGCGCCTCCAGCGTGACCGCACTGACCGGTTCCACCGAGGAAGAACAGTTCCATTGAGAGTGGCATAGTTCGGGTACCGGCGGTGCGTGCGCCGCTGGAACACGCCCGACGTAGTGTAAGGGGGCTGCCGGGAACGGTAGTCCCCTGTTTCATTTCAGCCTCTTTGATCACGAAGTTCACATCCTTCGTGTTTTTCATTCGCGCCGGCGCACACCTTCGTCGTGGGAAAGTGACAGCAATACCGATGAAACCTGCTCCGGATAGTCCACGCGTTCCCTCCCCCCGCATCTGGCATCACGCCGGCCAGTGGGAGCTGCGCGATGTCAGCGATTCCGCCGCCTGCTACGCCCCGCATGTGCACGACACGTTCTCGCTGGGACAGATCGTGGCCGGTGCCAGCCAGTGCCTGATCGACGGCCTCGTCCGTCCGATTGCGGCCGGAGCGGCGGTGCTGGTCCGCGCCGGTGACGTGCATGCGTGCAATCCCGATCCGGGCCGGCCGTGGAGCTACCGGATGCTGCATGTCGACCCGGCCTGGCTGGCGCGTCTGGCACTGAACGAACCGGCATCGGCCCTGCAGCCGGACGCGCCCGGCATCCACGATGGCTTCCAGCAACTGGTCGCCGCGCTGGAACGGCAGGACAGCGTGCTGGCCATCGACGAGATCCTGTATCGCCTGCTGCGGCCACTGGCGCCCGCCGTCCCGTCGCGGCCTCGCGACCAGCCGCACCATGTCGGACGCGCGTGTGATTACCTGCACGAACATGCGTGCGATGCGGTCGATCTGGCCACGCTGGCCGATCTCGCCGGCCTGAGCCCGTGGCAGCTGATCCGCGCGATCCGTCGCCAGACCGGGCTGACGCCGCATGCACTGCAACTGAACCTGCGCATCCAGCGCGCCCGGGTCTGGCTGCGCCAGGGCATGGCGCCGGCCGACGCCGCCCAGCAGGCCGGTTTTGCCGACCAGAGCCATTTCACCCGCCAGTTCAAGCGCCAGACCGCCCTGACCCCGGGGGGCTACCGCCAGGCCTTGCGCACGGCCTGAACGCGCAATTTCGTTCAAGACCCGCAGCAGCAGCCATCACACACTGGGCACCCCTTGTCCTTCCGATGGCGGTCCCGATGCATGAATTCCTGTTGATGGCGCTGGCGCACTGGCTGGCACTGCTCAGCCCCGGTCCCGATTTCCTGTTGCTGAGCCGCACCACGCTGCGCCACGGCTTTCGTCCCGGCACCCGGGTCGCCGCCGGCATCGCCGTCGCCAACGGCCTGTGGATCGTGCTGGCGCTGTCCGGCGTCGGCTACCTGCAGCGCTGGCCGGCGGCCACCCGCATCATGCAGACCGGCGGTGCGCTGTTCCTGCTGTATGTCGGCTGGCATTTCCTGCGCGCCCGCCCGGATGGCAGTGACGAGGCCACGCCGCTCGCCGCGCCCGCGTCGCCCGCACCGTTCCTGCTCGGCCTGGCATCCGGTCTCGGCAATCCGAAGAACGGGCTGTTCTACACCGGCCTGTTCTCGATCGGTATTGCCGCCAGTACGCCGTCGTGGCAGCAGGCGCTGTACGGGCTGTGGATGTTCGCACTGGTCTGGGTGTGGGATGTCGGCATGGCGTGGCTGATCGGCCGGCCGGCCAGCCGGCGCGGCCTGCACCGCTGGCAGTGGAAGCTGGAGCGGCTGGCCGGTGCGCTGCTGATGGCGCTCGGCATCGGCCTGCTGCTCGGCTGAGGCAAGAAGCCCTTGCCACCCCCGGCGGGCAGCGGCAATGATGCTGACCTTTCCGCCCCTCTGTCACGGTCTCATGTCCCCGATCCGCAAACCGCTTGATGGCACCGCCATCGGCCTGATGATTCTGCTGTGCGCCTGCTGGGGCATGCAGCAGGTAGCGATCAAGGCCGCCTCCCCATTCCTGCATCCGGTGTTGCAGAACGGGCTGCGCTCGCTGATTGCCGCGCTGCTGATCGTCGGCGTCATGCGCTGGCGACGGCAGGGCTTCTCGTTCCGCGACGGCCGTTTCTGGCCGGGCATTGGCGCCGGGCTGCTGTTCAGCGGCGAGTTTCTGCTGGTCGCGCTCGGTCTGTTGCACACCACGGCCTCGCACATGGTGGTATTTCTCTATACCGCACCGATTTTCACCGCGCTCGGCCTGCACCTGCTGGTGCCCGGAGAGCGGCTGTCGTTCAGCCAGTGGAGTGGCGTGCTGCTGGCTTTCTCCGGCATGGCGCTGGCGTTCTCCAACAGTTTTTCGACCGGCGTCGACCCGGACACGCTGCTCGGCGACGCGTTCGGTGTGGGTGCCGGCATGCTGTGGGCCGGCACTACCGTGCTGATCCGCGCGTCAGTGCTGTCCGAGGCGCCACCGACGCAGACGCTGCTGTACCAGCTCGGCGTCGCGTCGCTGTCACTGCTGGCCACCAGTGCCATCATGGGTTACTGGCGCGGGGCGGACATGAACGGTATCGCCTGGGCCAGCCTGCTGTTCCAGGGCTTCGTCATTGCTTTCGCCAGTTTCCTGGCCTGGTTCTGGCTGCTGCGTCGCTATCTGGCATCCAGACTGTCGGCGTTCTCGTTCCTGACCCCGCTGTTCGGCGTCGCCCTCGGTGTGCTGCTGATGAACGACCCGCTGGACCCGCGCTTTGTCGCCGGCGCGGTACTGGTGTTCGCCGGCATCGTGCTGGTCAATCTGCGCCGCGGTTGAGCGACGGCCATTGCAGCCGTTCGATCAGCGCGGTGGCTGCATCCTCCATGTCCTGCCGGCCGTCACCGACCAGTGTCTGCCGGTCGTCGCTGGACATCGGGCTGGCGCCGCCGGCGGTCACGCGCAGGGTCATCACCCCGACCCGGACCGGCTCGCGATAGTCGCCCGGATAACCGAGACCGGCGCCATAGCCCCAGCCACCTCCGCCACGCCAGCCGCCGTAACCACCGTAGACGGTGGGTGCCGGCACCGAACGCCAGGCGGTTTCGCTCTGCAGACCGAAGCACAGGCTGACTGCCGGATGCGCGTTGTCCTCGCGCCAGCCACGCAGTGCCAGCCGGGTCTTGATCCATTCGCCGAACTGATAGCCGGCCGACGGCGCACAGCGCAGTGCATAAGTCGGTGCCCCGCTGTCGGCAGCGGCCACTCCCGGCAGACCGGCCAGCAGACCCGCCAGCAGCAGCCAGCCATATCGCTTGCTTCCCATGGTTTCAGTCCCAGTAGTCCGGGTCGGCATAGACCGCCCGCAAATGATCGACAAAGGCGCGTACCCGCTGTGGCAGGAATTTGCGCTGCTGTACCACGGCGCAGACCGGATAGTCGGGTGACGAGTAGGCATCGAGTACCGTCATCAACCGCCCATCGGTCAGGTCGTCCTTCACTTCCCACAGCGAACGCCACGCCAGCCCGTAGCCCTTCAGCGCCCAGTCGTGCAGTACCGCGCCATCATTGCATTCGAGCCGCCCCTGAACCCGCCAGTTCACCAGCCGGCCGTCTATCATGAAGGTCCAGCCCCGGGCACGGCTCGAGCCCAGGGTCAGGCAGTCGAACTGGTCGAGATCGGCCGGCGAGGCCGGAATGCCGCGCCGCGACAGATAGGCCGGTGACGCCACCACCACCCGGCGGTTTTCCGCCAGCCGCACCGCGACCAGGCTGGAGTCGGCCAGGTCGCTGATGCGGATGGCGACGTCGACGCGCTCGGCCACCAGGTCGACCAGCCGGTCGGACAGGTCGATGGTCACGCGCACGTCCGGATTCGCCTGCTGAAAGGTAGCCACATGCGGCGCGACATGCCGTCGACCGAACCCGGCCGGCGCGCTGACGCGCAGATGGCCGCGTGCGCGGCTGGAACCGCTGGCGACGGCCGCCTCGGCCGCCGCCAGTTCACCAAGCAGGCGCTGGCAGTCTTCGTGGAAAGCGCCACCTTCCTGCGTCAGGGTGACCCGGCGCGTGGTGCGCACCAGCAACCGGACGCCGAGGCGTTCTTCCAGCGCGTCGATGCGGCGGCCGATGACGGCCGGCACGACGCCCTCGGCCCGCGCCGCCGCGGACAGGCTGCCGAGGTTGACCACGTCGACAAAGGTCTGCATCTGGCGAAAATCACTCATTAGCTACTTAAAAGTAAAAAGTGTGATGCGATTCTAGCCATTTTTCTGTACTCGCCATAGCTATAGACTGCATTCATCGCATCACAGCGCCCCGCACCGACCGTCTGACCGGTTCCCCGCCGCTGTGCATGCGCCAATACGACTACAACAGGAGAAAGTGTCATGTCGCAATTGCCCGCAGGCGTGGAAGTCCTTGCCGAAATCACCCCGGCCTATGCCGAGATCCTGACCCCCGAAGCGCTGGCCTTCATCGCCAGCCTGCATCGCCAGTTCGAAGGCCGTCGCCGCGAACTGATGGCCGCCCGCGATGTGCGCCAGAAGGAACTCGACGCCGGCAAGCTGCCGGACTTCCTGCCGGAAACCGCCGCCGTCCGCGCCGGCGACTGGACCATTGCGCCGCTGCCGCATGACCTGCTCGACCGTCGGGTGGAAATCACCGGCCCGGTCGAACGCAAGATGATGATCAATGCGTTCAACTCCGGCGCCAAGAGCTTCATGGCCGACTTCGAGGACTCGAACTGCCCGAGCTGGGACAACCAGCTGCAAGGCCTGATCAACGTCCGTGATGCGTATCGCAAGACGATTTCCTTCACCTCGCCGGAAGGCAAGGTCTACAAGCTGAACGAGCAGATCGCCACTCTGGTGCTGCGCCCGCGTGGCTGGCACCTGACCGAGAAGCACATCAAGGTCGACGGCGAGATCATCTCCGGTTCGATCTTCGACTTTGCGCTGTCGTTCTTCCACAACATCGACTATCTGGTCGCCAACGGCTCCGCCACTTATTACTACCTGCCGAAGATGGAAAGCCATCTGGAAGCCCGGCTGTGGAACGACATCTTCGTCGCCGCCCAGGACGCGCTCGGCATCAAGCAGGGCACCATCAAGGCCACGGTGCTGATCGAAACCATTCTCGGCGCGTTCGAGATGGACGAAATCCTGTACGAACTGCGCGAACACAGCTCGGGCCTGAACGCCGGCCGCTGGGACTACATTTTCAGCTGCATCAAGAAGTTCCGCACCAACCGCGACTTCTGCCTGGCCGACCGCGCCAGAATCAACATGACCGTGCCGTTCATGCGTGCCTATGCGCTGCTGCTGCTGAAGACCTGCCACAAGCGCAATGCGCCGGCGATCGGCGGCATGGCCGCGCTGATTCCGATCAAGAACGATCCGGTCAAGAACGAAGCCGCCATGGCCGGCATCCGTGCCGACAAGAACCGCGACGCAACCGACGGCTACGATGGCGGCTGGGTTGCCCACCCGGGCCTGGTGCCGGTGGCGATGGCCGAATTCGACGCCGTGCTCGGTGACCGTCCGAACCAGATCGGCAAGCAGCGCGACGACATCAATGTCACCGCCGCCGAACTGCTCGACTTCCGTCCGGAAGCGCCGATCACCGAAGCCGGCCTGCGCATGAACATCAACGTCGGCATCCAGTACATCGGTGCCTGGATCTCGGGCAACGGCTGCGTGCCGATCCACAATCTGATGGAAGATGCGGCCACGGCGGAAATCTCCCGCTCGCAGATCTGGCAGTGGATCCGCTCGCCGAAGGGCAAGCTGGAAGACGGTCGCAAGGTCACCACCGAGCTGTTCCGCGAACTGCTGGCCGATGAAGTGGCCCAGCTGGAAGTCGCTTACGGCGCCAAGTGGACCAAGCAGTACCAGGACGCCGCGCGGATGTTCGACCTGCTGACCACGGCGGATGACTTCGTCGAGTTCCTGACCCTGCCGGGCTACGAATACATCGACTGATACCGCCTAACGGTTCTGGACGACGCCCGCTTGCGCGGGCGTTTTTGCGTCCGCCTTTTCCGCACAATGGCCCCGGCCGTAGGCCAGGTTCCTGATGATCAGCGCCGGCAGCGCCACCACTTCGTCATCGAAACCCGGCTCGACGTCAAACGGACCGGCGTACACGCTGCCAGGCACCCGCCACTGTTTCGCCTCGGACACCGATGCCGCGTCCTTCGGACGCTGCCTGCCGTCACGCCCCCATGCGCCATGCCCGTTCGGGCCATGCGAGATCAGTGCCGCCGCCACCGTGACCGGCGTGTAACTGGCGGGCTCCGGCAGCGGCCGGAACCGGATCGAGGCGGTTGGCTTGCCGTGCAGTCCGCCCGCTTCGGCATACGCCGGACTGACCACATAGCTGTACAGATTGCCATGCCGGTCATGACCATACGGCAGCCCCAGCGTCCTCCACGGCAGGATGCCGATACCGGCGCATTCCCCCTTGTTCTCCATGCCGGCTGCCCCCCCCGCGCGGGCCGGGCACGGCAGCCGGCACGCCTCGATTGCGAACTGCTCCAGTGCAGCCACCGCATCGTCCGCGCGCAGACTGAACGCAGCGGTACCGGTCCGGTGCCGCAGCAGGTTCAGCGCCGGCAGGGCAAACATGCCGAGCAGCAGACCGACGATGGCCAGGCTGATCGCCAGCTCGATCAGCGTGAAGCCGCGCGGGACCGGCTCAGCAGGGCGTGCCATCGTGCCCCAGCCGATAGTTTCCCGCCGCCGGCCCCGACCAGCGCGCCGCCGTGCCGTCCTCCGCCTGCAGCGTATAGCGGCGACGGCAGCCCTTGAAGCGGAAGCCGTCCTGTCCGGCGACCTCCTGCAGCGTGTCCCGCCACGCCAGTGGCCACAGGCAACCGCGCCCCGGCTTGTTGCTCCCCTGTTCCTGATCAGTGCGGCACGACGCTGGCAGCGCGGCCAGCCACGGCTCGCTCCGGTCTCTGGCGACGGCATCAAGCCAGGCGTCATAACCCTGCCCGTCAACGCAGCCGCGCGGCTTGTCCACCTGTTGTGCCGCCCAGTTGCGGCAGGCGACCAGCGCCGCAGCTGCCGCATCGGCCATCGGTGTCAGCGCTGCCAGGTACTCGTGGCGGCGGATCACCGCCCAGCGGCCGGACGGCGGTGCCAGCTTCCTGCCGATCTCCAGCCCTCCAGCCCGACTGGCCCAGTCGGGAATGTCGCGCGCGCCCAGTTTCCGTTCATGAATGCCGGTAGGCTGCTGGTCAATCACCAGTACGACCATGGCGTCATCGATGCCATGGTCGGGCAGTTGCAGGGCCGGTGCCTCTTTCACCGCCTGCGCGGTCAGCACGATGTCACCCGGCGTCCTGACCAGCATGCTCACCGCCGCATACCAGACCGTACGTCCGCTGCCGGGACGGGCAGACGGCGCCAGATCGGCCAGCGGATACAGACCCAGCCCGAACGGGTAAGGCGGCTTGTAGAGATTGTGGCTGCAGTCCTGCCGCGCCCCCGAGACCAGGCAGTTGCCGCCGACATAGGGCCGCCGCAGCCAGCCGGACCAGGTGCGCTTCTCCAGCGTGCTGCCGCCGCGCACCACATCCAGCAGTCGCTGGCGCAACATGCCCAGCAGCCGCGCATCGTGGAGGACCGCCGCCCGGCGCGCCTCGCCGGCAAGCGCGTACAGCCATGATGTCGCCAGCGTGACCAGCAACACGAACAGCATCGGCAGCAGCACCTGTCCGCGCTGCCGCCGGACAGGGTCGACGTGCATGACTGTCTTCCTGGAACGGGACCACACCATCATGCCCGGATGGCGACGACGGCAACGACCCGCCCACGCCGCCGGGCCGCCCGCGTGGGCGAAATACCACAGCCGGCGGGCCTTTCGACCCACTTGCCGGTAGAATGCCGGCCTCATTACTTCGATCCGCCCGGCCAACCCGAAAGGTGGCCGGCGTTGCTTTCTATTTACGGAATCCGTGCATGAACGCCGTTGTCATTGCCGTTGTCGTCATGCTGGCGCTGAGTCTCGCCCGCGTGAATGTCGTTATCTCCCTTATCGTCGGCAGTCTGGTCGGTGGCCTGACCGGTGGCCTGACCATCGCCCGCACGCTGGAAGCCTTCAACGCCGGCATCGGCGGTGGTGCCGGCGTGGCGCTGTCGTATGCGCTGCTCGGCGCGTTTGCCCTGGCGCTGGCACAGTCCGGCCTGCCGCATGCGCTGGCCGACTGGCTGCTGGGCAAGGCTCGCCACGGTCGTGGCAGCGGACTGAAGTGGGGGGTGCTCGGCTCGCTGACCCTGCTGGCGATCTCGTCGCAAAACGTCCTGCCGATCCACATTGCCTTCATTCCGCTGGTGGTGCCGCCGCTGCTGTATGTGTTCGCCCGTCTCCGGCTCGACCGCCGCGCGGTGGCCTGCGTGCTGACCTTCGGTCTGATTACGCCGTACATGGTGCTGCCGGTCGGTTTCGGTGAAATCTTCCTCAAGCAGATCCTGCTCGGCAATGTGGCCAAGTCCGGGCTCGACGTAACCGGGCTCGATGTCAGCCAGGCGATGCTGATCCCGGCGCTCGGCATGCTGGCCGGCCTGCTGATTGCGCTGTTTGTCAGCTACCGCAAGCCGCGCGACTACGACGAGGCGCGCATCCGCGATGTCGAACGCGAAGATATCCGTTACAGCCGCCGCTCGCTGACCGTGTCGCTGCTGGCGGTCGCGGTCGCCTTCGGCGTGCAGTTGTGGGTCGACTCGATGCTGATCGGCGCCCTGGCCGGCTTCCTGGTGTTCGTGCTCGGCGGTGTGGTCAGCTGGCGCGAAGCCGACACGGTGTTTTCCAACGGCATGAAGATGATGGCGACCATCGGTCTGGTGATGATCGCTGCTGCCGGCTTCGCCGAAGTGCTGAAGGCGACCGGCGACATCCAGTTGCTGGTCGAGCAGTCGGTGTCGGTGATCGGAAACAGCCGCGGGCTGGCCGCGCTGCTGATGCTGCTGGTCGGTCTGCTGGTGACGCTGGGCATCGGCTCGTCGTTCTCGACCGTGCCGATTCTGGCCGCGATCTATGTGCCGCTGGCGATGGCACTGGGCTTCTCGCCACTGGCCATCGTCAGTCTGGTCGGCACTGCCGGCGCGCTGGGCGATGCCGGCAGCCCGGCCTCGGACTCGACCCTCGGCCCGACCTCCGGCCTGAATGTCGACGGCCAGCACGACCACATGTGGGACACCGTGGTGCCGACTTTCCTGCACTACAACCTGCCGGTACTGGTGGCTGGCTGGATCGCCGCCATGGTGCTGTAGGCCGGGACGGGCACAGCGCCAGTCCGGCTCAGTCTTTGTCGCGCGGCTGCCAGTAGCGCGGCGCGCGCTGCCGCCAGGCGCTGACCCCGACCTCGCGCCCGAGACGGATGTCGATCGCACCGTGGCGGTCGGTGCGCCAGCGGGTCATGCCGTGATCGGCATAGCGTTGCCAGACAGCGGCCTGCGGATGGCGATAGCGGTTCAGATAGCCGGCGCTGACCACGACATGCTGCGCCGCCACGGCGGCCAGAAAATCGTCGCCGGACGAGGTGCGGCTGCCATGGTGTGGCGAGATCAGCACATCGGCGCGCAGCGGCAGACCGAGCAGCGCCGCCTCGCTGGCGCGACCGATATCGCCGGTCAGCAGTATCGACCGGCCCGCCGCGCCGGTCACTTTCAGTACGCAGCTGGATGCATTGGTTTCCAGCGCCGCCGCGTCGTTCCCCGGCCAGAACACCTCGAAATCGACCCCGTCCCAGTGCCAGCGCTGCCCGGCCCGACATGCGCCGCAGGGCCAGCGCGCGTCCAGCGCTTCCGGCTGGCTGACCTGGCACTGGCTGTGTGGCCAGCGCGGCGCCAGCGCCGGCCAGCCGCCGGCATGGTCGGCATCGGCATGCGACAGCATGACCCGGTCCGGTGCAGTGATCCCGCGTCCGGCCAGATACGGCAGCAGCGTGCTGTCGGCCACATTCCAGTCGGCGTTGCCCGGCCCGACGTCATACACCAGCACATGGTGCCGGGTTTCCACCACCATCGCCAGTCCCTGACCGACATCCAGTACGGTCGCCCACACCTCGCCCGGCGGCGGCCGCTCGGCGCGCGCCAGCAGCAACGGCAGCCAGCACGGCAGCAGCAACAGCCGCAATGGCCACAGCGGCAGCAGCATCAGCAGCGCAGCAATGCCGGCCAGCCAGAGGGTCCAGACCGGCGGCGTCGGCAGTGTCCACGGCGGCCACTGCGCCAGCCAGTCCAGCGGCGACATCGCCAGCCCGATCAGGTCCGCGGCCCAGCGCAGTGGCGGGTCGAACGGCTGGGCGACCGCCAGCAGTGACAGCGGGGTCAGCAGCAGGCCGATCAGCGGCAGCGCCCAGGCATTGGCCAGCGGCGACACCCATGGCAGCTGGCCGAACCAGCCGGCCAGCAGCGGCACCGACAGGACACTGACCGCGCCCTGTGCCTGCAGGTTTCCCGCCAGCCAGCCGGGGCGACACAGGCGGCCGCTGCCGGCCAGCAGCAAGGCCGCAACCAGGCCGAACGACAGCCAGAAACCCGGCAGGGTGACCGCCCACGGGTCGGCCAGCGTGACCAGCGCCAGCGCGCTGAGCCAGATTTTTCGCGCCGGCCAGCGCGACCGCAGCGCCAGCGCCAGCCCGCAGGCAGCCAGCATCAGCAGCGCCCGCTGCGCCGATACGCCAAAGCCGGCCAGCAGCGCATAGGCGCCGGCTGCCGTCAGCCCGGTCGTGCAGGCAAGCAGTCGCGGCGGCCACCGGCCACGACCAAAGCGGCGGGCCAGTCGCAGCGCGGCCCAGGCGGCCAGCGCGGCGACAAAGCCCAGGTGCACGCCGGAGACGCAGACCAGGTGGGTGGTGCCGGTACGGGCGAACACGTCCCACTGTGCACGGTCGATGCCGGTCCGCTCACCGAGCGTCAGTGCCATCAGCACGCCGGCTGCCGGATGGTCGCCCAGCACGCGGTCGAACCGGTCGCGCAGGCGCTCCCGCATCTGCCCGATGCCGGCCTGCAGCGAAGACCGTGCCGGCAGCGCCCGCCGTTGTCTGACGCTGCAGTTCGCCAGCCGCCGCTGGGCGATCAGCCAGCGCTCGGTATCGGCGGCATGCGGATTGGCATACGCATGCAGGCGCTTGCAGCGCAGTTCGGCACGCCAGACCGAGCCGGCCGGCCAGGCCCGTCGCTCCCGGTCGGCGACCGAAAAGGTGGCCGGCAGCGCGGCGTCCGGCGTATGCAGCTGCAGCCGCTGCGCATCGAAGCGGGTCGAGATCAGGCCGTAATGGGCCAGACCGATTACCTGCAGCTCGACCGACTGCGAGCGGTTCTCCCAGGCCGGCGGCAGCATGTCATCCAGCCGCAGCCGGATGCGCAGCGCGCTCAATGCCAGTCCGGCGCACAGAGCGACCAGCAGGCCGGTGCGCCAGCCAGGCCAGCGACCGGACAGCGCCAGTACGGCCACGGCTGCCGGCGCATGCCACGGCAGCGGCGCCGGCAGCCACGGCGGGATGGCCATGCCGAGCGTGAACAGCAGCAGGGGATACATGCCGTGCTCCGGGCAGAAACATCGCTCCATTTCACGCCAGCGATCGCCGCCCGCCTAATCGGCTTTGCCTGCACTGTGGCTTTCCCGTCACAATGCCGGCCTTACGCCATTCCCGCCTCCCCCATCATGTTCCACGGTCTGTATGCCCTTCCCGACGCCGACGCCGCGCGCGCCGACGACCTCGCCGCCCGCTTCGCGCTGCCGCGCCTGAGCGCGCCGCCCGCCGACGGCTACTGGCTGGCGCTCGGCGACACGCGGCTGGAACTGGTGACGGCCCATGGCCATGGCGCGGTCTACGCCGATTTTGTCGAGGGTGCCGCCCGGCACCGGCGCGAGCACGGCGGCGGCAGCGGCCAGCCGGTGGCGCGGGCGATCGGCATCAAGGGCGGAAATCGTCCGAGCGTGGTCGATGCCACTGCCGGTCTTGGCCGCGACGCGTTCGTGCTGGCCACCCTGGGCTGCGAGGTCACGCTGCTGGAACGCTCACCGGTCGCCGCCGCGCTGCTCGACGATGCGCTGTCGCGCGCCGCCGCCGACCCGGCCACCGCCGCGATCGCGGCGCGCATGCGGCTGGTGCATGCCGATGCCGCCGACTGGCTGGCCGCGCTGGACCCGGCGGTGCGCCCCGATGTGGTCTACCTCGATCCGATGTTCCCCGATACCGGCAAGAGCGCGGCGGCCAAGAAGGACATGCAGGCCTTTCAGGTCGTGATCGGTGACGATACCGATGCCGGCAAGCTGGTCGCCGCCGCACGCGGCGCGGCGAAAAAACGGGTGGTAGTCAAACGGCCGCGCCTCGGCGTGCAGCTCGGCGACGACAAGCCGTCGACGCAGCTGGTCGGCAAGAGCACCCGTTTCGATCTCTATACGCCGTCGCGCTGAACCGTCCGGCCGACGCGGTCGAGGCGGAATGATGCCAGCGCCCAGGCCCACAGCTCGTCCAGCCCGGCGCAATCGGCCGGCGGCCGGTGATTCAGCCGGCACAGCGCCCGGCGCAGCTCGTCCGCGGCATGGTCGATGGAAATGGCCGGCGCCAGCGTCTGCTTGGACAGTTTCTCGCCCTCGGCATTGCACACCAGCGGCAAATGGGCATGGCGGGGTCGCGAATGGCCGAGCGCGTCGATCAGCACCAGCTGACGCGGTGTCGAATCGAGCAGGTCGGCCCCCCGGACCACGTCGGTCATGCCCTGTGCGTGGTCGTCGACCAGCACCGCAAGCTGGTAGGCCCAGAAACCGTCGGCACGCTTGAGCACGAAATCGCCGACCTCCTGCGCCACGTCCTGCTGCTGCAGGCCGAACACGCGATCCTCGAAGCTCACCTCGCCCGCCGGCACCCGCAGCCGCCAGGCGCGCGGCTGGCGACCGGCCGGCAGCCCGTCACGGCAGGTTCCGGGATACACATGACCGTCCACGCCGCGTCGGGCGACGGCGGCAATCTCCTTGCGCGTGCAGGCGCACGGATAGGCATCGCCGCTGGCGACCAGTTGCGCCAGCGCAGCGGCGTAGCGCGGATGGCGGTCATGCTGGTAGACCACTTCGCCATCCCACTCGAAGCCGAAGGCTTCCAGCGTGCGCAGGATGTCGGCGCTGGCACCGGGCATTTCGCGCGGCGGGTCGAGGTCTTCGATCCGCACCCACCACTCGCCGCCCTGGACGCGGGCATCGAGGTAGCTGCCGACGGCGGTCAGCAGGGAGCCGGCGTGCAGCCGGCCGGTCGGGCTGGGGGCGAAACGCCCGCGGTAGGCGGGCGTCATCGGCTGCCGCCCCCGTTCACCCGGGGACGAAGGCAACGGCAGCCGCCACGCGGGCGGCTACACTGTCTGGGAAGGTGAGTCACTTTAGTTGTTCCGGTCACGGCGTGCGGCAGGATGCCCGCACGCGAGAACGTAAAGGATACGCAACCATGGCCTATGTCGTCACCGAAGCCTGTATCCGCTGCAAGTACACCGACTGCGTCACGGTCTGTCCGGTCGACTGTTTCCACGAAGGGCCCAATTTCCTCGTCATCGACCCGGACGAGTGCATCGACTGCATGCTGTGCGTGCCGGAATGCCCGGTGGACGCCATTTATGCCGACGACGATGTCCCGGCCGACCAGCGCCACTTCATTGCGCTGAACGCCGAACTGGCCGCCAATCCGAAATGGAAACCGATCACGCTGCAGAAGCCGCCACTGCCCGACGCCGCGCAGTGGGCACAGGTCAGGGACAAGTTCGACCAGCTCGACCGCGGCTGAGACTCACTGGCCGACAGTGAATGGCAGGCGGTATTCGTGCCCGTCTACCACGAAGCTGCCGATCCAGTCGCTGGAGCCGGTCACGCAGACCGGCAGCGTGATCCTGGCGCGCCAGCGACCGTCTCCCGCCGGCACGAAGCGGTAGCGGGCAACGCCCATGCTCATGCCGACCATGTCGAAACCGGCGGTCGGCGTCGCGTCGGCGCCGGCGATCTCGACCACGAACGGCGCGCTGTGCTGTGGCGGCGACACGAAGGTCAGGGTTGCGCCGCTGTCCCCCAGCGCACAGGCCTGCGCAAGATCCGGGCAGCGCAGTTCGACCGCAGCGACCGTGTCGGTGCGGTTGTGCCACCAGTACCAGGCGACACCGGCCTTGATCAGCGCCAGCACGATCAGGGCCAGCGCGACCAGCAGCAGTTTGCGTCTCGGAACCGGGCCGCTCATCGCCAGGCACTCCGCATGCAGGCGACGCCGTGCGCGCCCGCTTCGCGGGCACGATCGAGGTCCGTGACGGACAGACCGCCGAGCGCGTAGACCGGCAAGGGCCAGCGGCCGCCGGCCAGTTCGGTGAAGCGGTCCCAGCCCAGCGGCGGCAGGTCCGGGTGCGAGGGCGTCGGCTGCACGTGGCCGAGCATCACGTAGTCCAGTCCCAGGCCGACAGCCTGTTCGATATCGGCCTGACCGTGTACCGAGGCGCCGACCCAGTCACCGGCCGGACGCGCGTCGAGCGCATGCAGCTGGCGGCTGTTCAGGTGCAGGCCGTCGAACGGCCCCGCATCGCTGGCCCCGGCCAGCAGCACCCGTCCGCCGTGCGGGCGGATCAGGGCGGCCAGCTCGGCGGCCAGTGCATGCTGCTGTGCGGTACTCCAGCCGGGTTCGCGCACCACGATCAGCCCGAATGCGGCCGGGTCGGCCGCGACGCGGGCAATCACGGTGTCACGGCCAAGTTCCTGCGCGCAGGTGATCGCCAGCGTGGCCGGCAGTGACAGCGCGCGAAAAATCGGCGTATTGGCCGGCAGCACCGGCGACACGCTCAGCGCATCGGCTGCCCGTTGCCAGGCCCAGGTCTGCCCTTCGCGCGCCTGCGGCTCGCCGCTCCAGCCGGTCACCCGGTGGAAGTCGAGCCGGACATCGGCGTGTTCATAGTGAAAATGCTGGGTCAGCCACGGTGTGGCGTGGGTGACGGTCAGGCCGAGTTCCTCGTCCAGCTCGCGGCACAGCGCCGCGTACGGGGTCTCGCCGGCTTCGATCTTGCCGCCGGGAAACTCCCAGTACCCCGCATACGGCTTGCCTTCGGGGCGGCTGGAAAGAAAAAAGCCGCCGTCGGGCCTGACCAGCACCCCGGCGACGACCTGTGTCCATTTGCGCATGCTGCTTACTTGCCCTCGAGCCGGCGGCGCTCGTATTCGCGCAGCCGCAGGTAAACCGGTTCCGGCACGTACTGGTGGATGACGTCTTCCCAGCCCTTCGGGCCGACCAGTCCGCGCACCATGGTCGAGCTGACCTCGGCGTATTCGCGCGGCGGCAGCAGGAAGATGGTGGTGATGTTCGGATACAGGTCCGAATTCACATAACGCATCGCACGTTCGTATTCGTAATCGCTTGCGGTACGGATGCCGCGCACGATGTAGTTGGCACCGATGGATTGTGCGTAATTGACCAGAAACTGGTTGTCGAACAGCTCCACCCGCAGGTTGTTGTACTGGCGGGTGGTCTCGCGCAGCATGGCCGCGCGGTCCTCGGCGCTGAACGTGCAGAACTTGTCCGGGTTGACCCCGATGGCAACGACCAGTTCGTCAAACAGCTCGACCGCCTGCTCGATCATCCACAGGTGACCATTGGTCACCGGGTCGAAACTGCCCGCATAGACGGCGCGCTTCAATGGACGCTTTCCTTTATGTGACATACGCAACAATCTGCAAAATGTAATCGCTTCACAGGGTCAGCGGCAAAGAATTTTTTGCATTGCGTCATAAGACGCCAGCCGGAAAACCCGAAAGGAATGCCGTCAGCCGCGCCGCAACGCGGCACGCAGGGCGGGAGAATCGGGAAAGGCCTGGTCCTGGGACGGCAGCGACCACCAGGCCCCGCGACGTTCCAGCGCCACAACGAGGCGGGCGCCGACCTGCGGCGCGCGATCGCCGCCGAAGCCGCTGATCTGGATCACGTCCCCGCGCCGCAGCGGCGCGCGAAAGACTTCGTCCACGGTCGCCCAGATCGTCCATGACGGACCGTCGCGGCGAACGGCATCGAGGCGAACGGCCACGACGGCGTCGGCGCCGACATTGAGCAGCTGCCCCGCCTGCGGTGGCGGCAAGGCCTGCGCCGGCAGGGCCAGCCCGCCAGCCAGTGCGGCAATCAGCAGCATGAATCGGGCGCGAGTCGCTATCATCGATCAATCTCCGGGGGACGTCAGGGTCGTGCCGGCAGTTCCCGGCGACGACGGATTCCGCATTATCACGGAGGACGCGGATACAGACAAAGCAGGCTTCCGGACTGCTCATGGGCAGGAGGCAGGTGGTCAGCGCAGCGCCGGGACTCGGGATGGCGTGCAAACGGCAGCCCGCCGGATGGAATTCCGTCCTTTCCGTCCCCGCCGTCGCAGGGCCAGGACCAGTCCGGACCGGCGCTTCCCCCCTGCCGTTTTCTGCTGACGGTGACCCGGCTTCACGCAAAGGGTAGGCAGTCGCGTCATTTTTCACCACAATCCGTCTCTGTCCGATGCGGTCGCCCTGAACACAGGCCTCATCCCATGACATTATCGTGACAAATCCGTTCCGCGCCCGGCACTCTGGAGGAAAGCTATGTTAGATGTCTCGCAGGCCATGCGACGCTGTTGTCTCGCCGTCCTGTCGACTCTGTCCACCCCGGTTTTCGCCGACGATTTGTCCACTGCCCCCCTGACCACATGGATCTCGCTGTCCGCCGTTCTCGCCCTGCTGCTGGCCGCCACGCTGCTGTACCTGCGCCACCAGGGGCAGCGGCTGGGCGATTTGCAGACCAACCATGACGCGCTGATCGAGCAATCGCTGGCCGGCATCTACATCGTGCAGAACGAAATTGTCGTCTACTGCAACCCGCGCGCGGCCGACATGCTCGGCTATACCCAGGACGAAATGACCGGCCTGCCGACTTCCGCGCTGCTGGACGCGGAAGAGCGCGAACGGGTCCGCCTCCAGCTGCAGCGCCGCCGGCGGGACCAGATCATCGACATGCGCTTTCAGCTCCGCCTGCGTCATCGCAATGGCCGCCGCATCGACACCGAGGTCCACAGCCGGCTCGCACCATACCGCGGCGCCGACGCCACCATCGGCATCATGATCGACGTCAGCGACCGGACCGAGGCCGAGCACAAGCAGCGCCTGTCCGACATCGTGTTCGACAACGCCGCCGAAGGCATCCTGCTGACCGATGGCGATGCACGCATCATCGCCGTCAACCGCGCGTTCACCCGCATTACCGGCTACGAGGCCGACGAGGTGGTCAACCGCCGTTCGCGCCTGTTCCGCGTCGACCACATGGGCCGGGCGATCAACCGCCAGATGCTGCAGTCCCTGGATGAGCAGGGCTGCTGGCAGGGCGAGTTCCTCGATCGCCATCGCAATGGCCGCCTGTATCCGGTCCGGCTGTCGATCAGCGCCGTGCATGACCCGGAAGGCGAGCTGATCAACAACGTCTGCGTATTCAACGACATCAGCCAGCACAAGGACGCCGAGGACCGGCTGGTCTTCCTCGCCACCCACGACCCGCTGACCCGGCTGACCAACCGCGCCGAATTTCTCACCCGGCTGCAGACCACCTGCGAAGGGACATCGGCCACGGCATTCGCCCTGCTGTTCATCGATCTCGACCGCTTCAAGCTGGTCAACGACGGCTTCGGCCACAGCGGCGGCGACGACCTGCTGCGCGTGATCGCCGCCCGGCTCAACTATGCGGTCGGCAAGGATGCGCTGCTGAGCCGGGTCGGCGGCGACGAATTCACCGTGCTGACCAATACCGGCGATCGCGCGAAGCTGGCGCTGCAGGTCGAGCACCTGCTGGACGAACTGGCCCAGCCCAGCGTGCTCGACGGCAAGGAACTGACCGTCACCGGCTCGATCGGCATCGCCGTCTACCCCGAGGATGGCCACAACGCCCAGACGCTGCTCCGCCATGCGGAAGTGGCGATGTACCGTGCCAAGACCGCCGGCAAGAATACCTATGCGTTCTTCAATGCCAGCATGGTCAGCCAGGCCAGCGAGCGGCTGACCATGGAAAATGCGCTGCGCAACGCCATCACCCGCCAGCAGCTCGAACTCCACTACCAGCCGCAGGTCGATCCGGACTCCGGGCTGATCGTCGCGGTCGAGGCGCTGGCGCGCTGGCACCACCCGGAATGGGGCATGATCCCGCCGTCGCGCTTTATCCCGCTGGCGGAAGAAACCGGCCTGGTGCTGGTGCTCGGCCACTGGGTGATCCGTGCCGCCTGCGAACAGATCGCCCGCTGGGACGCCGCCGGCATTCGCGTGCCCCGGGTGGCGGTCAACCTGTCCGCACGCCAGTTTGCCGACTCCTCGCTGTGCCAGGTCCTGACCGACGCGCTGACCAGTGCCGGCATCGCCCCGCAGCGGATCGAGCTGGAAGTGACCGAAAGCGCGCTGATCGAACAGCCCGACGCGGCGGTCGCCCTGCTGAACGAATTGAAAGCACTGGGCGTGCATCTGGCACTGGACGACTTCGGTACCGGCTACTCCAGCCTGTCGCAGCTGAAGAACCTGCCGCTCGACGCGCTGAAAATCGACCGGACCTTTATCGACGGCGTGCCGAACGACCCGAACGATGTCGCCATTACCGAGGCCATTGTCGCCATGGCCCGGAAGCTGGCGCTGACCGTCGTGGCCGAGGGGGCGGAAACCATCGAACAGCGCGATTTCCTCGCCGCCTGTGGCTGCGATCTGATCCAGGGTTTCTACTACAGCCGGCCGCTGCCGCCGGAAGCGCTCGCCGCCTATATCCGCAGCGGCACCTCGCGGCACAGTGCCACCCGGATGGATCTCTGAGCAACGGCCAGCCGCAGCACGTACAATGCCGGCTTTACCGCCCGGCGGGGCCCCGCCCCGCCGGCCATCACGCAGGATCGTCCGCCCATGTCGCAGAAAAAACTCATTCACGGCTTCCACGCCGTCAACGCCCGGCTGTTCCAGTCGCCGAAAAGCCTGGTCGAGCTGTTCGTCGCCGCCGGCCGTGACGACCGTCGCATGCAGGACGTGCTCGACAAGGCCGCCAGCGAGAACGTGCGCGTGATCAGCGTCGATACCGCCCGGCTCGACGCCATGACCGGCCGCGCGCGCCACCAGGGCGTGGCAGCGGTCATCGACGTCAGCCACCGCATCGTCAATGTCGACGACGTGCTCGACACGCTGAACGAACCGCCGCTGCTGCTGATCCTCGACGGCGTGACCGACCCGCACAATCTCGGTGCCTGCCTGCGCGTGGCCGATGCGATGGGCGTCCACGCCGTCATCGCGCCGAAAGACCGCTCCGCCGGCCTGAACGCCACCGTCAGCAAGGTGGCATGCGGCGCGGCCGAGGTCGTGCCGTACGTGCAGGTGACCAATCTGGCCCGCTGCCTGCGCGACATCAAGGACCGCGGCATCTGGATCGCCGGCACCGACATGGACGCCAGCACCGACCTCTACCACTGCGATGCCGCCGGTCCGCTGGCCTGGGTCATGGGCTCGGAAGGTGAAGGCATGCGCCGCCTGACGCGCGAACATTGCGATCTGCTGGTCAGCATCCCGATGTTCGGCACGGTGGAAAGCCTGAACGTGTCGGTCGCCACCGGCATGGTACTCAGCGAATCGCGCCGGCAGCGCGTACTGGCCGCCGGCTGAGCCATACTGAAGCCATGAAACGCCTTCTCGATCCCGTCATGCTGCTGGCCGCCATCGTGTGGCTGGCGGCGCTGGCCATCGCGCCCGACGCGTTTGCCGGCATGCAGCCGATGCCCCGCGCATCGGTGTCGACGCAGATCGGGCACCCCCAGGCCGCCGGCCGCTGCCACAGCCCGTCGGCCATGGCGGCGGACGACACCACGCCGTCATCCTGCGCGCCCCATGCCGGTGGCGGCACCCACGCCTGCTGCCCGCAGGCGGTACCGATGGCGGGCGGCATGGCCGTCTCGCTGCCCTTCACCCCGCAGCGGCGCACGGCCCCGACCCCGCCGCTGCGCTCGCGCGCGCTGCCGCCGCCGGACGAACCGCCCCGCGCCTGATCTTTCCTGCCTGCCACTGCCTGCCGTCCTGACGGCAGGGATTCGACTCTGAAAGGAATGATCATGCAAAGACGCACTCTCCTCGCCGCCCTGGCGAGCGCCCCGCTGTGGCCGCTGGCCGCCCGCGCCAATCCGCACGCCGGTCACGGCATGCCGATGCACGACAGCATGCCGATGAACGGCATGGCCGCCATGCATGCCCCCTCGTCGTCGCCGGACGCCCTGCCGCCGGCGGGGCAGCCACTGGCTACCCTGCCCCGGCTGGCCAACCGCAGCACCGAGGCCGGCACGTTCAGCGGCGTCATCGATATCGCGGAAACCCGGCATGCACTGCTGCCGGGTGCGCCGACCCGGCTGTGGAGCTACAACGCCGGGCCGCTTGGCCCGCTGATCGAGCTGAATGCCGGCGACCGGGTCGCCATCACGCTGAACAACCGCCTGCCCGAAGAAACGACCGTGCACTGGCACGGTCTGCCGGTCGATCCGCGCGTCGATGGCCATCCGCGCGATGCCATTGCACCGGGCGGCTCGTTCCGTGCCGGATTCACCCTCCCCGACGACCTGTCCGGCACCTTCTGGTATCACCCGCATCCGCATGGCCTGACTGCGCGCCAGGTGGCGATGAGCCTGGCCGGTCCCGTCATCATCCGCCATCGCAACGATCCGTTCGCCGGCCTGCCGGAGTCGCTGCTGGTCATCAGTGACCAGCGCTTCGATCGCGACAACCAGGTGGCCGCGCACACGCCGGCCGACTGGATGGACGGCCGCGAAGGCGAAGTGGTGCTGGTCAACGGCCAGTACCGGCCGCGACTCGATGTCGCGCCGAACGAAACCCGCCGCCTGCGCGTGCTCAATGCCTGCGCGGCACGCTATCTGCTGCTGTCGCTGCCCGGCGCGACCCTGACCCGGGTCGGCACCGATGGCGGCGCGCTGGCCCGGCCGGAAACCGGTCTGTCGCAGTTGCTGCTGACCCCGGGCGAACGCACCGAACTGCTGGTGACCTTCCCGGCCCGGGTCGGCCAGTCGCTGCAACTGGTTTCGCTGCCGTATGCGCGCGGCAAGATGATGCAGCCGGAGCAGACCGCGGCACTGCCGCTGATGACCGTCGCCGTCGCCGACCGTGCGCCGGCAGCGGCCTTCAGCCTGCCGGCGCAGCTGGCGACGATCGTGCCACTGGGCCGGCCGGACATCCGCCGCCGCGTTGTGCTGTCGGAGCGGCCGATGGACCACCGCATGGCCGGTGGCGGCATGATGGCCATGATGAAAAACATGTTCCTGATCGACGGCAGAACCTACGACATGAACCGTGTCGACCTGAGCGGCAAGGTCGGGCAGATCGAGGAATGGGAGGTGGTCAATGACAGCCATATGGATCATCCGTTCCATCTGCATGGCGGCCAGTTCCAGCTGATCGCCCGCAACGGCAAGCCACAGCCGCCGAGCTGGCGCGATACGGTCAATCTGGCACCGCGCGCCAGCCTGACCCTGCGCGTGCGCTTCGACACCCCGGGCGAGCGCCTGTACCACTGCCATATCCTCGAACATGAGGATCTCGGCATGATGGGCACGCTGGCCGTGCACGCGTAAACCGGAAACGGCTGAACTTCCCCGCGCGGGAGTCGATAAACTACCGGGAAGGCCGCCTGCGCGGCGGCCTCTCCCGATACCCGTCGTCCGCCCCGGGGTTAGCCGCGGACCGCCCGGACCAGTACAATCCCGGCACCTGACTCTGACCGCCCGCCATGCTACCGATCCAGCCCACCCTGACCATCCGGGACTTGTCCCCGGGCCAGCTCGGCCAAGTCCTTCGCGACGTCCGGCCGATCCTGGAGGTCAATCCGACGCCGGCCCGCCTGCCCGACCTGAAACCGGGCGAGCAGGTATCGGCACGCGTGGTGGACAACCTCGCCGGCAACCGTTTCCTGGTGCTGGTCAAAAACCAGTTACTGACCCTGAACCTCGGCCGCGGCCAGATGCTGGCGGCCGAACCGGGCGCCACGCTGAAACTGACCGTGGCGCAGGTCACGCCGCGGCTGTCATTCCGGCTGGAAAGCGAACCGGTCCAGGAGCAGAGCGACCGCCAGCTGTCGCGGGTGACCCTGTCCGGCGCCTCGCGCTATCTGGGTGCCCTGCTGACCCAGGCCAGTCGTGGCGCCGAACCGGCTGTGCGCGAACCGTTGCTGCCGCAACCGGGCCAGCGCCCGGCGGCCGGCGGCGCCAATGCCGCGCCAACGCCGGCAGCCACGCAACTGGGGCCGATCATGCTGGCCAACGGCCAGGTCAACACCCGGGCACTGGCCGGCGCGCTGCAGCAGATGCTGTCCGGCAGCGGCACCTTCTACGAGGCGCATCTGGCCGAGTGGGTGCAGGGCAAGCGCACGCTGGAGCAGGTCCGGGCCGAGCCGCAGGCGAAGCTGGAACTGCCGAAGGCCACACTGGCACTGCTGCACCAGCAACGCACAGACGACGATCCGGCCCAGGCCACCGGCAAGGCCGGCGATGAGGTCGACAGCGCCCGCCACCAGAACGCCAATGCCGCACTCGGGCAACTGGTCGCACGCCAGCTCGACACACTGGAACACCGCCAGGTGCTGATGCAGGGCGCGGCCTGGCCGGAGCAGCCGTTCGAGTGGCTGATCGAGGAAGACAAGACCGCGCCGGACCGCGAAGCCGACGGCCGCGAGGAGGCCCCGCGCCGCTGGGTCAGCCGGCTGGCGCTGAACCTGCCGTCACTCGGCGCCATCGAGGCACGCATCACGCTGGACGGTCAGGGTGTACAGATCCGCATGGATGCGCTCGACCCGCGCACGGCAGCCCGCATCGCCGCCGAGCGCGACCGCCTCCAGCATCAATTGAGCGAAACCGGACTTACCCTGCTGCAGTACTCCGTGAACCGGGAGGCAACATGAGCCGCCGCGACGCCGAACGCCAGAGCGCCGTGGCGCTGGCCTACCGCCAGGGCTCGGTCGCGCCGCGCGTGGTGGCCAAGGGCCGGGGCGAGATGGCCGCCCGCATCATCGAACGCGCCAGGGCGTCCGATGTCTTCGTCCACGAGTCGCCGCAACTGGTCAATCTGCTGATGCAGGTCGATCTCGACAGCCAGATCCCGTCCGAGCTGTACCAGGCTGTGGCGGAAGTACTCGCCTTTGTCTACTACCTGGAACGGCAGGCGGCCGGTGCCGACGAAGAAAACCCGCCGCAACTCCCCGACTGGATATCTCCGCCGACGACCCCATGATGTACTGGTCCGATGCGCGGTCGCGGGCGACCGCATCGGTATAATCCCCGCTTCGTCCGCCCCACCCGGTCCAGAATCGCAGCCCATGTCGTCAGTCCTTCCCGTTCCCGGTCAGAAACACTCCCTTGGTCATCTGCCTCCCGGCGCCGACAGCGCCCGGCTGGCGGCCATCGCCCGCGATGGCGGGCGCCCGCTGCTGGTCCTGACCGCCGACGCGCACAGCGCACGCCGGCTGGCCGACGAAATGCTGTTCTTCGCGCCGTCATTGCGGATCGCCTATCTGCCGGACTGGGAAACCCTGCCGTACGACCACTTTTCGCCGCACGCCGATCTGGTGTCGGAACGACTGGCGACACTGTGGAAACTGCGCCAGGGTCAGGCCGACGTAGTGGTCGCCTCGGCCGCCACGGCGATGATGCGGCTGTCGCCGTTCGAGTACCTGGCCGGACGCACCTTCTTCCTCAAGGTCGGTGACACGCTCGATGTCGAGCGCCTGCGCGCCGACCTGACGCGGGCCGGCTATACCCATGTGACCCAGGTCTATGCGCCGGGCGAGTTCTCGATTCGCGGCGGGCTGGTCGACCTGTTCCCGACCGGCAGCAATCTGCCGTACCGCATCGACCTGTTCGGCGACGAAATCGAAACCCTGCGGACCTTCGACGTCGACACCCAGCGCACCGTTTACCCGGTGCAGGACATCCGCCTGCTGCCGGCGCGCGAGTTCCCGACCGACAACGACGGCGTCACCACCTTCCGCCAGCATTTCCGCGAAACGTTCGAGGGTGATCCGTCGCGCTGCCGGCTGTACAAGGACATCTCGGCCGGCAGCGTGCCGGCCGGCATCGAGTACTACCTGCCGCTGTTCTTCGACACCACCTCGACGCTGTTCGACTATCTCGGCGACAACGCCGCCATCGCCATGCACGCCGACACGCTGGCGACCGCCGAGGGCTTCTGGCGCGAGGTACAGAGCCGCTACGACCTGCTGCGCGGCGAAACCGCCCGCCCGTGCCTGCCGCCGGACCAGCTTTATCAGCGCCCCGATGCACTGATGAGCGCGCTGAAGCCGTATCCGCGGCTGGCCATCGACACCGAAGGCGCGCTGCCGGACGATGTCGCCCTGCTGCCGGACCTGAACGTCGACCGCCGCGCCGACGTGCCGGTCGCCCGCCTCAAGCAGTTCGTCGACAGCACCGACACCCGGGTACTGCTGATCGCGGAAAGCCTGGGCCGGCGCGAAACCATTTACCAGTTGCTGGCCGAATACGGGCTGAAGCCGACCCCGCTGGACAGCCTGGCCGACTTCGTCGACGGCAACGTCCGTTGCGCGCTGCTGGCCGGCACGCTGACGCGCGGCTTTGTCGACCGCGCGGCCGGTCTGTCCTTCATCACCGAATCCGACCTGTACCAGACCGTGGCACGCACGCCGCGCCAGCAGCGCAAGCGCAGCAACACCGACGCCATGCTGCGCGATCTGGCCGAGGTCAAGGTCGGCGATCCGGTCGTGCATGAAACCCACGGCATCGGCCGCTACCTGGGGCTGGAGTCACTCGATCTCGGCGAAGGGCTGACCGAGATGATGACCATCGAGTACGCCGACAGCGCCAAGCTGTACGTACCGGTGGCGCAATTGCACATGATCAGCCGTTACGCCGGCTCGGCCAGTGACAATGTCCAGCTGACCCGGCTCGGCAGCAGCCAGTGGGACAAGGCGCGCAAGCGCGCGGCCGAAAAGGCGCGCGACACCGCGGCCGAACTGCTGAATCTGTACGCCCAGCGTGCCGCCCGCGCCGGCCACGCCTTCACCATCAGCCCCAACGACTACGACGCCTTCGCCGCCGGCTTCGGCTTCGAGGAAACCGCCGACCAGCAGGCCACCATCGAGGCTGTCATCGCCGACATGAGCGCGGAGAAGCCCATGGACCGGCTGGTCTGTGGCGACGTCGGCTTCGGCAAGACCGAAGTCGCGTTGCGCGCCGCCTTTATCGCCGCCATGGCCGGCCGCCAGGTCTCGGTACTGGTACCGACCACGCTGCTGGCCGAACAGCATGCACAGAGCTTTGCCGACCGTTTTGCCGACTGGCCGGTCAAGGTCGCCGAACTGTCGCGCTTCCGCTCGGCCAAAGAGCAGAAGGCCACCCTGGCCGGGCTGGCCGACGGCTCGGTCGACATCGTCATCGGCACCCACCGGCTGGTCCAGCCGGACGTGGTGTTCAAGCGCCTGGGGCTGGTCATCATCGACGAGGAGCACCGCTTCGGCGTGCGCCAGAAGGAACAGCTGAAACGGCTGCGCGCCAATGTCGACGTGCTGACGCTGACCGCAACGCCGATTCCGCGCACCCTGGCCATGTCGCTGGAGGGGCTGCGTGACTTCTCGGTCATTGCCACGGCGCCAAGCCGCCGGCTGTCGGTCAAGACCTTCGTCAGCCCGCTGTCCAATGGCGTGATCCGCGAAGCCGTGCTGCGCGAACTCAAGCGCGGCGGCCAGGTGTTCTTCCTCTACAACGAGGTCGAAACCATCGAGAACATGCGCGAGAAGCTGGTCGAGCTGCTGCCCGAGGCCCGGGTCGGCGTCGCCCACGGCCAGCTGCGCGAGCGCGAGCTGGAACAGGTGATGCGCGACTTCAACCAGCAGCGCTTCAACGTGCTGCTGTGCTCGACCATTATCGAAACCGGCATCGACATCCCGAATGCCAACACCATCCTGATCCACCGCGCCGACAAGTTCGGTCTGGCGCAGTTGCACCAGCTGCGCGGCCGGGTCGGCCGCTCCTACCACCAGGCATATGCCTACCTGCTGACACCGGAGAACATCAGCCGCGATGCGCAGAAGCGGCTGGAGGCGATCCAGGCGATGGAAGACCTCGGCAGCGGCTTCTACCTGGCCATGCACGATCTGGAAATCCGCGGCGCCGGCGAAGTGCTCGGCGAAGGCCAGTCCGGCGAAATGCAGGAAGTCGGCTTTGGCCTGTACACCGAGATGCTGAAGGCGGCGGTCAAGGCGCTGAAGAAGGGCCAGGAGCCCGATCTCGACCAGCCGCTGGGCGTGACGACCGAGATCAATCTGCACGCCCCGGCACTGCTGCCGGACGACTACTGCCCGGACGTTCATGAACGGCTGGTGCTGTACAAGCGGCTGGCCAGTTGCGACACCGGTGCCGACATCGACGAAATCCACGAGGAGCTGATCGACCGCTTCGGCCTGCCGACACCGCCGGTCAAACTGCTGATCGACAGCCACCGCCTGCGCCTGCTGGCGCGCGATCTCGGCGTCAGCCGCTGCGACGCGTCGGACACGGCGATCCAGCTGACCTTCTCCAGCCAGACGCCGGTCGAGCCGATGAAGATCATCGGTCTGATCCAGAGCAAGCGGAACTACAAGCTCGCCGGCCAGGACAAGCTGCGGGTCGAAGCCACGCTGAACGACCCGGCCATGCGTGCGGTGCGGGTCAAGGAACTGCTGAAGGAACTGGCGGCGTAACGCCACCAGCGCCCTGCACGGCTACGCCGCCGCAAACACCCAGCAGTCGTTGGCCGGAAACTCGACCCAGTACT
Organism: Microvirgula curvata; assembly: GCF_054781615.1. NCBI lineage: Bacteria > Pseudomonadati > Pseudomonadota > Betaproteobacteria > Neisseriales > Aquaspirillaceae > Microvirgula > Microvirgula curvata. The sequence continues at coordinate 322,583 of NZ_BAAGUB010000035.1, read as the reverse complement.
CTCCGGCCTCTCGTGGCATGTGGCCAAAGGCGCGGAAGCGCAGATCGCCACGGTCGAACAGATACTCCCAGCGGTCGCCGAGGTACATGGCCGTCACCAGCCGGGCGCGGACCCGGTTGTCTCCGGGGCCGTCAGCCACGCTGACGCGTTCGAGCCGGATCACCGCCTGCGCACCGGCGCCGACGGTGACATGGTCGATCGCCTGCCCGGACAGCTCCCAGTCCGCGCCGGCAATGCGCACCCGGTGGCCATCGACCGCGGCCACCCTTGCTGTCAGCTTGTTGTTGCTGCCCATGAACTCGGCGCTGTACAGCGATTTCGGCGTGGCATACAGCTCGGCCGGCGTGCCCTCCTGCTCGATGCGGCCGTTCTTCAGCAACAGGATGCGATCGGACATCGCCATCGCCTCGGTCTGGTCATGGGTCACGCACAGCGCCGACAGCCCGAGTTCGATGATCAGCGCGCGCAGCCAGGCACGGGCCTCCTCGCGCAGCTTGGCGTCCAGGTTGGACAGCGGCTCGTCGAGCAGGATGACCGGCGGGTTGTAGACCAGCGCACGGGCAATGGCGACCCGCTGCTGCTGGCCCCCCGACAACTGGAACGGAAAGCGCCCGGCCAGTTGCGCCAGCCCCAGCTGCGTCAGCACCTGGTCGACGCGCTGGCGGATTTCGGCCGTGCCGACCCGGCGCAGTTTGAGGCCATAGGCCACGTTGTCGAATACCGAACGGTGCGGCCACAGCGCATAGAACTGGAACACCAGCCCGAGTGCGCGCTGCTCGACCGGCAGGTTGTGCGCACTGGCGCCGTCATACAGCAGTTTGCCATCGAGCAGGATCTTGCCATCCGACGGTTGTTCCAGCCCGGCCACGGCGCGCAGCAGCGTGGTCTTGCCGCTGCCGGACGCGCCGAGCAGCGACACCACTTCTCCGGCCTTGAGCTGGAATGACACGCCATTGAGAATCGGATGGGCGTCGTAGCTCAGGTGCAGATTTTCGACAACAAGCTTAGTCATGAAGTTTCACTCCGAAACGCAGGGCGACCGCCAGACCGGCGCCGACCATGGCAATGTTGATGACCGACAGGGCCGCGACCTGATCGACCGCGCCGGTTGCCCACAGCGACACCAGCAGCGAACCGATCACCTCGGTGCCCGGCGACAGCAGATAGACCGCCGTCGAGTATTCCCGCTCGAAAATCATGAAGATCAGCAGCCAGCTGGCCAGCAGCCCGTAGCGGATCAGCGGCAGCGTGATATCGCGGCTGGTTCGGCCGCGGCTGGCGCCGACGCTGCGCGCGGCCTCCTCCAGTTCGGGCCCGACCTGCATCAGCGCGCCCTGGACCAGCCGCATCCCGTAGGCCAGCCAGACCACGGTGTAGGCCAGCCAGATCGAGAACATCGAGTTCCGCAGCTCCTTCAGCCCCGGCACGAACAGGAACACCCACAGGAAGGCCAGGCCGGCGAGGATGCCCGGCACTGCGCGCGGCAGCAGCACGATGTAGTCGAGCAGCCGGCTGCCGCCATCGGCACGCCGGTGGCCGGCAAAGCCGATCGCGGTATACGCGGCCACCGCCACCAGCCCGCCGATCACGCCGACCCCCAGGGTATTGGTGATGGCGCGCACCATATTGTCCTGCTCGAACAGGTCGGTGAAATTGGACAGCGTCAGCGAGTCGAGCAGCGATACGCCATCGCCCCAGTGGCTGACGAAAGCGCGCAGCACGATGCCGGACAGGGGCACCAGCACGGTCACTGCCAGCCACAGGCCGATGATGGCGAATGCCAGCCAGCGCCAGTTGCCGAGCGGCAGCGGCTGCTGGCGTGCGGCCTTGCCCTTGATCGACACATACTTGCTGGCGCTGCGCAGCAGCCGGCGCTGCAACAGCACCAGCGGGAAAGTGGCCGCCACGATGCACATCGCCACCGCCGCCATCAGGTGATAGGACGGAATGCCGAGCTTGTTGGTCAGCTTGTACAGATAGGTCGCCAGCACCAGGTGCCCCTCGGGGTCGCCGAGCACCAGCGGCAGGCCGAAAATCTCGAAGCCGAGGAAGAACACCAGCACACCGGAGAACATCAGCGAGGGCATCACCATCGGCAGGCTGACATCGCGCGCCACCCGGAACGGCGTCGCTCCGGAGATTCTCGCCGCCTCCTCGACATCGGCGCCGAGATTGCGCAGCGCGGCCGAGGCATACAGGTACACGTGCGGAACATGGGTCAGGCCGGCGATCAGCGCAATGCTGGACAGGGTGTAGATGTTCCACGGCACATCGCCGAACAGATTGCGCCACCACAGCGAGTAGAAGCCGACCGGACCGGTGGCGACCACATAGCCGAATGCCAGCACCATCGGCGACACGAACACCGGCGTCAGCAGCAGCGGTTCCAGCCAGCGACGGCCGGGCAGATTGGTGCGCACCATCAGGAAGGCCAGCAGCCCGCCCAGCGGCACGGCGATGACCAGCATGCCGGCGGCAATGGCGACCGAATTGCCCAGCGCCGACCAGAAGTCCGGGTCATCGAAAATGAAACGGTAGGCATCGAGACTCAGTGTCTTGTCCGGCATGAAGAACGGTGCGGACAGCAGGCTCTGGTACACGATCAGCGACAGCGGCATCAGCACCGCCACCAGCACTAGGCCGATGGTCAGCCAGCGCGAGGGGGTCAGCTGCCGCAGAACGGGCGGCAGGCGCAGCGGGGCCTGCGCAGGCGCCAGGGTCGGCGCCGACGGGAGAGGGGAAGTCATGGGTGTGTTCCTGGTGGACGCCGCCGCGGGCATCCGGCCGCGCGGCGGGCGTCGATCGGTGTTACTTGGCGAGAGCCTGCTTCCAGGTCTTCAGGAATTCCAGACGCTTGGCCTGATCCAGATACACCAGCAGTCCGGTGCCGACCTGGATCGGCTTGAGGCTGTTGCCAAGCTGGCGCGTCAGGCCCGCCATCGACGTCTCGCCGGTCACGTCGGCACGGATGGCAAACAGGTCGGCCTGGTTGGCGAGCAGGGTCTGTCCGCGCTTCGACAGCAGGTAGTCGGTCCACAGCCGCGCCGCATTCGGCGAGCGTGCGCTCTTCGAAATCACCGACAGCCGGCTGACCACCAGCGTGTAGTCCTTCGGATACACATAGCCGATCGACGGGTCCTTCTTGGCCTTGGTGAACGCATAGGAGCCAATGATGTTGTAGCCGATCAGGTTCTCGCCGGACGAGATGCGTTCCAGCATCGCCCCGGTACTCGACTGCACCTTGAGACCGGTCGCCCCCAGCGCGCGGATCAGATCCCAGGTGGCATTGCCGGCCACGCGGTAGTCCTGGGTCAGGTAGTTGAAGCCGACGCCGGACTTCTCGATATCGTAGGTGGTGACCTTGCCGGCGAATTTCTTCGGATTGGCGCGGACAATGCGGGCCAGATCGGCATGGGTCTGCGGAATTTCGGCAGCGGTCAGCAACCGCTTGTTGTAGACGATGGCAATCGGCTCGAAGGTGGTGCCATAGGCAAGGCCCTGGTAATGCGCCCAGCCCGGCAGGTTTGCCACTTCCGGCGACGCATAGCTGGCGGCAAAACCGTCATTGACCAGCTTGACCTGCAGGTCCATCGCCGAACTCCACAGCACGTCGGCGGAGCCGCCGCCTGCGGCAGCCCCGCTGATGAAGCGGTTGTACAGCTCGGTGCTGTTCATGTCGTTGTATTCGACCCGGACGCCCGGATAGAGCGCTTCGAAGTCCTTGATCAGCGGGCGGACGGCGGCGGTATCGGTCGTCGAGTAGACCACGACCTTGCCTTCCTTGCGCGCGGCGGCAATCTGGTTGCTGTAGCTGGCCGGATAGCCGGGCGGCAGCGGATCGGCCAGGGCAGTGGCGGCGGTACAGGCCAGCGCAGCGGCCAGCGCGAGTTGCTTGAATCGCTTCATGCAGAATCTCCTTGTGGGCTGACGACCGGCCGCCGTTGTGCCCGGCGATCGCGGCCCCGGCGGCACCAGCGCCGCCCGGAATGTCAGTTGTGTGACACGAGAATAGGCAGTCGCCGCTTTCGATTCGCTTTCAACCCGGCCCGCCTGCGGATTATTTTCATTGTGCATTGCGGGAGTCGCTACACTGGATTTCCCGTTTTTCCATCGCTCCGTCACCATGCGCATCCTGCTTGTCGAAGACCACCTGCCACTGGCCGAATCGCTGACCCGCGCCCTGAGCCAGGCCGGCTTCAGTGTTGACTGCATGCACAACGGCGCCGACGCCGACCATGTACTGCACACCCAGGACTACGCACTGGTCATCCTCGATCTGGCGCTGCCGCGGCTGGACGGCTGGGAAGTGCTGCGCCGGCTGCGCGCACGTCGCAACCGGGTGCCGGTCATGATCCTGACCGCACACGGCGCGGTCGGCGACCGGGTGCGCGGGCTGGACCTCGGTGCCGACGACTACCTGCCCAAGCCCTTCGAGCTGGCCGAGCTCGAAGCGCGCGCCCGGGCACTGATCCGCCGCAGCCATGGCCAGGAAAGCAATGTCCACCACTGCGGCCCGCTCAGCTACGACAGTGCCGGCCGCCAGTTCACGCTGGCCGGTGAGCGACTGCAGCTGACGCCGCGCGAACATGCGGTACTGGAAGTGCTGATCCTGCGCGACGGCAAGGCGGTCAGCAAGGACACGCTGTCGGAGAAGATCTTCGGACTGGACGAGTCCAGCAGCGCCGATGCCATCGAGATCTACATCCACCGGCTGCGCAAGAAACTCGGCCACGCCCCGGTCGCCATCGTCACCCTGCGCGGCCTCGGCTATCTGCTGGAAGCGAAATGACACTGTCCAGCCTGCGCCTGAAGCTGGCGGTCTGGCTGCTGCTGCCACTGCTGGCCCTGCTCGGTTTCGACGCCTGGCTGACCTACCAGCGCGCCATGGGCACGGCAAACATGGCTTTCGACCGCACGCTGTTCACCTCGGCCAAGGCCATCGCCGAGGGGGTGCGGCTGGATGGCGACCGCCTGCAGGTCGATCTGCCCTATCTGGCGCTGGAGCTGTTCGAAGCCAATTCCCAGGGGCGGGTGTTCTACCGGGTGGCCGAGGGCAACGGCAGCACGCTGACCGGCTACGCCGACCTGCCGCTGCCGGCCGGCAACGGTCCGCCCGACTTCCGCCCGCAGTACTACGAAGCCCCGTTTCGCGATGACACCCTGCGCCTGATCGCGCTGCGCCAGCCGGTCTACGACGTCAGCCGCGGCAGCCATCGCAGCGTGTGGGTGCTGGTCGGCGAAACCCCGGAACTGCGCCGCCAGCTCGCGCGCGAAATCCTGATCGGCTCGCTGCAGCAGGAAGTGGTACTGGTCTCACTGGCGCTGGCCATCGTGCTGTTCGCCATCGGTCATGGCCTCAAGCCGCTGGACCGGCTGTCGGCAGCGCTCGGCGCGCAGCGGGGCGACAGGCTGCAGGCACTGGACACCCGCGATCTGCCGACCGAAATCCGCCCGCTGGTCACCGCGCTGAATCGGCATGTGGAACGGATGCAGCAGATGCTGAGTGCGCGCCGGCGCTTCTTCGACGATGCCGCCCACCAGCTGAAGACACCGCTGGCCGTCATCCAGGCCCAGACCGAACTGGCACTGCGCGAACAGGACCCGGCCGTGCTGCATCAGCGGCTGCGCGGCCAGCTGCACACGCTGCATCAGGCCTCCCACGGCGTCCAGCAACTGTTGTCGCTGTCACGACTGGAGCCGGACAGCGGTCTGGTGGCCACCAGCGAGCCGGTCGATCTGGCGGCGCTGGCGCGCGACGTGGCACTGGAATGGTCGCCGGTCGCCCGCCGGCATGGCATCGACCTCGGCTACGACGGCGCGCAGCACGCCTGGATGGAGGGCCAGCCGGCCCTGCTGCAGGAAATGATCGGCAACCTGATCGACAATGCCATCCGCCACGCCGGCCCGCGCCTCACCGTCGCCGTCACCACCAGTTCCGACGGACCCCGGCTGGCCGTGATCGACAACGGCCCCGGCATCGCGCCGGCCGAACGCGACAAGGTCTTCAGCCGTTTCTACCGCGTGGCCGGCACCCGGGCCGACGGCAGCGGACTGGGGCTGGCCATCGTGCGCGAAATCGCCCACCGCCATGCGGCCCGCATCCGGCTCGACGATACGCCAGGTGGCGGGCTGACGGTGCACGTCAGCTTTGCCGGTCATCCTGCGCCGCCCTGACCCCTGCGGCCGACAATGGCAATCGGCATGCAATCCGGTCCGGACATGGCACAATGCGCGGACCTCAATCCAAAAGTCATTACGCCATGCGCCGTCTGCTCGCCATTGTCCTGTTCGCCACCTGCCTGATCCGCCCCGCGCTGGCCGCCACGCCCAGTGTCGAGTCCATCGACACCCTGCTGGATGTCACCGGTGCCAGACAGCTGGCCGTGCAGATGTCCGACCAGGCCGGCCAGGTGCTGGAAAACATCAACCAGGAGCTGATCACGGAAATGCAGCTCGATGCCGACCAGCAGAAAGCACTGCGCCTGTATGCCAGCAAGTCGCTGGAAACGATCCGTACCGAACTGAGCTGGGAGGCGCTGCGCCCTGGCTATGTGAAGCTGTACCAGGAAGTGTTCACCCAGGACGAGATCGACCAGCTGATCGCCTTCTACCGCACGCCGACCGGCAAAATGCTGACCACCAAAATGCCGGAAGTCTCGAAGCGGACCACGGCGCAGATCCAGGAGCGCATGAGCGTCATCGTGCCGCGCCTGCAGGCCGCGCTGGCCGAGTCGGTCAAGCAGATGCAGGAAGACAAGGCCGCCCGCAAGCACTGAGCGTCATCGCCGGCCCACGCAATAACGCCACCCCGAGGGGTGGCGTTTCTGTGTCAGGACATGGCAGTTGCCCGCTTACACCTTGTCGTACAGCTTGCCGCCGCCCTTCTTGAACTCGATGGCCTTGGTCTCCATGCCCTGGCGCAGCGCGTCCTGTTCGGCGATACCCTGACGGGCGGCGAAATCGCGCACGTCCTGGGTGATCTTCATCGAGCAGAAGTGCGGGCCGCACATCGAGCAGAAATGCGCGACCTTGGCACTGTCCTTCGGCAGGGTTTCGTCATGGAACTCGCGGGCGCGGTCCGGGTCGAGGCCGAGGTTGAACTGATCTTCCCAGCGGAACTCGAAGCGGGCCTTGGACAGCGCATTGTCGCGGATCTGCGCGCCGGGATGGCCCTTGGCCAGGTCGGCGGCGTGCGCGGCGAGCTTGTAGGTGATGATGCCTTCCTTGACGTCGGCCTTGTTCGGCAGCCCCAGGTGCTCCTTCGGCGTCACGTAGCACAGCATCGCCGTGCCATACCAGCCGATCTGCGCGGCACCGATCGCCGACGTGATGTGATCGTAGCCGGGGGCGATATCGGTGGTCAGCGGGCCCAGGGTGTAGAACGGCGCTTCGTCGCACCATTCCAGCTGCTTGTCCATGTTCTCCTTGATCAGCTGCATCGGCACATGGCCCGGGCCTTCGATCATCACCTGCACATCATGCTTCCAGGCAATCTGCGTCAGTTCGCCCAGTGTCTTCAGTTCGGCCAGTTGTGCCTCGTCGTTCGCATCCTAGACCGAGCCCGGACGCAGGCCGTCGCCAAGACTGAAGCTGACGTCGTAGGCCTTCATGATCTGGCAGATATCGTCGAAGCGGGTGTACAGGAAATTTTCCTGATGGTGGGACAGACACCACTTGGCCATGATCGAGCCACCGCGGCTGACGATGCCGGTCATGCGGTTGGCGGTCAGCGGCACGTGGGCCAGGCGCACGCCGGCGTGGATGGTGAAATAGTCGACCCCCTGCTCGGCCTGCTCGATCAGCGTGTCGCGGAACAGCTCCCAGGTCAGGTCCTCGGCCTTGCCGTTCACCTTTTCCAGCGCCTGATAGATCGGCACCGTGCCGATCGGCACCGGGCTGTTGCGGATGATCCACTCGCGCGTTTCGTGAATATGCTTGCCGGTCGACAGATCCATGATGGTGTCCGCCCCCCAGCGGATGCCCCAGGTCATCTTGTCGACTTCCTCGTTGATCGACGACGTGACGGCCGAATTGCCGATATTGCCATTGATCTTCACCAGGAAATTGCGGCCGATGATCATCGGTTCGACTTCCGGGTGATTGATGTTGGCCGGGATGACGGCGCGGCCGCGGGCGATCTCGTCGCGCACGAATTCCGGCGTGATCTCGGCCGGAATGCTGGCGCCGAAGCTTTCGCCCGGGTGCTGGCGGGTCATGAAGGCCGCCATTTTTTCGCCCTGCGGGCCGCTGGCGCGCAGGCTTTCCAGATACTCGCGGCGACGCAGGTTCTCGCGGATGGCGACGAATTCCATTTCCGGGGTGACGATGCCCTGGCGCGCATAGTGCATCTGGGTGACATTGCTGCCGGCGCGGGCGCGGCGCGGCGTGCGCACCAGTTCGAAGCGCAACGGATCGAGACTGGCATCGGCCAGCCGGCTGCGGCCGAAGGCGCTGGTCAGTTGCGCCAGCCGCTCGGTGTCACCGCGCTCGTCGATCCACGGTGCACGCAGCTCGGGCAGCCCCTTGCGGATATCGATGCGCGCATCCGGATCGGTATAGAGCCCGGACGTGTCATAGACCGTCACCGGCGGATTGGCTTCGACGCCACCGTTCAGCGTGGTATCGGTCAGGCTGATCTCGCGCATCGGCACACGCAGGTCGGGACGCGAGCCCTGCACATAGATTTTCTTCGACGCGGGCAGCGGCTGGATGGCGGCCTGGTCGACATGGGCGTCGTCGGCACGGAAATCGCGGGCGGTCATGGGCAGTTCTCTCTCGGTTTCTGGGTGGCGTTCAGGCCACCCGGTTTGCAGACGCCAGCAGTTCGCGATGCGCTGTCGCGCGGCCGGCCGGGCGTCGGAATGGCGTTACCACCAGGCATGGAAATGATGGACCGGGCCGATACCGTGTCCGACCTGCAGCCGGTCGGCCGCTGTCAGCGCCTCGGTCAGCCAGTGCTTGGCGTCGTGAACGGTCTCGGCCCAGTTGCGTCGCTGCGGCCGCAGCGCCGTCAGCGCGGCGGACAGGGTGCAGCCGGTACCGTGGGTATTGCGGGTGACAACGCGTACCGCCGGGAAGCGTTCGGCGCCATCGCGGGTCACCAGCCAGTCCGGGCTGTCCGCCGTGTTCTCCAGATGACCGCCCTTCATCAGCACCGCGTCAGCCCCCAGCGCCAGCAGGCGCTCGGCCTGGGCCAGCATGCCGTCCTCGTCGCGCACCACCGGCTCGCCCAGCAGCGCGGCGGCCTCCGGCAGGTTCGGGGTGATCAGCGATGCCAGCGGCAGCAGTTCGTCGCGCAGCGCCGCCACGGCATCGGCGGCCAGCAGCGGATGGCCGCCCTTGGCGATCATCACCGTATCCAGCACCAGCCACTTCGGCCGGTACTGGCGAACGCTGGCAGCAACGGCATGGATGATGTCGGCCGTGGCCAGCATCCCGCACTTGGCGGCGTCGATGCGGATATCACTGAACACGGCGTCAAGCTGGGCGGCGACAAAGGCCGGCGGCACCGCGTGCACGCCGGTGACACCGCGCGTGTTCTGCGCGGTCAGCGCGCTGATGACCGACAGGCCATAGGCGCCAAGCGCGGAAAAGGTTTTCAGGTCGGCCTGGATGCCGGCGCCGCCGCCGGAATCGGAGCCGGCGATGGTCAGGGCATGCGGAATGAAGGCGGGATGTTCGGGCAGGGACATCAGGACTCGCTGGCGGACGGGGTGGCGGAAACGTGGCTCAGCGCCCGCAGGGCGGCAGCAGCGGCACGCGGGTCGGCAGCGGCACAAATGGCCGACACCACGGCAATGCCGTCGGCACCGGCCGCATAGACGGCAGCAGCATTCGCGGGGCCGATGCCGCCAATGGCGACCGCCGGCAGCGTTTTCTGCCGCATCAGTTCGCCAAAACCGGCCAGGCCGATCACCGGCGACGCATCCGGCTTGGTGCCGGTCGGGTAGACCGGACCGACGCCCACATAGTCGACCACCCCGGCGTCGACGGCGGCCAGCTGGGCGGCGTTCGACGCCGACAGGCCGACAATGCGCGACGGACCGAGCAGGCGCCGGGCTTCTGCCGCCGGCAGGTCCTGCTGGCCGACATGGACGCCGTCGGCGTCGACCGCCAGCGCCACATCGACCTGGTCATTGATCAGCAGCGGGACATTGGCACAGCGGCACAGCGGCAACAGCGCGCGCGCGGCGTCGACCCACTGCCGTTTCTTCCACTGCGGCGCACGCAGCTGCACCATGGTGACGCCGCCTTCCAGCGCGCTCTCGGTCACCCGGCACATGCCGTCGATGCCGCCGCACAGGTCGGGGTCGAGTACCAGATAGACGGTCAGATCGAGTTCGCGCCTCATGCCGGCAACCTCCGTTCCAGGGTCGGGGCATCGAGTCCGGCCAGCGCATCGAGCAGCGCCACGGCGAAACTGCCGGGACCGGCGGCCTGTTCGGCAGCCTGCTCGCCGGCAATGGCCATCCATGCGCAGGCACTGGCGGCGGCATGCAGCCGGTCCGGCGCCCCGGCCATGCTGGCGGCGACCAGCGCCGACAGCGAGCAGCCGGTACCGGTCACCCGTTGCAGCAGCGGGTGGCCATTGGCGACCGACAGCAGTCGTTCGCCATCGGTAATGTAGTCGGTGGCACCGGTCACCGCGACGACGGCGCCGGTCCGGCGCGCCAGTGCCACGGCGGCACTGACCGCCTCGTCGCTGCCGGCGGTGCTGTCGACGCCGCGGCCGCCATGACCGAGTCCGGCCAGCGCGATGATTTCCGACGCATTGCCGCGGATTGCCGCCGGCGCAAACGCCAGCAGCTCATGGCTGAATGCCGTGCGATAGGCCAGCGCGCCCACGGCGACCGGGTCCAGTGTCCACGGCGTACCGGCCTCGGCAGCGGCGCGAACCGCCAGCAGGATCGCCTCGGCCTGGTGCGAATCCAGCGTCCCGACATTGACCGACAGTGCCGAGGCCACGGCGGCGAACGCGGCAACCTCTTCGCGGGCAACCACCATGGCGGGCGCACACCCGCACGCCAGCAGCACATTGGCGGTAAACGGGGTGACCACGGAATTGGTCAGGCAATGGACCAGAGGCGCCGCGGCGCGGACACGGGCGATCTCGTGCGCGGCACGGGAGGAAGTGAGTGGCGTCGATTCCGACATGCGGTCCCTTCGGGCAGCATGACAGCGGAAGCGCGAGCGGCGCACGGGCGAAAGCCGGCGCGGCATCGTGACCTCCCTACGCTGGCATGACCCAGATCAGGTGATTGCGGGACTATCTCAGCCGACGACAAACGCCGTCGACACCCCGAGTCACGGTTGAAACGAGCGCCGATTGTGCGGCCAGCGGCGCGGGCCGTCAATGCACTGCCGGCGCCGGCCGTCGTCGCAGCGGCCTCAGTCGGCCGGGCTTTCCAGCGCTTCCAGATCGATGCGGATGCGGATGGTGTCACCGACGAAGGGCAGGCCATACTTCATGCCGAACGCCGAGCGCCTGAACTCGGTCGTGACCTTGGCGCCACAGGCATTGCGGCCCCAGTACGGATGCCGGCCGCAAGTCAGCCGCTCGATTTTCAGCGCGACCGGCAGGGTGATGCCGGTCAGGGTCAGCTCGCCGTCCGCGGCCACCGGCTGATCCTTGTCGAAGCGCAACTGCGTGGAATGAAAGCGCAGCACCGGATACTGGCTGACCTGGAAGAAATCCTTGCTGCGCAGTACGGTATCGCGCGCCGGCAGGCCGGTGTCGATCGACGCGGCGTCGATGCTCACCTCGATCTCGCCGCGCTGCGCCTCGCGGTCGAGCACGATAAAGCCCTGGGTCCGGTTGAAGCGCCCGATCAGTTCGGAAAAGCCGAAATGGCTGACGGCGAAAGTCGGATAGCTGTGCGTCGATTCGATGTCATAGCGCACCGGCGCGGCCGCGGCCGCCAGTGGCAGCAGGCAAAACAGCAGCGCGTATTTCATGATGGTCTCCGGGCGACAACGATAAGTGAGTTATACCGTTGCCGCCCGCTGCCTGTCAGCGCATGGCGAAAAATTCGCGATGGAAATGCGCCGGAGGCAGGCCAAGCGCGGCCAGTCCGTTCTGCAACTGCTCGGCAAACGGGGCCGGTCCACAGAACCAGACCGGCGGCCGCTCGCCATCCCGCCAGCCGCTGGCGATATGCGTGGCATCCAGCCGCTGACCGTCGCCGGCAATGCACAGGTGCAGGTTCACGCCGGCAGCCCGGCAACGCGCATCGAGATCCGCCGGCCACATCTGTTCGCGGCTGCGGCAGCAATAGTAGAAATCGACCACTCCCTGACTGCCGCCTTCGCGGGACAGCGCCTCCAGCCGTGCCAGGAACGGCGTGATGCCCACGCCACCGGCCACCCACACCTGCCGGGCCGGACCGCTGAAATCGAAGCCGCCATACGGGCCTTCGACCTCGACCGGCTGGCCGGGGCGAATCCGGTCCGACAGTGTTCCGGTGTAGTCGCCGAGCGCCTTGATGCCGAAGCGCAGCCGGCCGTCCTCACGGGTTGCCGATGCAATCGAGAACGGGTGAGCACCCTCGGCCGGATCGAAGGTCACGAAAGCGAACTGACCGGCCGCGTGAGCGAATGCCTGCGAGTCCAGATCGACCTCGACCTCCAGCATGCCGGCCGCCGGGGCATGCCGCACCGCGACCACCTGGCCGGCATGACGACGCTGGCGGCCGATACGGCCGGACAGCGACAGCAATGCCGCCACCGAGCCCGCCAGCGCACAGGCCAGCGTCCACAGGCCGGCCGGCTGGCTCCACCACGCCGACGGCATCAGTTCAAGCCCGTGCAGCACGAAGGCAATGAACACCAGCGGAAACACCTTGTGCACGTAGCGGAACCAGCGGTACGGCACCAGCTTCAGCAGCGCGATCAGCAGCAGGGCGGCAACCAGATACAGGCCCCACTCGCCGATGCCCTTGGCCAGTTCGTGCAGCAGCGCCGGTTCGCCACCGCCGCCCTTTTTCGCCGGACGGAACAGCCAGCCGGCCTGCACCATCCACTTGGGAAATTTTTCCGCGCCCCAGTGCAGGAACAGCAGCACGGCACAGCCGATGCCGGTCCACTTGTGCAGCCGGTAAATACGGTCCAGCCCGCCGACCTGGCGCTCGAGCCAGCGCGAACGCACGGCCAGCACCAGGCTGAAGGCCATGGCGGAGAACAGTACCAGTCCGCTCAACAGCACCGCCTGCTTGCGCCAGGCCCAGAAATCAGCCGCCATCAGCACGGACCAGTCCACACTGCCCGCCCACATCGCCACACTGATGGCGATCAGTCCCGCCAGCCACTTGCCCATGGGATCCTCCCGTCGGTCATCTCATTGTTGATGCCGACATTAACGCGCGGGGGATTTAACCATGGATTAATCGCGCGCCGTCTCAGCAGCCGGTCAGACCCGCCATGTCCAGCAGATTGAAGCCGGACGGGGTATCGACTTCGACCTTGGCCGTGACCGTGCGCGCCTTGTCATCGACGATCCCGGTCGGCGTCAGCGTCAGGTGGACGCTGACCATGCCGGTTGCATCGACGAACGACTGCCGTTCGCGCTGACCACCCGGCAGCGTGTCGCCGTCAGCCGACTTGCGCTTCAGCTTCAGCAGTTCCTTGCCCAGACGGATGCGCGCATCCCCGCTCTGGCTGACCACGAACAGCGTGCCGCCCTTGGGCTGGGTCAGCGTCAGCCCGCAACCCTTGACATCGATGTCCTTCGCCGCCAGCGGCATCACCTGCGCGGAAGGCCCGCTGTCGGGCGTGCTGGCGCAGGCGCCCAGCAACAATACGGTCAGGGACAGGCAGATTCGCGATAGCGGCTTCATGGACAGCTCCGGTTTGACAGCAAACCCGGATTTTCGCACAGCCGGGAAACGAAGAGCAGACGAGCGAAGCGAGGTTTCCCCGCGGCGGCGGGGACGGAAGGGGCAGGATTCAATCGGGCAGACTGCCGTGCTCACGACAGCTCCTGTCAGTCGGGCGTGCACCGACGCCACGCTGACCGTCGGAGCCCACCCTTGCCAGCAGTCTGAAACGAAGAAAGCCCCAGTCGGAGGCTTTCCCAGACTGCCCGCGAAGAACGGACGAGCGTAGCGAGGTTTCCCCGCGGCGGCGGGGACGGAAGGGACAGGATTCAAACAGGCAGACTGCCGTGCTCACGGCCCATTCTGTCAGTCGGGCGTGCACCGACGCCACGCTGACCGTCGGAGCCCACCCTTGCCAGCAGTCTGAAACGAAGAAAGCCTCCGGTCGGAGGCTTTCTCTGTACTGCCCTGCCGCCTTACTTGCCGGCGGCGGCTTCCCTGGCCAGGTACAGCCAGGTTTCGACCACGGTATCCGGGTTCAGCGAGATGGTCTGGATGCCTTCATCCATCAGCCACTTGGCCAGATCCGGGTGATCGGACGGGCCCTGACCGCAGATGCCGACATACTTGTCCAGCTTGTTGCAGGTGCGGATCGCCATCGACAGCATGGCCTTCACTGCCGGGTCGCGTTCGTCAAAGGTCGACGCAATCGGGCCACCGGAGTCGCGGTCCACGCCCAGCGTCAGCTGGGTCATGTCGTTCGAGCCGATCGAGAAGCCGTCGAAATGCTCGAGGAACTGTTCGGCCAGCACGGCATTGGTCGGCAGTTCGCACATCATGATCAGGCGCAGGTCGTTCTTGCCACGCTCAAGGCCGAAGCCCTTCATGATGTCGACCACGGTCGACGCTTCATTCAGCGTGCGAACGAACGGGATCATGACTTCGACGTTGGTCAGGCCCATCACGTCGCGCACCTTGCGGATCGCACGGCATTCCAGCTCGAAGCAGTCGCGGAATTCCGGAGCGACGTAGCGTGCGGCACCGCGGAAGCCCAGCATCGGGTTTTCTTCATGCGGTTCGTAGCGGCTGCCGCCGATCAGGTTCGCGTACTCGTTCGACTTGAAGTCGGACATGCGCACGATCACCTTCTTCGGGTAGAACGCGGCAGCGATGGTGGCGATGCCTTCGGCGATCTTGTCGACATAGAAGTCGACCGGGCCGGCGTAACCGCCGATGCGATCGGTGATGGTCGCCTTCAGGTCAGCCGGCAGGCTGTCGAATTCGAGCAGCGCCTTCGGGTGGATGCCGATCTGGCGGTTGATGATGAATTCCATCCGTGCCAGACCAACGCCATCGTTCGGCAGCTGGGCGAAATCAAACGCCAGTTCCGGGTTGCCGACGTTCATCATGATCTTGACCGGGCTCTTCGGCATCGAATCCAGTGCCAGATCGATGATTTCGATGTCGAGCAGGCCGTCATAGATGTTGCCGGTGTCGCCCTCGGCGCAGCTGACCGTCACCTTCATGCCTTCCTTCAGCACGCTGGTGGCGTCGCCGCAGCCGACCACGGCCGGTATGCCGAGTTCGCGGGCGATGATCGCCGCGTGGCAGGTACGGCCGCCACGGTTGGTGACGATGGCGGCGGCGCGCTTCATGACCGGTTCCCAGTCCGGGTCGGTCATGTCGGTCACCAGCACGTCGCCGGCCTTGACGCTGTCCATTTCGGACGCATCGCGCACCAGACGCACCACACCCTGGCCGACCTTCTGGCCAATGGCGCGGCCTTCGACCAGCACGGTGCTCTTGTTCTTCAGGCGATAGCGGCGCAGCGTATCGACACGGCCTTCCTGCGACTTCACCGTTTCCGGACGGGCCTGCAGGATGTACAGCTTGCCGTCGATGCCGTCACGGCCCCACTCGATGTCCATCGGACGACCGTAGTGTTTCTCGATGATCAGCGCGTAACGGGCGAGTTCTTCGATCTCGGCATCTTCCAGCGAGAACACCGCACTCTGTGCCGGATCGACATCAATGGTGCGCACCGAGCGGCCGGCCTGCGACGCATCGGTGAATTCCATCTTGATCAGCTTGGAGCCGCGGTTCTTGCGCAGGATGGCCGGGCGGCCGGCGCGCAGCGTCGGCTTGTGCACGTAGAACTCGTCCGGGTTCACGGCGCCCTGCACCACGGTTTCGCCCAGGCCGTACGACGACGTGACGAACACGACGTCCTCAAAGCCCGATTCGGTGTCGATGGTGAACATCACGCCGGCGGCGCCACAGTCCGAACGGACCATGCGCTGAATGCCGGCCGACAGCGCGACCACGTCGTGGGCAAAGCCCTTGTGGACGCGATACGAGATGGCGCGGTCGTTGTACAGCGACGCGAACACATGCTTGATGGCGTCCATCACGTGTTCGAAGCCACGGATGTTGAGGAAGGTTTCCTGCTGACCGGCAAACGAAGCGTCAGGCAAATCCTCGGCAGTCGCCGACGAGCGGACAGCGACCGAGATGTCGCTGCCGGCATCTGCCAGCATCTTTTCGTAGGCGGCCCGGATCTCGTCTTCCAGCTTGGCAGGGAACGGGGTGTCGACGATGAGCTGACGGATCTGCTTGCCAACGCGGGCGAGCTCGGTCACATCATCCACATCCAGTTTGGCCAGCGTCTCATTGATGCGATCGGACAGGCCGTTATGGGCGAGGAAATCGCGATAGGCCTGTGCGGTCGTCGCAAAACCACCGGGGACACGCACGCCGGACTCCGCCAGTTGGCTGATCATCTCGCCAAGCGACGCGTTCTTGCCGCCAACGTGTTCGACGTCGGTCATGCGCAGCTTGTCGAACCAGACAACGTAATTCTCTGCCATTACTGAAAATTCCTGTTGGGAGGGGTGGGAATCGGTAAAGGCCGGATTCTAGCCGAAAGATGACAAAAAAAATATTGCTCTGCCGCAGCGCAGCACGTTCGCGGCGACAGGCGTACAGTCCGGCCCAGCACAATGACGACGTTCTGACCGCCGCCGGCAACATGCATCGCTAGCGTTTCGCGGCGCACGGCGTTCGTTATACTCCCGACCATCGCCACACGGAGATTGTTTCCATGCCGCACCGTCGTTCCGCCTTCTTCATCTCCGACCGGACCGGTATCACCGCGGAGTCCCTGGGCAATGCCCTGCTGACCCAGTTCGACATGCTGGAGTTCAAGCGCGAGACCATACCGTTCATCGACACGATAGAAAAAGCCGAAGAAGTCGCCCGCCATATCTGCGCACGGGCGGAGAGCGACCAGCACCAGCCGATCGTGTTCATCTCGGTGGTCAATGCCAAGGTGCGCAGTTCGCTGCACGTCGAGGACAGCGCGCTGGTCATCGATTTCTTCGACTCGTTCATCGGTCTGCTGGAAACCGAGCTGGGTCACAAGGCCACGCAGACGGTCGGCAAGAGCCACGGCATCGTCGACAACGAGCAGTACGACCACCGCATCGAGGCAGTGAATTTCTCGCTGAACCACGACGACGGCGTCAAGCTCAAGGACCTCGACGAGGCCGACGTGATCCTGGTCGGCGTGTCGCGTTCGGGCAAGACCCCGACCTGCCTGTATCTGGCGCTGCAGTACGGCGTCAAGGCCGCCAACTACCCGCTGACGCCGGAAGACCTGGACAGCCCGACGCTGCCGCGCATCCTGCTGCCGTTCAAGCAGAAGATTTTCGGCCTGACCATCGATCCGCAGCGCCTGCACCACATCCGCAGCGAACGCCGGCCTGACAGCCGCTATGCGTCGATCGACAACTGCCGGCGCGAAGTCAACGAAGCCGAGTCGATGTTCCGCCACCACGGCGTGCCGTTCATCAGTACCACGCACAAGTCGATCGAGGAGATCGCCAGCACCATTCTGCACAAGACCGGCATCTCCCGTCGTTTCTGACGGTTGACAAGCCGGGCGGCGGGCGCGACGATGCGGCCATGACTACCGCATTGCAACGCACGTTCCATTGGTGGCGCCGTCCCTGACAGCGGCGTGCGTTTTCGTGCATCAAAAACCATGCCGCCGCGAAAGGCGGCATTGTTTTTTTCCCCTCTCGCGGCGGCTCCCCCTTTCTACCCGGAGCAAGCCCATGACAGATTCCCGCCCCATCGTCCTGACCGGTGACCGGACCACCGGCCCGCTGCACCTCGGCCACTACATCGGCTCACTGGTCAACCGCGTCGCGCTGCAGGACAGCCATCGCCAGTTCCTGCTGCTGGCCGACGCGCAGGCGCTGACCGACAACATGGGCAACTACCTGAAAGTGCGCGACAACGTGCTGCAGGTCGCGCTCGATTACCTCGCCGTCGGCATCGACCCTGCCAAAAGCACGATCTTCATCCAGAGCCTGGTGCCCGAGCTGTCGGAGCTCGCGTCGTACTACCTGAATCTGGTGACCGTCGCCCGTCTGGAACGCAATCCGACCATCAAGGACGAGATCCGCCTGCGCGGCTTCGAGCGCGACATCCCGGCCGGTTTCCTCACCTACCCGGCGGCACAGGCCGCAGACATTACGGCGTTCAGGGCCACCGTGGTGCCGGTCGGCGAGGACCAGATCCCGATGATCGAGCAGACCAATGAAATCGTGCGCCGCTTCAATGCCAGTGTCGGCCAGGAAATCCTGGTCGAGTGCAAGGCCGTGGTGCCCAGGGTCGGCCGCCTGCCCGGCTTCGACGGCAAGGCCAAGATGAGCAAGTCGCTCGGCAATGCACTGCCGCTCGGTGCCAGCCCGGATGCGATCCGCCAGGCAGTGAAGATGATGTACACCGACCCCAATCACCTGCGGGTCGAAGACCCGGGCCAGGTCGAGGGCAATGTGGTGTTCACCTATCTGGACGCGTTCGAACCGGACACGGCCATGGTCGAGGACCTGAAGGCACGCTACCGTCGCGGCGGCCTGGGCGACATGGTGATCAAGAAACAGCTCGAAGCCCGCCTGCAGGCACTGCTGGAACCGATCCGCACCCGCCGCGAAGACTATGCGCGCGACCCGGCCCAGGTGATGGCCATCCTCAAGGACGGCACCGCCCGCGCCCGCGAGGCCGCCGCGCAGACGCTGGGCGACGTCAAGCGCGCCATGGGACTCAACTACTTCTGAGCCAGCGCTTTCAGCCCTTTGCAGTGACCGGCGCCACGGCGCCGGTCGGGCTGTCATACACCGCCAGATCCAGTTCACCCTCGCTGCGGGCGACCAGCACCGCGGCCAGGGTATCGCCGGAAACATTGGTCGGGGTATTGGCCATGTCGATGATGCGGTCGACGGCCGCAATGGCGGCGATGACTTCCAGCGGCAGCCCCACCGAGCCCAGAACCATGCTCATCACCACCAGCCCGGTGCCGGGCACGCCGGCCGCACCGATGGCCGACAAGGTGGTGGTCAGCACCACGGTCACCTTCTGCATCAGACTCAACTCGATCCCGTAGGCATTGGCGGCAAAAATCGCCACCGCCCCCAGATAGGTCGCCAGCCCGTTCATGTTGATGGTCGCCCCCAGCGGCAGCACGAAGGACGCAATGCTGTTGTGGACGCCGAGCCGCCTTTCCGCCGTGTCCAGCGCCAGCGGCAGGGTCGCGTTCGAACTGGTGGTCGAGAAGGCGAACAGCTGCACCGGCAGCATTTTCTTCAGGAACGGCCAGGGCCGCAGTCCGGCCAGCATCAGCAGCAGGCTGTAGCACACCGTCAGCAGCAACAGGCAGGACAGCCAGATCGAGCCGACCAGGGCCGCCAGTTGTTCGATGACGGCAAAGCCGTTGTCCGCGGTCACATAGGCCATCAGCGCGAAGACGCCGTAGGGCGCAAACGCGAGCACCATGCTGATCAGCCGGAACACGACCTGGTTCAGCGAATCGAACAGGCGCCGGACCGGCTCCCCCGCCTCGCCGGACAGGTTGATCGCCATGCCGAAGAACAGCGCAAACACGATCACCTGCAGCACATTGCCGTCGACGAAGGACTTGAACGGGTTGGCCAGAAACAGGTTCAGCATCGTGTCGAGCATCGACGGCGGCGTCGGTACGCTGCCGGCCGTGCTGCCGAGGCTGTAGTTCAGCCCGGCGCCGATATTGAGCAGATCGGCCAGCAGCATTGAACTGCTGGCAGCGAACGCCATGGTCAGCATGTACAGGAACAGGGTCTTGCCGGCCACGCGCCCCATCTGGCGCACATTCTTCATCGCCGTCACGCCACAAACCAGCGAGACGAAAATGACCGGCATCACCACCATGCGGATCAGGGTGATGAATATCGTGCCGACCGGCTGCAACAGCCGGGCCGACTCGCCCAGCGCCAGGCCGGCCAGAACGCCCAGCAGCAGCCCGATCAGGATCTTGTGCCACATCTGCAGCGGAAAGGGGATACGCGCGACCATCTGCCTCCGGAAGTATCAATTGCGAACAACCGGTAATTCTTTGGTCAAAAACATCGCCAAGTCAAACAACAACAGTTTAATTTATTGCATTCGCGCATTTTTTAACGAATTTGCACCGAATCAATACAAAAAAGGAGGCCGAAGCCTCCCTTGTGTGCAGGAGCGGGTCGAACCCGCCCGGCTGACCGGTCCTACTTCAGCTTGATCTCCGACCACATGCGGTTCAGGTCGCGACGCTGCTTGGTGTTCAGGTCCTTCAGCTGCTGCAGGCGCCCCAGCGATGCCTTGTCCGGGAAGATGGCCGCGGTTTTTGCCAGGTCCTTCTTCACATAGGCCATCGCTGCCTGGTTCGGCGAACCGGTGCCCATCTCGTTCGACAGCTCGGCGCCGTTCTTGCCTTCCAGCATGAAGTTGATGAACTTGTACGCCAGGTCCTTGCGCGGCGCGTCCTTCAGCACCACGAAATTGTCGATCGACATCGTGTTGCCTTCCTTCTGCAGACCGAAGCCGATCTTGAACGGGCGCCGGGCCTTCAGCGCATCCTGTTCCGCCTGGTACAGGTCGTTCGAGTAGCCGAGCGCGACCCACATGTTGCCGACCGTCAGTTCCTTGATATAACTCTGGTTGTTGAACGCGGCCCAGTACGGCTTCGCCTTCAGGATCACGTTGCGGGCAGCGGCCCAGTCCTTCGGATCGGCCGAGTTGGCCGACTTGCCGAGATACATCAGCGCAGCAGCCATCAGTTCGCGCTGCGAATCGAGCACGATGACCTTGCCCTTGATCTTCGCCAGCACCGCCGGATCGAAAATCAGCGCCCAGCTGTTGACCTTGTCGGCCACGCCGGCCTTCTTCAGCGCGGTTTCGTTGTAGCCGAGCACCGTGGTCGTCACTGCGTACGGGATCGAGTACTGGTTCTTCGGATCGAAGAAGCCGCCCAGATAACCCGGGTTCAGGTTCTTGAAGTTGCTGATCTGCGCACGGTCGAGCGGTTGCGCCGCTCCCTTGCCGATCAGCGTCTGCACCGCGAAGCCGGTCGGCACGACCAGGTCGTAGCCCTTGGCGCCGGCGGCGAGCTTGGCGAGCATTTCTTCATTGTCGCCGTAGTAGTCCTGCACCAGCTTGCACTTGCACGACGCCTCGAAACGCTTCGCCGTCGCATCGGACAGGTAGTTGTTCCAGTTGTAGAGATGCAGTTCGTTCGCGGCAAAAGCAGTCGAGCTTGCCGCGAGCGACGCGGCCATCACCAATTTTTTCCACATGTACATTTCCCCCTTGCATTGGGTGGAAGGAAAACCGCGCGGCGTCGTGGCCGCCGCACGGGGCGACAGCGGGCCTTTTTCACCCCGCGCCCGTCAGGGGCGAAGCGGCTTGTTGTGACGATCACCGGTTTCCCGACGCTCGCGTTTGTAGCGGCCCTTGAAAACGGGGTGTCCTGTCTGGCCACCCCGTGTACTGCACCGGCCCGCAGCGGGGCCGAATCGTCATCCGTCAGGCGTTGGTCTTCATGGCCGACGGAGACAGTTTGGTCGCGATTGCAATCAGCGCCAGCGTCAGCAGCATCAGCAGCGTGCTGATCGCGTTCACTTCCGGCGTCACGGCAATCTTGATCATCGAGTAGATCTGCAGCGGCAGCGTCGAGGCACCGACCCCGGCTACAAAGAAGGTGATGACGAAGTCGTCGATCGACAGCGTGAACGCCATCAGCGCACCGGCGATGATGCCGGGCAGGATCTGCGGCAGCGTGATCAGCCGGAACGCCTGCCACGGCGACGCGCCGAGGTCGCGTGCGGCTTCGACCAGGCTGTCATCCATGCCCTGCATCCGCGCCCGCACCACGATGGCGACAAAGCCGATGCTGAACGCCACGTGGGCAATGATGATCGACACCAGGCCCAGTGTCATGTTGATCAGCACGAAGAAGATCAGCAGCGACACGCCAGTCAGCAGCTCGGGAATCGCAATCGGCGTCAGCACCAGGAACGGCAGCAGCCGCAACCTGAAGCGATGCATGGCGATGCCGGCCAGCGTGCCGAAAATGGTGGCGAAGAAGCTCGACACCAGACCGATCATCAGCGAGTTGCCGGCCGCCTTCAGCATGGCCGCGTCCTCGAGCAGCATCACGTACCACTTGGTAGTGAAGCCGACCCACTCCGCATTGAGCTTGGAGTCGTT
This sequence comes from Microvirgula curvata, assembly GCF_054781615.1. Classification (NCBI taxonomy): domain Bacteria; kingdom Pseudomonadati; phylum Pseudomonadota; class Betaproteobacteria; order Neisseriales; family Aquaspirillaceae; genus Microvirgula; species Microvirgula curvata. Next base: position 300,207 of record NZ_BAAGUB010000035.1, on the reverse strand, counting down.
GAACGAATACACGACCACGATCACCAGTGGCAGGTACAGGAACAGGTAGGCCGCGAACGCCGCGCCCCACAGCCATAGCGATTGCTTTCTAGCCATGTTTCTTCTTTCCTCCGCGCGCCACCGCCATGCCCAGCCCGGCGATGACCAGCACGCCGACCGTCAGCATGATCGACAGCACCGAACCGAATGGCCAGTCACGCGTTTCCAGGAACTGCTGCTTGATCAGGTTGCCGATCATGATGCCTTCGGTACCGCCAATGATGTCCGGAATGGCAAACATGCCGAGCGCCGGAATGAACACCAGCGCCCCGCCGGCATACACGCCGGGCAGGCTCAGCGGCCAGGTGATGCGCCAGAAGCGCTGCCAGGCCGACGCCCCCAGATCCTGCGCCGCATCGAGCAGCGCCATGTCGTGCTTTTCCAGATTCGCGTACAGCGGCAGCACCATGAACGGCAGGTGCACGTAGACCAGGCAGAGGATCACCGCGAACGGCGTGAACAGCAGCGACACCGGTCCGGCGCCGAATACTGCCAGCACGGCATTGATCGCCTTGGTGAACGCCGACGACGGGCCAAGGATGATCATCCACGCATAGATGCGGATCAGGAAATTCGACCAGAACGGCAGGATCACCAGCAGCAGCAGCAGGTCGCGGTATTTCTTCGAACTGCGGGCGATCAGCCACGACAGCGGATAACCGATCACCACGCATGCCACGGTGGTCACGGCAGCGTACAGCGCCGATTTCAGGAACAGCTCCAGATACAGCGGTTCCTCGAACAGCCGGCTGAAGTTGTCCAGCGTGAAGAAGTCGTGCCAGTTGTCGCGGTTGATCAGCACGGTGGTCACACCGGCGTCGTCCGTGCTCCACAGCGGATACAGCCCGCCGTAGTCGCCCGGCCAGCGGAATGCCGCCAGCGCCATGATCACCGACGGGACCAGGAAGAACACGACCAGATAGACGAGCGGCGGCCAGCTGAGCAGCCACTTGCCCAGATTCCTTTTAACCCAGTTCATTGCTTACTCCGCCAGGAAGCTGCCGGCGTCGTAACGCCAGGTGATCTCGACCGGATCGTCGTCATCAAACAGTTTGGCCAGGCCGGGTGCCGAGTTCGGCAGCATGGCCTCGATCTTCACGCCATCCCCGACCTCGACGATGTAGATGGTCACGTCGCCAAGATACAGGCAGTCATGCACGCGGCCCTTGAAGTGCGCTTCGCCATCGACGCCGCCCGGCAGTTCGCGGTCGAGCTTGATCTTTTCCGGGCGCATCGAGAACCAGCCCTTCTGGCCAACGGTCAGACCGTCGCGGGCCAGGGCCTTCATTTCCCCGCAGCCGTTGATGGCGATGGTCATGGTGCCATCACCGTGCAGGGCGACGATCTCGCTGGCCAGCACGTTGCACTGACCGATAAAGTCGGCCACGAAGCGGTTGTTCGGGTACGAATAGATGGTTTCCGGGATGTCGAGCTGTTCGACCTTGCCGGCGTTCATCACCGCGATCCGGTGCGACAGCGCCAGCGCCTCGCCCTGATCGTGGGTCACGTAGACGAAGGTCACGCCGACTTCCTTCTGCAGGTCGATCAGTTCGATCTGCATCTGCTCGCGCAGCTTGGCGTCCAGTGCGGACAGCGGCTCGTCGAGCAGCAGCAGGCGCGGACGGTCGACCAGGGCACGGGCGATCGCCACGCGCTGACGCTGGCCACCGGACAGCTCGTGCGGGAAACGGGCGCCAAACTGGGTCAGGCGCACGTCCTCCAGCAGTTCGTCGACCTGGGCCTGCAGCTTGTCGGCCGGCCACTTGGCCATCTTGAGCGGAAAGGCGATGTTGTCGCGCACCGTCATGTGCGGAAACAGCGCATAACTCTGGAACACGGTATGCACCGGGCGCTTTTCCGGCGGCACGGTCGACACATCCTGGCCGTCGAGCAGGATCTGCCCGGCATCGGGTTGTTCAAAGCCCGCGAGCATCCTCAGCAAGGTGGTCTTGCCACATCCCGACGGACCCAGCAGCGTGAAGAATTCGCCCGCTTCCACCGAGATGCTGACGCCATTGACTGCAGTAAAGTCGCCAAACCGTTTGACGACGTTGCGGATCTCAAGCAGAGCCATGTTTTCCCCCGCCCAAAAAGGTCGAAATTGTAGGCAAAAACCCCCGCGGATGAAACCGCAAATTTATTGCAATTCCATTGATTTACACTTTATTTTCCCATTACCCCATGGATTCGCACATTTTTCCTGCCGCGACACCCTGCCGGACGACGCCAGAGCACGAATCGCAGGCCGGAAATGCACGGCGTGCTCAGCCCTTTTCGTACAGCGGCCGGCCCGCCTCGATCCAGCCACCGGCCTGGCGCATGGTCAGCCGGTACAGTGCACAGTTGTGCTCGCCCAGCCGCTCCAGGTCCGCACGCGCCATCCGCTCGAACGCCGCACGGTCCTGCGCCGGCACCGCCACCTCGTCCACCGCCTGCGACAGCGCAACGCGGTCGCGCACCACCCTGCGCACGACCTCGCCGGCCTGCTCGCGGTACCCGGCCCGGAACGGGTCCGGCTGGCCGATGGCAGCCATCAGGGCCGCATACTTGCGAATCGAACGACGATAACTGCGGGTGAACAGCTCGCCAGCGGCGGACGGGTCCTGCTGCTCGCGGATCGCCACCATCGCCTGCGCGTAGTCATGCGGGGCCACGTCCAGAAACGCCTGCGGCGCACAGTTGCACAGCATCAGCGGGATATTGGCGGCCAGCCGGCTGGTACGCTCGTTGCCATCCTCGAACGGCAGCAGATAGGCCAGCGACACCCAGAGGAAAAAGGCGGCTTCCACCGGGTTGCGGGTACGCCGCGCCTTTTCCAGGATCTGCTCGAACATCTCGCCGAGCAGCAGCGGCGCATGCGACGGAATGTACACGCTATCGCCGATGCAGATCACTTTCTCGCGAATCGTGCCGAGCCCGTCCTCGTCGGCCAGCAGCCCCTGCATCAGTACCGCGTGCAGATTGCGCACCACCAGCGTGGTCATGCCGTAGCGCGGGACGCTGTCGACCAGGAACTCGATGGCCGCCTTGTGGTTGAGCAGCATGATCGTGTCGCGATCCAGCACGTCGGGCCGGACCGCCCGGAACAGCGCCTCCGTGGCCGGCAGCGTGTGCCGACCGCCATCGAGCCGGGATGACGAGCAGGACAGATCGGTCAGCAGCGGACCGAGCACGGCGCTGGCATAGGTGCCGGCCGGCTGCCGCCCCGTCAGTCTCGCCTCGTCGTACAGGGTGCCGGCCAGGCTTTCCGGCAGCAGGAAGGTCTGGTTAGGCTGGTAGTCGTCGATAAAGCGCCGCTGGAAGGCGACCGGAGCGCGCGCACCGGGCGATGCCGGCAGGCGGTAGCGGGTCGCCGCAGTCCGCCCGTGCCGTTCGACCAGGCCCTCGTCGACCAGGCGGTCGAGATAGCGGCGAACCGTCGCGGCGGATGCGCCGACCTGGAAAACGATTTCCCGGGGCGTGACATCGGGATGGCCTGCCGACGCCAACTGGTGCAGCAGACCGAGGATCGTGTTACGGAGATGGACCTTGGCCATTATTCACTCGAAAATGATGCAAAACCGGCGCGACCCCCATCCTAAACCAGAAAGCATGAAAAACAAAAAATTGCTGCAAACCTGAGCGAAAATTGAGCGCAGATTGCCGCAACAGGAAAAGTGCCGGGCGGCGACATGACGCTGCCCGGCCGGTCCGGTGGCTCAGCCGTCCCACTCGCCGGTGGTAAAGAAGCGCTGATAGCGCTCGACCCACGGCGCAATGTCGATCCCCTGCGCGGCCAGCCAGTCCGGATTGAAATAGCTGTCCAGATAGCGTTCGCCGGAGTCGCAGATCAGCGTCACGATCGCGCCTTCACGTCCGTTGCGGTGCATCCCGGCCGCCAGTTCGCAGACGCCGAACAGGTTGGTGCCGGTCGACCCGCCGCATTTGCGCCCGAGCACCGACTCGAGAAAATGGATGGCACCGTAGCTGGCCGCATTGCGCACCTGGATCACCCGGTCGACGACTTCGGGAATGAACGATGGCTCGACGCGCGGCCGGCCAATCCCCTCCACCCCAGAGCCGCCTTCGCAGGTCAGGTGGTCGTCGCCGGTGTAGTAGCTGTCGTAGAACACCGAATTTTCCGGGTCGACCACACAGATCTGCGTCGAACACTTCTGGTAGCGCACATAGCGGCCAAAGGTCGCCGAGGTGCCACCGGTACCGGCGCCACAGACGATCCAGTCCGGCACCGGGTGCGGCTCCAGCGCCATCTGATGGAAGATGGTGTCGGCGATATTGTTGTTGCCGCGCCAGTCAGTAGCGCGTTCGGCATAGGTGAACTGGTCCATGTAGTGGCCGTTCAGTTCCTGTGCCAGCTGGCGCGAGACGGCGTAGATCGACTTCGGATCGTCGACCAGATGGCAGCGCCCCCCCTGAAACTCGATCGCCCGCACTTTCTCCGGCGAGGTGCCGCGCGGCATCACGGCAATGAACGGCAGGCCGAGCAGCCGGGCGAAATACGCCTCGGAAACTGCCGTCGAACCGCTCGACGCCTCGATGATGGTCGTACCTTCGCGCACCCAGCCATTGCACAGCCCGTACAGGAACAGTGAGCGCGCCAGCCGGTGCTTCAGGCTGCCGGTCGGGTGGGTCGACTCGTCCTTGAAATACAGGTGGATGCCCGGCAGCGCCGGAATGGCGAGCGGAATCAGGTGCGTATCGGACGAACGGTTGAAATCCGCTTCGATCTTCGACAGCGCGGCATTGACCCAGGCGTTCATGATTCAGCGTTCTCTTATATTTCAAAAAACGCTATTCTAATACCCGTCAACGCAATTGGTAGTAATGAATGCACGCCGTTTGTCCGACGTCGTGCCGGCCGCCGGCCGCTGGCGGTCAGCCATAAAAAACGGCGCAGGAATGCGCCGGAAAGGACAACACGAGAGGAACCGAATATTCGGTTGACGGACCGGCGCAAGGCCGGCCCAGGGCGGTGTTCGGCGAGCATTGCGAACAGGTCCGGCAGCCCACCGTCCCTGCCCTGTCGCCGGCACCGCCGTTGAATCAGAACTTCATGCCAACGCCGAGACCGAACACCCACGGGTTGATGTCCAGGGTGCCGAGCTTGACGCCATTGATCGCGCCGCTGGTGCCACGCACGTCGGTGCTGATCCACAGCTTCTTCACGTCGACGTTGATGAACACATTCTTGGCGATCGGGAAGTCGGCACCAACTTGCAGTGCACCACCCCAGCTGTTGCGGTCCACGTCAACGCGGCCCACTTCGGTGTTCAGGCCGACATTGTAGAAGCGGGTGTAGTTCACACCGGCGCCCACGTACGGACGGAACACATCGTGTTGCGGCATGAAGTGCCATTGCAGGGTCAGGGTCGGCGGCAGCACGCTGACCTTGCCGATATCGCCGCTACCACCACCAAGGGCGGTACGGTTGGCCGAAACCTTGTGACGCGACGTACCCAGGATCAGTTCGGCGCCGATGTTGTTGGTGATCATGTAGGTGAAGTCGAGTTCCGGGACGGTTGCGTCCTTGACATCGGCATCAAGCGGGTTGCTCAGCAACCCGGAGGTGCTGACGTCCGGGTTCACATTGATCGCACGGAAACGGGCAATGATGTCGCCCGCATCGGCCATCGCCACCACCGGCGCGAACGCCGCCCCCACCAAAAGCGCAATCGCCAGTTTTTTCATGGCTTTATCTCCAGGATAAGTCTGCAAAAAAAGAAGTGTCGTGCCGTCGCAAAACGGCTTTTTTCTTAATATTCGCGCAATCTACCCCATGGTTTTCAAAACGGAAACATCCCATGCGCACATCATGGTCCTGATCTGCGATTGTTCTGATCCCAGTCAAATACAATTCTGTTTTCCGGCGCACCGGCCGCCGATTTCTGCCTTCGCCGGCGGCAGCGGCACGGCGTGAATTGACACACCCGCACCCGAGCGCCTAGCCTCCCGCGCATTCCGAAATGACACCATTCCCATAAGGTTCGGCATGCAATACCGAGATCTGCGCGACTTCATCACCACGCTGGAACAGCGCGGCGAACTCAGGCGCATCAGCCACCCGGTCTCTCCGCGACTGGAAATGACCGAAATCTGCGACCGCACGCTGAAAGCTGCCGGGCCGGCGCTGCTGTTCGAACACCCTGAACATGACGGCCGGCGCTACGACTTCCCGGTGCTCGGCAACCTGTTCGGCACGCCGCAGCGGGTGGCGCTGGGCATGGGCGCGGACAATGTGCTGGCGCTGCGCGAGATCGGCAAACTGCTGGCGATGCTGAAGGAGCCGGAGCCGCCGAAGGGGCTGCGCGATGCGTGGGACAAGTTCCCGCTGTACCGGAAGGTGCTCGACATGGCGCCGAAGCAGATCCGCCATGCGCCCTGCCAGCAGATTGTGGAAGAAGCCGGCGACGTCGATCTCGGCCGCCTGCCGATCTGGCACTGCTGGCCCGGCGATGTCGCTCCCCTGGTGACCTGGGGCCTGACCGTCACCCGCGGCCCGCACAAGAAGCGGCAGAATCTCGGCATCTACCGCCAGCAGGTCATCGGCCGGAACCAATTGATCATGCGCTGGCTCGCCCACCGCGGCGGCGCACTGGATTTCCGCGACTGGCGCCGGGTGAATCCGGGCCAGCCGTATCCGGTCTCGGTCGTGCTTGGCTGTGATCCGGCAACCATCCTCGGTGCGGTCACGCCGGTGCCGGACACGCTGTCGGAATACCAGTTCGCCGGCCTGCTGCGCGGCGCACGCACCGAGCTGACCACTTGCATCGGCAATGACCTGTCGGTACCGGCCTATGCCGAGCTGGTGCTGGAAGGCGCGCTGACCCCGGCCGAACCCGGCCATGCCGGTGTCAGCGAGCACGGCATTCCGGTCAAGGAAATCGACGGCTATCTGCATGCGCTGGAAGGCCCGTACGGCGACCATACCGGTTACTACAACGAGCAGGACTGGTTCCCGGTCTTTACCGTCGACCGTATCACCCGACGCGAGAACGCGCTGTACCACAGTACCTATACCGGCAAGCCGATCGACGAGCCGGCCGTGCTCGGCGTGGCGCTGAACGAAGTGTTCGTGCCGATCCTGCAGAAGCAGTTCCCGGAAATCGTCGACTTCTACCTGCCGCCGGAAGGCTGCAGCTACCGGATGGCGGTGGTGTCGATCAACAAGCAGTATGCCGGCCATGCCAAGCGGGTGATGATGGGCTGCTGGAGCTTCCTGCGCCAGTTCATGTACACCAAGTTCATTGTCGTGGTCGACGACGACGTGAACACCCGCGACTGGAAAGAAGTGATCTGGGCCATCACCACCCGCATGGACCCGGTCCGCGACACGGTGCTGGTCGACAATACGCCAATCGACTATCTGGACTTCGCCAGCCCGGTTTCCGGCCTGGGGGGCAAGATGGGACTGGACGCGACCAACAAGTGGCCGGGCGAAACCGCGCGCGAATGGGGCACGCCGATCGTCATGGATGCGGCGGTCAAGGCACGGGTCGACGCCATGTGGCGCGACCTCGGCCTCTGAGCTACAGCATCAGCCGCGCCCCCGAGTGCGGATTGTGCTTTTTCATCGCCGGCACCATCGCTGCCAGGTCCAGGCCAACGGCAGCGCCGGCGGCCTGCGCCCGCTCAGTCAGCGCATCGAAGCGCAATGCATTGCCGGAAAGGCCACCCAGCGCGAAGGCGACGATATTGCCGTGCGTTTCTGCCGGCAGCGTCAGCACCTTGCCGTCGAACGCCAGCCGCATCGCCTCGACATGCTCGTGGAAGCGCGGATGGCGGCTCCACAGGTTCACCGCCAGCACCCCGCCTTCGCGCAGCGCCATGCGGCAATCGTGCAGGAACGGCTCCGCCACCATGGCGGTAATGATGTTGCGACCATCGAAGGCATCGATAACGATGACGTCGAATGCCTGTGTCTGCCGGCTGACATAGTCGATGCCGTCGTCCACCACCACCTGCATGCGCTCGTCGTCCGGCAATGCGAACTGCGAGCGGCACAGTGCCACCACCTGCGGATTGATCTCGACCGCGACGTTCTCCGCCCGCGGCAGCCTGGCATGGCAGAAACGCGGCAGCGAGCCGCCGCCGAGCCCGACATGCAGGATGCGGCGCGGATCGGGCTGGAACAGCAGGAATGCCATGGTCGCCCGGGTATAGGCCAGCACCAGATCGCACGGGTCCTTGACCCGCATGGCCGACTGCATGGTGTCGGAGCCGAGATACATCGCCCGGATGCCGTCGGCCTCGCTGACCATCACCTCGGCCAGGTCCGCCTGCGCGGGGCGCGCCTTGCGCCGCCGCAACGCCAGGAAATCACTCACCACAGCCCCCGGCAACGCGCGTATCGAGAATATTGATGACCGGCCGGCGCACGGTGGCCGGCGCCGCCTCCTCGTCATCGAACACCGGAGCGGTCGGATCGCTGAAGGTTTCGCTGTCGAACGCGGTGTCACCGCCCTCGTCCGGCAGGGCTGCGCCGACACGCAGGCCGGCGAAATCGTACAGCCGGGTATCGGCCAGATGCGAGGGCACCACATTGCGCAGGCTGCGGAACATGTTCTCGATCCGGCCGGGGAAGCGACGGTCCCAGTCGTTGATCATGTCGCGGATCACCTGCCGCTGCAGGTTCGGCTGCGAGCCGCACAGATTGCACGGGATGATCGGGAACGCCTTCTGCTCGGCGTAGCGGATCAGGTCCTTCTCGCGGCAGTAGGCGAGCGGGCGGATGACGATATGCCGGCGGTCGTCGGAAATCAGCTTCGGCGGCATCGCCTTCAGCTTGCTGCCGTAGAACATGTTCAGGAACAGCGTGTGGACAATATCGTCGCGGTGATGGCCGAGGGCGATCTTGGTCGCGCCCAGCTCGTCGGCCACCCGGTACAGGATGCCGCGCCGCAACCGCGAACACAGACTGCAGGTGGTCTTGCCTTCCGGCACCAGTCGCTTGACGATGCTGTAAGTGTCTTCCTCGATGATGCGATACTCGACCCCGAGCGATGCCAGATAGCGCGGCAGCACGTCTTCGGGGAAGCCCGGCTGCTTCTGGTCGAGGTTGACCGCCACCAGCGAGAAATCGATCGGCGCGGACTTCTGCAGCCCGAGCAGGATGTCGAGCAGCGCGTAGCTGTCCTTGCCGCCGGACAGACAGACCATGACACGGTCGCCCGGTTCGATCATATTGAAGTCGTTGATTGCGTCGCCGACTTCGTGCCGCAGCCGTTTGGCGAGTTTGAGCGCGTTGCGCCCGGCTTTCTGCGCCGGCGTGTCCGCCGCGGAGAGTGAGGTATCAGTCATGTCCAGCCACCAGCAAATTCAGCGAATTGCGCGATTTTACCGTGAAACCGCTGGTCGCGCCGGACCGTTCCCCTTGACGTCGACGACGGCTGCGCGCCTAATTTCGGGTATCATCGAATAATTACTCTAATTTTCTCCTTGCCAAGAAGACCTATGACCGAGACCCCGTTATCCCCGTTGGTACTGAAAAGCCATTCGCTCAAGCCCGTTGTCCAGGGGGGCATGGGGGTGGGTATTTCCGCCCACAGGCTGGCCGGTACCGTGGCGCGGGAGGGTGCGGTCGGCACCATCGCCAGTGTCGACCTGCGTCACCTGCACGAGGACCTGGTCGAGGAATCGAAGCATGCGACCGGTACCGAGGACTATGACCGTCTGAACCTGATTGCGCTCGACCGCGAGATCAAGCAGGCGCTGACCTTGGCCGACGGCAACGGCATGGTGTCGGTCAACGTGATGAAGGCGGTCGACGCCCACGCCAAATATGTGCGCCAGGCGTGCGAGTCCGGCGCCCAGGCGATCACCATGGGCGCAGGGTTGCCGCTGGACCTGCCTGACATGACCGCCAACCACCCGGACGTCGCCCTGCTGCCGATTCTCAGCGAATCGCGCGGCATCGGCATCGTGCTCAAGCGCTGGATGAAGAAGAACCGCCTGCCCGACGCCATCGTCATCGAGCACCCGGGTCACGCCGGTGGTCACCTCGGCGCCGCCCGCAAGGAAGACGTCAATGACGCCCGCTTCGATTTCGCCCGCGTGCTGGAAGAAACCTTCGAAGTGTTCAAGAGCCTCGGCCTCGAACGGGAAAAAGTCCCGCTGATCGTCGCCGGCGGCATCAACAGCTTCGAGAAGGTCAAGCACTACCTCGGCCTCGGCGCCAGCGGCGTCCAGGTCGGCACCGCCTTCGCCGTCACCACCGAGGGCGATGCGCACGACAATTTCAAGAGCGTGCTGGCCGGTGCCAAGAAGGAAGACATTGTCGAATTCATGAGCGTGGCCGGCCTGCCGGCACGCGGCGTGATGACGCCGTTCCTGAAAAGCTACCTGAAGCGCGAATCGACCCTGCAGGCCAATGCCAAGGCCGATCCGGCCCGCTGCACCCAGGCACTGAACTGCCTGTCGGTATGCGGCCTGCGTGACGGCCTGTCCAAGGTCGGCCAGTTCTGCATCGACCTGAAGCTGGCCGCTGCCTACCGCGGTGAAGTCAGCAAGGGCCTGTTCTTCCGCGGCTCGGAAGCGCTGCCGTTCGACAGTGCAATCCGCTCGGTCAAGGAGCTGCTCGACTACCTGACCACCGGCCTGCGTCCGGCCGACCTGCCTCAGCGGGCCTGAGCGCCAGATACCGGGGGGTGCCGGCGCACGTTGAGAGTGCGGCAGGCTTCCGGCCTGGCTCCGGCCCCCGCCGTCCCCGCAGCAGCAAAGAGACCTTGCTGACGCTTTTCCATGTCGGGCCGCAAGGTTTGCGGACAGTCTGAAAGACGCCCCAGGCGTCTTTTTTCATGCCCGCGCCCATGGATTCCCCCTCCCCGCGATGGCGGCGGAACGGTACACTTTCGGCATGGAATTCCTAAGCTGTGATCCGTCGACCGGCGAAACGGTCTACACCCGCCCCGGCTGGTCTGTCGACCGGCTGCAACAGGCGATATCCCGACTCCGGCAACACCAGCACGCCTGGCGCGGCCGGCCGATTGACGAGCGCGTCGCGCGCATCCGCCGGCTCGGCGAACTGATCGAGGCCAATGTCGACCGGCTGGCGCCGGTAATCACGCTCGAAGTCGGCAAGCTGATCCACGAGGCGCGTGCCGAGCTGGAAAAGACCGCCCGCCTGTGCCACTACTACGCCGATCTGGCCCCGACCCTGCTGCTGCCGCAGACCATCCCGACCAGCGCCAGCCGCTCCGGCGTCAGCTTCGAGCCTCTGGGACTGGTATTCGCGGTCATGCCGTGGAACTACCCGGTCTGGCAGGCGCTGCGCTTCGCCGTGCCGGCGCTGGCCGCCGGCAACGGCTGCCTGCTGAAGCCGGCCCCGACCGTGCCACAGTCGACCGCGCTGCTGCTGGAGCTGATGCAGGAAGCCGGCATCCCGGTGTTCGATGTGGCATGGATCGATGTCGATGCAGTCGAGGCCGCCATCGCCGGCTGCGATGCCGTCGCGTTCACCGGTTCGACCCGCACCGGCCGCCTGATCGCCAGCCTGGCCGGCAAACACATCAAGAAGACCGTGCTGGAACTGGGCGGCAGCAACCCGGTGCTGATCCTGCGCGATGCCGATCTGGCCACGGCCGCCCAGGAATGCGCAATGAGCCGCTTCCGCGATGCCGGCCAGTCGTGCAACGCCGCCAAGCGCCTGATCGTGGTGCCGGAAATCGCTGACGACTTCCTGCAGGCGTTCATGGCCGAAGTCACCCGGCTGACGCCGGGTGACCCGCGACAGCCCGGTACCACGCTGGCCCCGCTGCACCGCGCCGATCTGCGCGACCAGTTGCATGACCAGGTCACCGATGCCTGTCGGCACGGCGCCCGCTGTCTGAGCGGGGGGCAAGTGCCGGACGGTCCCGGTTTCTACTATCCGGCCACGGTGCTGGACCACGTCAGCCCGGCCTGTCGCATCTATCATGAAGAAGCGTTCGGTCCTGCCGCCAGCATCCTGCACGCCGAGAACGAAGCCAATGCGGTCCGGCTGGCCAACGATACCCCGTTCGGCCTTGGCGCCGCAGTCTATAGTCAGGATCTGCCCCGAGCCGAACGACTGGCACGCGATATCGAGGCTGGCAGCGTGTTCATCAACCGCCATACCAGCTCCGACCTGCGCCTGCCCTTTGGCGGCGTCAAGGCGTCCGGCTACGGGCGGGAGCTGTCCGAGTTCGGGCTGTATGAATTCGTCAATGTAAAGACATTCTGGCAACGATGAGCACTCTGACTCGCGCGGCCGATATCGTCGGCGCCGCCCATCTGCTGACCGACACGGCCGATACCGCCGCCTATACCACCGACTGGCGCCAGCGCTTCCATGGCCGGCCACTGGCAGTCGCCCTGCCTGCCACCACCGGGCAGGTCGCCGCCCTGGTGCAGCTGAGTCGCGACACCGGCACGCCGCTGGTGCCGCAGGGCGGCAATACCGGTACCGTCGGCGGCGCAACGCCGGATGCCAGCGGCCGGGCCCTGGTCATCGTACTGCGGCGCATGAACGCCATCCGCACCGTCGACCGCGACAATGCGACCGTGACTGCCGAGGCCGGCTGCACGCTGGCCGAGGTCCAGGCCGCCGCCGCCGGACACGGCCTGCTGTATCCGCTGAGCCTCGCCAGCGAGGGCAGCTGCCAGATTGGTGGCAATCTTGCAGCCAATGCCGGCGGCCTGGCCGTGCTGCGCTACGGCAACACCCGCGAGCTGACACTCGGTATCGAGGCGGTGCTGCCTGACGGCCAGGTCATTCATGCCCTGAAGGGGCTGCGCAAGAACAACAGCGGCTTTGACGCCAAACAGCTGTTTATCGGCACAGAAGGCATTTTCGGCATCATCACCGCAGCCACACTGAAGCTGTATCCGCAACCGAATGCCCGTGCGACCGCACTGGTCGGCATCGACTCCCCGGCAGCGGCCGTTGCCCTGCTGCACGAACTGCATGATCGCTTCGGCGACCGCCTGACCACCTTCGAGCTGATTTCCGGCCAGTGCCTGAGCCTGGTCGCCCACCATGTTCCGGAGGTGCGGCTGCCGTTCGATTGCGCCTGGTCAGTGCTGTTCGAACTGTCCGACGGCGGCGAGCAGGCCGCGCTCGACGCACAACTGTTCGACTGGCTCGATGGCCGCGACGCCTTTGTCGATGCCGTGCTGGCGCAAAGCGGGCGGGAGCGGCGCGAACTGTGGCGGCTGCGCGAGGAGATTTCCGAAGCACAGCGGCGCGATGGCCCGAGCATCAAGCACGATATCGCCGTGCCGGTTTCGGCAATCCCCGCCTTTCTCGACAGTTGCGGCCGGCAGCTGGAAACGGCTTTCCCCGGCTGCCGCATCGTCACCTTCGGCCACCTCGGCGACGGCAATCTGCACTACAACATCAGCCACACCCGACCAGGCAACACCGCGCTGTTCGACGACGAGCAGCGCGTGAACGAAATCGTCTTCTCGTGTGCCTATGCATTCGACGGTACGCTGTCGGCCGAACACGGCGTCGGCCAGTTGCGCCGGCACTGGCTGGCCCGCTTCCACGACCCGGCCTCGATGAGCCTGATGCGCACGCTGAAAACCGCGCTCGACCCAGCCGGCCTGATGAACCCCGGGAAACTGCTATGAACATGTTGCGCTGGCCCTACCCGCACCTGATCGCCCATCGTGGCGGCGGGCGCTTCGCGCCGGAAAACACCGCCGCCGCCCTGCTGGCCGGCTCGGTGTTCGGCTACCGGATGGCGGAATTCGACGTCAAGCTCAGCAGCGACAATATCGCTTTCCTGCTGCACGACGATACGCTGGACCGCACCACCAACAGTTGCGGCCCGGCGGCAGACTGGCGCTGGGCCGAGCTGGCCACCCTTGATGCCGGCAGCGGTTTCGATCCCCGCTTTGCCGACGAGCCGCTGCCGACGCTGGCCGATGCCGCGCGCATCTGTCTTGAGCACGGCATCCACGCCAATGTCGAGATCAAGCCCTGCCCCGGCCGCGAAGTGCAGACCGGCAAGCTGGTCGCCCAGGAATGCCTGCGCCGCTGGGGACGCGCCACCATCCCGCCGCTGCTGTCGTCATTCTCGGCTGACGCACTGTCAGCCGCGCGCGAGGCCGCGCCACCGCTGAACTATGCCTGGCTGATCGAGGACACGCTGCCGTCCGACTGGCTCACCACTGCGCAACAGCTCGGCGTGATCGCACTGGACATCGACCACACCCTGGTCGATGCCGACCTTGTCACAGCCATCCACGACGCCGGGCTGGCCCTGATGTGCTGGACCGTGGACGACCCGGCGCGGGCCGCCAGCCTGTTCCGGCTGGGCGTGGACGCCATCTGCACCGATGCGCTGGATGCACTGCAGCCCTGAGAGGGCATCGCCATTCCCTCCGAAAGCAAGAGCGCTGCCCGGCCAAAACCGGACAGGCTTGATATGCTGTTCATTTCACCCCCGACAGACAAAGCAGACTAGTGAAACTCGCCACCTGGAACGTCAATTCCCTGAAAGTGCGCCTGCCGCACGTCATCGACTGGCTCGCCGACAACCCGGTCGACGCGCTGTGCCTGCAGGAGCTGAAGCTCGACCAGGACAAGTTTCCGGTCGCCGAACTGGAAGCCGTCGGCTATCACGCCGCCTGGTCCGGGCAGAAGACCTACAACGGTGTCGCCATCCTCACCCGCGCCCCGCAGCAGCCGCAGGACGTGATCGCCGGCATTCCCGGCTATGACGACCCGCAGCGCCGCCTGCTCGCCGCCACCGTCGGCGACGTGCGCGTCATTTCGGCCTACTGCGTCAATGGCGAGTCGCTGAGCAGCGACAAGTATGCGTACAAGCTCGACTGGTATGCACGGCTGGCAGATTTCGTTGCCGACGAGCTGAGCCGGCATCCGCGGCTGGCGCTGGCCGGCGACTTCAATATCGCACCGGACGATCGCGATCTGTACGATCCGGCCGGCTGGGCCGGTCAGGTGCTGTGTTCGGACGCGGAGCGGGCCGCCTTCCAGCGCCTGCTCGGTCTGGGACTCAGTGATGCGTTCCGGCAGTTGAACGACGAGGCCGGCTGCTACTCGTGGTGGGACTACCGCCAGGGCATGTTCCGCCGCGACAAGGGGCTGCGCATCGACCATGTGCTGCTGTCGGCGCCGCTGGCGGCCGGACTCGACGCGTGCGTGATCGACAAGACGCCGCGTCGCTGGGAGCGCCCCAGCGACCACGCGCCTGTCGTCGCCTCGTTCTAGCGGAACAGGGCGAAGTCGATGCCGGCCGGCCGGCCACTGATGATGTCGGCCAGCAGGCGGCCGGACCCCGGGCCCTCGGTCCAGCCGAGCGTGCCGTGGCCGGTATTCAGGAACAGGTTGCCATAGCGGCGCACCCGGCCGATCAGCGGCACATTCGATGGCGTCGACGGCCGCAGTCCGGTCCAGTACTGCGGCCGGGTGTAGTCCGCCGCATCCGGGAACAGCGCCTGCGCCCGGGTGGTCAGCGCCGCGCAGCGCACCGGGTCCAGGTGACTGGAGTAACCGCTGAGTTCTGCCGTGCCGGCCACGCGCAGGCGGTCGCCAAGCCGCGAGAACACGATATGGTGGGATTCGTCGGTGATGCTGAGCTGCGGCGCCCGCGACGGGTCGCTCACGGCAAAGGTGGCCGAATAGCCCTTGGTCGGATACACCGGCAGGTGCACGCCCAGCGGCTGCGCCAGCAGCGGTGAATGGCTGCCCAGCGCCAGCACGTAGGCATCGGCATGTTCGCTGCGATAGAAGCCGTCCGGCCCGGTCACCGACACGCCGGTCAGTTGCTGCCCGTCATGCTCCAGCGCATTGATGCGGGTGTTGAACAGGAAGCGGACCCCGTTGTCGGCACACAGGGCAGCCAGCTTGCGGGTGAACAGACCGGCGTCGCCGCTCTCGTCGTCCGCACAGTAGGTCGCGCCGGCCAGGGTCGGTGCAACGTTCGCCAGCGCCGGGTCGAGCGCGGCCAGTTCCCCCGGCTCGACCAGGCGGCGGTCGATGCCGAACGGGCGCATCCACTCGGCGCATTCGGCGGCGTGGTCCAGTTCCTTGCGGGTCTGGTACAGGCAGACAATGCCCCGGGTGCACTGGTCATAGTGGATGCCGGTTTCCTCACGCAGCGCCTGCAGGCTCTGCCGGCTGTACAGGCCGAGCGCCAGCATCTGGCTCATGTTCCGCCGCAGGCGGCTGTCGCGGCACTCGAGCAGGAAGCGCACGCCCCAGTCCCACTGCCGCGGGTCCGGCTTCGGCCGGAACAGCAGCGGTGAATCAGCCCGCCCCAGCCAGCGCAGGATCTGCAGCGGCGCGTCCGGCGAGGCCCACGGCACCGACTGGCTGACCGAGATCTGGCCGCCATTGGCAAAGCTGGTTTCCAGCGCGGCGTCGCCCTGGCGGTCGATCACGACCACCTCGTGCCCGGCCCGGGACAGATACCAGGCTGTGCATACGCCGACCACGCCGGCGCCCATCACGATGACTTTCATTCCTTGTCCGTAAACCTTGTCCGCGTTACCGGGGGGCACTGCCCGCCGCCGGCTCCAGCGAATACACGGTCTTGCCGCGCAGACGGAAGCGCGGATTGGCCTGGTGGAAATTCTCCGAGTGGCCGACAAACAGCAGGCCATCCGGGCGCAGCAGCGGCGCAAACTTGTTAAGGACTTCCAGCTGGGTCGCGCGATCGAAATAGATCATCACGTTGCGGCAGAAGATGGCATCGAAGCCGCTCTTCAGTCCCCAGCTCACCGGTGATTCGATCAGGTTGATGCGGCAGAAGCGCAGGCGCTCGCGCAGCGCCGCCTTTGCCTTGCCACGGCCATCGGGCAGGCGGTCGAAGTAGCGGGCCGACAGCCCCGGCGGCAGCTTGGCCAGCACGTCGGCGGCATACACGCCTTCCGCTGCCGTCTTCAGCACCTGGGTATCCAGGTCAGAGGCGACCACTTCGATGCGCGGCGCCCGCGCCATGCCGGAGACGGCTTCCAGCGCGGTGATGGCGATCGAGTACGGTTCCTCACCGGTCGACGCCGCGCTGCACCAGATGCGCAGCTCGGTGGCGCCGGCGGCCGCACGGGCCTTCAGGTGTTCGGCCAGCAGCGGGAAATGATGCTCTTCGCGGAAGAAGTAGGTCAGATTGGTCGTCAGCGCGTTGACGAACAGCTCCAGTTCGCTACGACCGGCCGGCGATTCCAGCAGATCCAGGTAGACGGCAAAGCCGCCGAGCCCGAGGCTGCGGATGCGCTTGACCAGCCGGCCATAGACCATGTCCTTCTTGCTGACGTTCAGCGAAATGCCCGCATAGTGGCGAATGGCGTTGCGGATGCGTTCGAAATCACGCTCGGTAAAATCGAACTCACGCGAAAAAGCGGACGAGGCGGACGGCAGGGAAGAGGCATTCATACAGGCGGTTCGATCCCGGTTAGACAACGATCACAAACGAAAAGCCCAAGCAAGCTTGGGCTTTGCTAAAGGGAATATCGACCACGAATGATATCCCCTTGATGTCCAGTCAGTAAGAGGCTTACACCGAGAACGACGACCCGCAACCGCAGGTCGAGGTGGCATTCGGATTCTTGATCACGAACTGCGAGCCCTCGATGCTTTCCTGATAATCGATTTCCGCGCCGACCAGATACTGGTAGCTCATCGGATCGATCAGCAGCGTGACGCCACCCTTCACGAACTGGGAGTCGTCTTCGTTGGCGATTTCGTCAAAAGTGAAACCGTACTGAAAACCGGAGCAACCGCCGCCGGTCACGAAGACGCGCAGCTTCAGATCAGGGTTGCCTTCTTCTGCGATCAGTTCGCTCACCTTGGACACCGCGCTGTCGGTAAAAACGAGCGGCAGCGGCATTTCGGTTACAGCGTTCATGTGTTCCATCTCCAGTAAACGTCAAGATGGATTATCCGCTGTCGATCTGGCAAAAGCAACGAGGCCGGCAGTAGGGTTTTGCCATCAGGACAACGGCTTAGCGCCGTAGCCCCGATGGTGCCCCGGCTCAGGGCATCAGCGGCACGATATCCAGCCCGGCCGCCTCGTCGAAGCCGAACATCAGGTTCAGGTTCTGCACTGCCTGCCCGGCCGCGCCCTTGACCAGATTGTCGATGACGGACAGCACCACCACGGTATCCCCGCCCTGCGGCCGGTGCACGGCAATGCGGCACAGGTTGGCGCCGCGTACCGAACGCGTTTCCGGGTGACTGCCGGCCGGCAGTACGTCGACGAACGGTTCATCGTGATAGCGCAGCTCGAACAGTGCCTGCAGGTCGATGTCCCGGTCCAGCCGGCCGTACAGCGTGGCGTGGATGCCGCGCACCATCGGCGTCAGGTGCGGCACGAAGGTCAGCCCGACCGGCGCGCCCGACACCCGCGACAGGCCCTGACGGATTTCCGGCAGGTGGCGGTGCCCGGCAACGCCATAGGCCTTGAAGCTGTCGGTCGACTCGGCAAACAGCGCGCCGACCTCCGCCTTGCGCCCGGCGCCGGACACGCCGGACTTGCAGTCGGCGATCAGCGTCGCGGTATCGATGACGCCAGCCTCGATCAGCGGCAGGAAGCCCAGTTGCACCGCCGTCGGGTAACACCCCGGGTTGGCAATCAGCCGCGCATCGCGGATGGCCTCGCGGTTGACTTCCGGCAGCCCGTACACGGCCTCGGCCACCAGCGACGGCGCAGCATGCGTCATGCCGTACCACTTTTCCCATTCAGCGATATCGCGAATGCGGAAGTCGGCAGCCAGGTCGATCACGCGCACGCCGGCATCGAGCAAGGCCACCGCCTCGTTCATGGCGATGCCGTTCGGCGTGGCGAAGAACACCACGTCGCACTGCGCCAGCCCGGCCGACTCCGGCGCCGAAAACGCCAGATCGACCCGGCCGCGCAGGCTCGGGAACATGGCATCGACTCGCAGGCCGGCTTCCTTGCGCGAGGTAATGGCTTTCAACTCGACCCCGGGGTGCCTGGAAAGCAGGCGCAGGAGTTCGACTCCGGTATACCCGGTGCCGCCGACGATGCCGACCTTGATCATCTGATGTCCTTGAAAAGTAAATTTGCGTCGTAAAAAAGCAATAGTAACGCGCAATCGGCAATGAAAAAAGCCACCCGGAGGTGGCTTTTCTGGTGTCCCGCATTCTGCGAGCGATTAACGCTTGGAGAACTGTTTGCGGCGACGGGCCTTGTGCAGACCGACTTTCTTCCGTTCAACTTCACGAGCATCGCGAGTCACGAAGCCGGCGGCCGACAGGGTCGGCTTGAGTTCGGTCGAGAAGTCGATCAGAGCACGGGTGATGCCGTGACGCACAGCACCGGCCTGACCGGTTTCGCCACCACCGACGACGTTGACAAGGATGTCGAACGAGTCGAGATGTTCGGTCAGGGTCAGCGGCTGGCGGATCACCATGCGGCCGGTTTCGCGGGCGAAGTATTCGTCAACCGGCTTGCCGTTGACGGTGATCTTGCCCGAACCCTTGATCATGAACACACGTGCTACCGCGCTCTTGCGGCGGCCAGTGCCGTAGTAGTATTTGCCGTTCATTTACTGAGCCTCAGATTCAGATTGCCAGCGCCTTGGGCTGCTGCGCGGTGTGCGGGTGCTCGGTACCAGCGTACACCTTGAGTTTCTTGATCATTGCGTAACCAAGCGGACCCTTCGGCAGCATGCCCTTGACGGCTTTTTCCAGAACGCGCTCAGGGAACTGGTTTTGCAGTTCGGTGAAGTTGCGCTCGTAGATGCCGCCCGGGTAGCCGGTGTGACGGTAATACTTCTTGTCGAGTGCCTTGTTGCCGGTCACACGCAGCTTGTCAACGTTGACGACTACGATGTAGTCGCCGGTATCGACGTGCGGAGTGTATTCCGGCTTGTGCTTGCCACGCAGGCGGTGGGCGATCTCGGCGGCCAGGCGGCCGAGCACCAGGTCAGTAGCGTCGACGACGAACCAGTCGCGCTTCACCTCATGCGGCTTGGCAGAGAAGGTCTTCATGGATCTCTTCCAGTCGAAATTCTTGAAAGCTGCCGATTCTATACAGCCGCCCTGCCACTGTCAAACCGCGACGAGAGAAGGAAACAGGGAAATTGCCCGAAAAATCGCGGGCTTGCGGGCGATCGCCCGTCAACGCCGCCCGCTGGGCGCTTTCGCGACGCAACATCGTCGATACCGCAGCATGACCGCCCCGGAATGGCGGGAAAAAAAAGCGCAACCGGCGTTGCCAGCTGCGCATAAGTTCCACCTAAATAAGGAGGATGGAGGAGACAACACCAAAACGCCATATTGCATGGAACGTCTTGATGCACTGCAAATTATGGTAATGCCTTACGCACTTGGCAAGGCTTTTTTGTGCAGTGCAGTATAACTGTCTCCGTTTCACCGGATTCGTGCCCTTTGCCGGCTCAGACCCGCCTGGCCTCCAGCACGCCGGGCACGTCCTGCACCCGCGCCAGCACCCGTTGCAGATCCGCCACCTGCCTGACTTCCAGCGTGAACCGCATGCGGGCGTGGTGGTCGCGGCTCAGCGTGTTGACCGCGGTGACATTGAGTTTTTCGCGCGACAGCACATCGGAAATGTCGCGCAGCAGGCCGGAGCGGTCCATGGCCATGACTTCGAGGTCGATGGCGAACACGCTGCCTTCCTGACGCCCCCAGTCGGCGGCGATCAGCCGCTCGGGCACGCTGGCCGACAACCGCTTCAGGGTGACGCAGTTGGCGCGATGGATGGACACCCCGCGTCCGCGGGTCACGAAGCCGACCACCGGGTCCGGCGGAGCCGGCTTGCAGCATTTGGCCAGTACCGTCATCAGGTTGTCGACGCCCTCGATCAGGATGCCGCCGGCGTCATGCTCGGCCCGGCTCTTGTGCACCAGGTCTTCCGGCGCCATCTCGCCCGGCGTTACCGGCACGAAGGCATTGATCGCGTTCTGCACCGCGCGCATCGACAGCTCGCCATGACCGAGCGCGGCGTACATCTCTTCCGGATGGGCAAAATTCAGCCGGTCGGCCACAGCCTCGATATTCGGGTTGACCGCCGGCGGCAGCTTGGACAGTTCCTTCTCGAACAGCGTGCGCCCGGCGTCGATCGCCACGT
Source organism: Microvirgula curvata (assembly GCF_054781615.1). Lineage (NCBI taxonomy): Bacteria > Pseudomonadati > Pseudomonadota > Betaproteobacteria > Neisseriales > Aquaspirillaceae > Microvirgula > Microvirgula curvata. The sequence continues at coordinate 279,133 of NZ_BAAGUB010000035.1, read as the reverse complement.
GCGCGTTCTGCTGGCGAATGTACTGGCGGATCTTGCCGATCGCCTTGGAGCTCTTGACCCAGCCATCGTGCAGCCAGTTGATCGACGGCCCGCCTTCCTTGACCGTCATGATCTCGATGCGCTGGCCGTTTTCCAGCGGCGTCGACAGCGGCACGATCTGGCCGTCGATCTTCGCCCCGCGGCAGCGGTGGCCGAGGTCCGAATGCACGGCATAGGCAAAGTCGATCGGCGTCGCACCGGCCGGCAGGCTCAGCACCCGCCCCTGCGGGGTCATCACATAGATGGTGTCGGAGAACAGCGCAGTCTGGAAGGCATTGGCCAGCCCTTCTTCCTTCTCGCCGACTTCTTCCCGCCAGTCGAGCAGCTGGCGCAGCCAGGCGATCTTGGCCTCGTACTGCGCATCGCCCTGCCCGCCCTCCTTGTAGCGCCAGTGCGCAGCCACACCGAATTCGGCATGCTCGTGCATGTCGAAGGTCCGGATCTGCACTTCGACCACCTTGTCCTGCGGGCCGATCACGGCGGTATGCAGGCTCTTGTAGTCGTTCGCCTTCGGGTGGGAGATGTAGTCGTCGAACTCGCCGGGAATCGGCTGCCAGATACTGTGAATAAGACCGAGCACGGTATAGCAGTCGACGGTACGGTCGACCAGCACCCGCACGGCGCGGATATCGTACAGCTCGCTGAAATCCAGATGCTTCTTGCGCATCTTCTTCCAGATCGAATAGATGTGCTTCGGCCGCCCGGCGACGTCGGAATGGGTAATGCCGGCCTTCTGCAGTTCCTGCCGCAGGGTCGACAGCACATCCTCGATATACTGGATGCGCTCGACCCGGCGCTCGTCGAGCAGCCGGGCGATCTTCTTGTAGTTGTCCGGTTCCAGGTGACGGAAAGCCAGATCTTCCAGTTCCCACTTGATCTGCCAGACCCCGAGGCGGTTGGCCAGCGGCGCGAAGATATCGTAGGTTTCCTGGGCGATCAGCCGGCGGGAACGTTCGTCCGCTACTTTGGACAGCCAGTGCATGGTCTGGGTGCGCCAGGCCAGCTTGATCAGCACGATGCGGATGTCGGCCACCATCGCCAGCAGCATCTTGCGCATGACCTCGGCCTGCTGCGAGCGCGCCTCGGGCGACACGTGCTCGTCGCGGCGGCCCAGCTCGGCAATGCGCGACAGGCGGCCGACACCGTCGACCAGATCGGCAATCTCCTTGCCGAATTCCCGGGTCAGCCATGGCAGGCAATCGTCGCGATACTGGGGTGCACCGGCCAGCAGGGTGGCGGCGATGGTCGAGGCCGGCAGGTTGAGGTCGGCGATGATCGCGGCGGACGACACCGCATGACCAAAGGCATCCTCACCGGTCAGCGGGATGATTTTGCCGGCGTACAACTCGCGGGCGGCGCGGAAGGCGCGTTCGAGGACCACCAGCTCGTCGGGAGACAGTCCGGACTTGACTCCGGCCAGCCAGGCGTTGGGATCGGCGGCATCGGCTAAAGAATCTGCAAGCGGGCGTGTGACGGAAACCATAGAGTGCTTATGCGTATCCTGCGCAAATCAGGCATTGGCCCTGGGTACAACGCAGCCGGCCGGTGCGGGCGCCGTTTCCGGTCGCGCCGCAAGCCCACCACGTTAGGTAAAAAAGGTTGCCATTGTAGGACGGGAATCCCGCTTCCGGCAGTTTAATCCCTTTGGCGGTTCATGGCCCGCACCACGCCAGACGGTGTCAAAACAGCATGCCGGATGGCGCATCAAGCAGGCGGCGTACCGGCGCCGGCAGGCCCATGGTCAGCGCTTCCGCCGGCAGGAACCAGCCCTGCCGCCCATCCTGCCGTTCTCCGTGTGCGGCAACCCGTACCGGCAGCGGCAAGGCCAGCAGGCGGAAATGGGTGAACACATGCTCGATTTCGTGCCAGGCCGGTTCGATCTGATCGACTTTAAAATCATACTGCGCGGCAGCTGCGTCGACGGCATCGCTGGACGCCAGCTCCGGCAGGCTCCACAGCCCGCCCCAGATGCCGCTTTCAGGCCGCCGTTCCAGCAGAACGCGTCCGCGGCTGTCCCGCGCCAGCAGCCACACCGCATCCCGTGTCGGCTGCGCTTTCTTCGGTCTGGGCGTCGGCAGGCTGCCGACCCGGTCATCCCGCAGCGCGACACAGTCGGCCGCCAGCGGACAGCGGCCACAGGCCGGCTTGCCCCGGGTGCAGACCAGGCTGCCCAGGTCCATCAGGCCCTGGGTATAGGCCACCATATCGGCCGATGCCGCAGGCAGCAGCGACTCCGCCAGCGTCCACAGCCGGTTTTCGACCGCCTTTCCGCCGGTAAAGCCTTCGATGCCGCCCCAGCGTGCCAGCACGCGACGAACGTTGCCGTCCAGAATCGCGCGCCGCTCACCCCGGGCAAACGCGCAGATCGCCGCCGCGGTCGAACGGCCGATACCCGGCAGATCGAGCACCTGCTCGAAGCGCTGGGGAAATACGCCCTCATGCTCGGTCACGATGCGCTGCGCCGCCTTGTGCAGATTGCGTGCGCGGCTGTAGTAGCCGAGTCCGCTCCACAGCGCCAGCACTTCGTCCAGTGCCGCACGGCCCAGCTCGCCCACGGTCGGGAAGCGCGCCATGAAACGCGGGTAGTAATCGAGCACGGTTGCAACCTGGGTCTGCTGCAGCATGATTTCCGACACCCAGACCCGGTACGGGTCGGCGACCTGCCATGGCAGCCCGCTGCGGCCGTGCCGGCGCTGCCAGTCAACAAGACGGGTGGCGAAGGCGCTCATGATTCAATCCCCAGTGCGCGCAACAGGCCGCGCGCCTTGTGCCGCGTCTCGTTCAATTCACGTTCCGGATCGGAATCGGTGACGATGCCGCCGCCGGCCCGGAAGCGCAGCCGGTCGCCTTCGCGCATGAAGCTGCGGATCAGGATATTGCAGTCGAGGCTGCCGTCACGATTGATGTAGCCGAGACTGCCGGTATAGGCGCGGCGCGGCGCGGTTTCCAGTTCGCGGATGATCTGCATGCAGCGCACTTTCGGGCAACCGGTGATGGTGCCGCCGGGAAACAGGGCGCGAAATACGCCGGCCGGTCCGACCGCATCACGCAGGCGGCCGCGCACGCTGGATTCAATATGGTGGACAGTCGCGTAACTGGCCACGCTCATCAGCTCGTCGACCTCGACACTGCCCGGCACGCAGACCCGGCCCAGATCGTTGCGTTCAAGGTCAATCAGCATCACATGCTCGGCGCGCTCCTTGCGGTCGGCAATCAGCCGCGCCTTCAGCGCGGCGTCCTCGACCGGATCGGTCGCGCGCGGATGAGTGCCGGCAATTGGCCGGGTGTCGATGACCCGTTGCGGCGACACCCGGGCCAGCCGTTCCGGTGACGAGCTGACGATCTGCCAGTCGCCAAAATCGGCCAGTGCTGAGAACGGCGCCGGATTGGCCTGGCGCAGTGCGGCAAACACGTCGGCCGCACTGGCACCGGCATTCAGGCGGGCACGCCACTCGCGCGACACATTGACCTGGAAGACATCGCCTTCACGAATATAGTGTTTGATGCGTTCGACCGCATCGACATAACGCCCCGGCGCATCCTCCTCCAGCGCCAGCAGCTGCAGCGGGGCGGGCTGCCAGGCCGGCGCCGCGTCGACCTGTGCGGCCAGCTCGGCCAGTTGCGCAGCAGTTTCCGCCACCAGCGTCGCCGTGCCGGCGGCACGGTCGACCACGATGGCGGCAGGCACGCGCACCAGCGCCGCCAGCGGGAAGGCATCGGCAATCGGTGCCGGCACGCGGGGCTCGAAGGTGTGCAGCATTTCGTAGCCGAGATAGACGAACCAGCCACCGACAAACGGCAGGCGCGGGTCCGGCCGTTCGATCGCCCGCAATTCCAGCGCGGCCAGATCGGCGAGCAGGCGGGCGCCGTCACCATCAAAATACAACTGCTGCGCCTGCGGCAATGCGAACAGAATATCGAAGCCGCTGTCGGCGGACGACTGCAGCAGGAAAGGAAATGACTGCGGTGCGCCAGCGGTCAGCGCGAGCAGGTCCGGCACGGCCGGCAGAGAACGGGTAAGCAGCATGTCCTCATCCACGATGGCAGGCCCTGAAGAAAACGGCCGAGCCTATCATGGCATGCGCTGCTGTCAACGGCTGCGGACGCATGCCGTCAAGGCAAACGGCACCACAAAGGGTGCCGTCAGTCTGCCCGCACCTCCCGCGATGAAGAGCGGATGGGCGAAGCGGGGGCGGAGGGTGCCGGGGTCACGGTGCCCGCCTTTATCCGCTTACAGGCCGGCGTCGGCGCGCAGCGCGGCGGCCTTGTCGGTTGCTTCCCAGGTGAATTCCGGCTCTTCACGGCCGAAGTGACCATAAGCGGCGGTCTTGGTGTAGATCGGGCGCAGCAGGTCCAGCATCTGCACGATGCCCTTCGGGCGCAGGTCGAAGTGGCGCTTGACCAGTTCGACGATCTGCTCGTTCGGGATTCGGCTGGTGCCGAAGGTGTCGACCGAAATCGACGTCGGCTGGGCGATGCCGATCGCGTAGGACACCTGGACCTGGCACTGGCGGGCCAGACCGGCGGCGACGATGTTCTTCGCCACGTAGCGACCGGCATAGGCGGCCGAGCGGTCGACCTTGGACGGATCCTTGCCCGAGAACGCGCCGCCACCGTGCGGCGCAGCGCCGCCGTAGGTATCGACGATGATCTTGCGGCCGGTCAGGCCGCAATCGCCCATCGGGCCGCCAATGACGAAACGGCCGGTCGGGTTGATCAGGAATTTGGTGTCGCGGGTCAGCATTTCAGCCGGCAGCACCGGCTTGACGATGTCCTCGATAACCGCTTCGGTCAGCATGGCATGATCGATATCCGGCGAGTGCTGGGTCGACAGCACCACGGTGTCGATCGACTTCGGCAGGCCGGTCTCGCTGTCATAGACGCAAGTGATCTGGCTCTTGGCATCCGGACGCAGCCACGACAGGCGGCCGTCCTTGCGCAGTTCGGCCTGACGCTGCACCAGACGGTGCGCGTAGTAGATCGGGAACGGCATCAGCGTTGGCGTTTCGTCGCAGGCATAGCCGAACATCAGCCCCTGGTCACCGGCACCCTGGTCGAGATCGAGGCCCTGGCCTTCATTCACGCCCTGGGCGATATCGGGCGACTGCTTGTCGTAGGCGACCAGCACCGCGCACCCCTTGGCATCGAAGCCGAGATCCGAGCTGTTGTAGCCAATGCGACGGATGGTGTCGCGGGCGACCTGGATATAGTCGATGTTCGCATGCGTGGTGATCTCGCCGGCCAGCACTACCAGCCCGGTATTGACCAGGGTTTCGGCCGCGACACGCGCGTGACGGTCCTGGGTAAAGATCGCGTCCAGGATCGCATCGGAAATCTGGTCGGCGACTTTGTCCGGGTGTCCTTCGGAAACGGATTCAGAGGTAAAGAGGTATTCGCTCACAAGGATTTCCTGAAATCGGGAGATCGGAACGTTTAGAATACGTGGTTTGATTCGTATCCGTCACGCTCCCCTATCATGTCAAACCTGCTCTCTGCCCTGGTCTGGCTGATCAGCCGTCTCCCGCTGGGTGCGCTTCAGCGCATCGGTTGGGTCAGCGGAAGACTGGCACTCGTCCTCTCTCCGCGCTTCGGACAGAAAACCCGCAACAGTCTGAAACTGGCGGGTTTCGCAGAAAATGCGCCCGATTATAGGCGTTTAATTCGCGACAGTGCAGCCCATACCGGCATGTCGGCGCTGGAGCTGGCAGCGGCCTGGTGCCAGGACACGCGCCGGGTCGCCGGCATGGTCCGTGCGTGCCAGGGCTGGGACGCGGTCGAGGCGTCGATCGCCGCCGGTCGCGGTCTGCTGTTCATCACCCCGCACCTCGGCGCCTACGACATCGCCGGCCGCTATCTGGCCAGCCGGCTGCCGGTGCCGCTGACCGCCATGTTCCGTCCGCCCAAGGTCAAGTGGCTGCAGCCGCTGATGCAGCGTGGCCGGATCCGCGACAACGGCAATACCGCACCGGCCACGCCGGCCGGCGTGCGCCAGATCATGAAGGCGCTGAAGCACGGCGAGGCGACCATCGTGCTGCCGGACCAGGTGCCTGGCAGCGGCGAAGGTCTGTGGGTGCCGTTCTTCGGCCAGTGGGCCTACACCATGACGCTGGCCTCGCGCCTCGGCGAGATGAAAGACGTCGACACCTATTTCTTCTACGGTCGCCGGCTGCAGATCGGCGAAGGCTTCGAGGTCCGCATCCGGCCGCTGAGCGTGCCGTTCACCGGCGACCGCTACCAGGACACCCGCCGCATCAATGCCGAGGTCGAGGCGCTGGTGCGTGAAGCGCCCGAACAATATTTGTGGGGCTACAGTCGTTTCAAACACCCGGCCGGCGCCGACGAGCGCCCGACCACGGACGTCCCTCTGGAGTAACCGCCACGTGCGTTTTGCCTTTTTCATTCTCTGGCTGCTGCATTTTCTGCCGCTGTCCGCCATCAATGCCATCGCCCGGCCGGTCGGCTGGCTTGCCTACCACCTGGTCGCGCCGCGTCGCCGCGTCGGCCGCCGCAACCTGGAGGCCTGCTTTCCCGACTGGACCCCGGCTGCACGCGACCGCCTGCTGCGCGATCACTTCCACGCCATGGCGCGCTTCATGCTCGAATACGGCATCGTCTGGTACTCCCCCGATGCACGCTTCAGGGAACTGGTCAGCTACAAGAACCTGCACTACCTGACCGACCTGAAGGACGAGAACGTCATCATCCTGTACCCGCACTTTGTCGGTTTTGAAATGTGCGTCTACCGACTGAACCAGGATGTGCCACTGGTCAGCATCTACGCGCGGCAGAAGAACGAAGTGCTCGACCGGCGCATCTACCAGGGCCGGCAGCGCTTCAGCAACGCCAAGATCATTTCCCGCACCGAAGGGCTGCGCCCGCTGCTGAAGGCGATGAAGGACCACACGCCACTGCTGTACCTGCCCGATCAGGACATGGGCGCCAAGGAAGCGGTTTTCGTGCCATTCTTCGGCGTACCGGCAGCCACCATTACCGCGATGAGCCGCATCGCCCGCCTGACCCGGGCCAGGATCGTGCCGGTCATCCCGCGCCGGGTCTCGCCGGACCGGTACGAACTGGAAGTCTTCCCACCGTGGGACGACTTCCCGTGCGGCGACGAGACCGAAGACGCCGCCCGCATGAATGCGTTTATCGAAGCGCGCGTCCGCGAGCAGCCGGAGCAGTACTTCTGGCTGCACAAGCGCTTCAAGACCCGGCCGGACGGCGACAAGCCGTTCTACTGACATCACGCCCCGCAAAACGGAAGCCGCCATGATCGACCTGTACTACTGGACCACCCCGAACGGCCACAAGATCACCCTGTTCCTCGAGGAAACCGGTCTCGACTACACCATCAAGCCGATCAACATCGGCGCCGGTGAGCAGTTCGCGCCCGACTTCCTCGCCATCGCCCCGAACAACCGCATTCCGGCCATTGTCGACCACGCACCGGCCTTCGGCCGCGGCCCGGTCAGCGTGTTCGAATCCGGTGCGATCCTGATGTACCTGGCGGAGAAAACCGGCCAGCTGCTGCCGGCCGACCCGCACCGGCGGCTCGCCGCGACCGAATGGCTGTTCTGGCAGATGGGCGGCTTCGGGCCGATGCTTGGACAGAATCACCATTTCAGCCAGTTCGCACCCGAGAAAGTGCCGTACGCCATCGAGCGCTACCAGAAGGAAACCGAGCGCCTGTACGGCGTTCTCAACCGGCGTCTGGCACTGCACGAGTTTCTGGCCGACGAGTTCTCGATCGCCGACATCGCCTGCTACCCGTGGGCCGTGCCGCACCAGAAGCAGCACATCGATCTGGCCGACTATCCGCACGTGCAGCGCTGGTTTGACGCCATCGCCGCCCGACCGGCCACGGCCCGTGCCTACGCCCTGGCCGAAAAGGTGAATCCCGCCCGTTAGCTCTTGTATTCAAACCCGATAAGTGGCTATTGAAAACCGTTCTCACTCATGCAAGAATGAGAACGTATTTCATTCACTGGGTGACCTCCATGTACGTGTGCGTGTGCAAAGCGGTAACCGATCGCCAGATACACAGGGCAGTCGAGAACGGTGCGTCCACCTTGCGCGAACTGGCCCAGGATCTCGGCGTCGCCACCCAGTGTGGAAAATGCGCGAAATGCGCCCATTCGGTGCTGTGCGAAGCGAAAGCGCAACAGCAATCGTCACGCCAGACTGTTCTGCTGCAACCCATGGGCGCCCGCCTGCCACTGGCTGCCTGATCCCGCCCGCGCCCCCCATTCCTGTGCCCGCACTGACCCTTCGTGAGTGCGGGCATGGCTGTGTGTGCCGTAATGACTGATAATGCATGCTGGATTTCCGGATGGGAGAACACTATGCAAGGCAACCCGCAAGTCATTGCCGCCCTCAACGGCGTGCTCAAGTACCAGCTCACGGCGATCAATCAGTCATTCCTGCATGCCCGCATGGGCCGCAACTGGGGCTACAAGCTCCTCGACCGCGCCGAATACAAGTGGTCGATCAAGGCGATGAAGCACGCCGACGAAGTGATCGAACGCATCCTGTTCCTCGACGGCCTGCCCAACCTGCAGGAACTCGGCAAGCTGTTCATCGGTGAAACCGTGCCGGAAATGCTGTCCTGTGACGAGAAGCTGATCCACGGCGGCCTGGCCGACATGCGCAAGGCGATCGCACTGGCGGAAAGCGAGCAGGACTACGTGACCCGCGACATCGTGACCGAGCTGCTGGAAAGCGAAGAAGAGCAGCTGGACTGGACCGAAACCCATCTGGGCCTGATCGGCGCCGTCGGCCTGCCGAACTTCCTGCAAAGCCTGACCGGCGACAACGAATAAGGAGAACACCATGCAAGGCAGTGCAAAAGTCATTGGCGCCCTCAACCACCTTCTGGTTGGCGAGCTCGCCGCACGCGACCAGTACTTCATTCACTCCCGCATGTATGAGGACTGGGGCTACGGCAAGCTGTTCGAGCGCATCGAGCACGAAATGCAGGAAGAAACCGAGCATGCGGCCTGGCTGATCCGCCGCATCCTGTTCCTTGGCGGCACGCCGGCCATGGTGCCGTCGGCACTGAATATCGGCAGCGATGTGCCGTCGATGATGAAAAGCGACCTCGAACTCGAATACCAGGTCGTCCGCGATGTCCGCGCAGCCATGGGGACCTGTGAGCAGGAACATGATTACGTGAGCCGCGACATTCTGCTGAAGATGCTCGACGACACCGAAATGGACCATGCCCGCTGGCTGGAACAGCAGCTGCGCCATATCGACCAGATGGGTCTGGAAAACTATCTGCAGTCGAAGATCTGAAACGCAGTCATGGAAAAAGCGCCCCGCGGGGCGCTTTTTTCAACTCCGCCAGAGGCGGACAGGTCAGCCCAGGCGCATGCCACGGCGGTGCCAGAAATGGCGGCCGACAAAGCCCGGGAAAGCGAACACCAGGAACAGCGCCAGATTGGTTACATAGAACTGCCAGTTTTGCGGATGCACGGCCGATTGCCGGGCCTCGAGACCATAGGCCAGTACGGCGACCACGCCGAACATCACCAGCAGTTCCAGCGCCTGCCAGCCGGCATGCTTGGCCCTGGCCAGCGTCACGACGCCAAACAGTTTCCTGGAGACAAAGGGAAGATTCGCCGCCAGAAAGGCAACCAGCAGCAGCGCGACAACGTTCCAGTTCATCGGGGGCAGCCCAAAATGAAAGCAGCCGCCATCATGCCATAGACGGCGGCGTTCGGTGAGACGGGATCAGGCGGCGCCGAGGTTGCGGCCACCGCCGACAATGCTCTGCTTGCCGCCATCGCGGCCATAGGACAGCGTGCTGCCCTCGGACGACATCAGCGCCGAAAGCGCCTGATTGACATTCAGCAGGCGATCCGAGATCAGCTTGCCGTTCAGGTCATTGGCGGCACGGGCTTTTTCCGACACCAGTTCCAGGTGCTGCCAGATCGACAGCAGTTCCAGCCGGTCGGACAGCCAGCGGTACAGTGCCGTACGGCTGTCGATGCCGAAGGCGCGCAGTGCCTCGGCACGCAGACGGGCACTGTGATCGATCTGCTCAAGCAGCTCCAGCTTGCCGGAGGCGAACTTCTCGATATCGGCGATGTTGCCGCCGATCAGCGCACGCTGCTCTTCATCCAGCAGTTCGAGCATCTGTTCGAACTGCCGGGTTTCGGCAACGACCAACTCGGTCAGTGACTGGATCTGGGTATCGGTCATGAAGTGGACAACTTACAAAAAACGGAACGCTGTCAGCCCTGACTCTGCGTGGACAGCAGTTCCTGCGAGCTGCGGACCAGACCGTCGGCGATGCCTTCCGGATTGATCTTGTACTCGCCATTCGAAATGGCGGCTTTCAGCGACGCAACCTTCGCAGCATCAAAAGTCATTTCGCCGGCGCCGTCCTGGGCCAGCGACTGAATCTGGCTGGCAAGCGGGTTGATGGCCACACTCTCGCCGGCAGCAGACGGCGTCGTCAGCGACGGCTTGACCGGCTTGCTTCCGGCGTTGCCGCTCGGGGGTGCAGTATGCACCATGTTGGATTGGATTTTCATCGCATTGAGTCCGTGTATCGCCCTTGTTACAGCAGTTATCGGCGGATTGTCATCCAGCTTTAGCCTTTATTGTCTTGCCGTTACACAGTAGATCATTTCTTCAATACCTGATGGCAACGCTGCCGTCCGCGCGTGCCGTCCCGCGCAGAATCCGGCCGTTCGGCATGCGCACGCCGACCGACTGGCCCTCGCTGCCGGCGGTCATTGCCACCCCCTGCGCGGACACATTGAATGCCGGGTTGTCCGCCACGATGCGGACCGGCTGCCCCTGGCGAACAACCAGCGGCAGGGCCAGCATTTCCCGCCGCAGCATGAGGCCCGGCACGACCGTGCGCGCCATCGGCTTGCCGACCACGTCCTCGATCCGGGCGAACGCGCCGAGCGGCACATTGCCGTCGCGCGATTCGACCAGCTCCAGGTCCTCGGCGACCAGCTTCTGCCCGGTGGCCACCGTGCGCTTGATCATGACCACGGTCTGGCTCGGAATCGCCCGCACCGGCAGCCGGATCGACCACTTCGGTGACACGCAGGAAATTTTCACTCCACGGGCGGCCTCGCGGCCGGGACCATCCCAGGCATAAACCGGCGACGGGCAGGCAGGCAGGCCCAGCCTGCGGTCAAGCTGACCGTAGCTGAGCCGCACCGCCGCGCCCTGCCAGCCCTGCAGCGCGAACGCGCGCGCCTGCGCCTCGATCAGGGCGATGTCCTGGCGCGAGGCCAGGACCGGAAGCGCCGGGAAAACCGACAACAACAGAAACAGCGACAATCTGGACATGCGCGGATTGTAGCGTTCGAGCCGCCGCAGACTCAAACCCGCGACGGCCGGTCAGGCGTCGATGTGTTCGGACAGGTAGCGCTTGATCAGCTCGGCACTGGCATCGACCACCTCGACCCGCTTCGGCAGGGCTTCGATATTGTCCAGCCCGGCCGGTCGAGCCGGCTTGCGCCCCAGCGCCTCGACGATGGTGTCCTCGAACTTCGCCGCCTGCGCGGTTTCCAGGCACACCATCGGCACGCCGCCCTCCCGCCATTCCTCACCGACCTTCAGCCCGTCGGCGGTATGGGTGTCGATCACCACGCCATAGCGGGCATCGGTGCGACGAATGGTCTCCAGCCGGTCGGCATGCGTGCTCTTGCCGGACAGGAAGCCGAAGTCGGCAATGCGGGCGAATGCCGGCGTGCCGGCCAGATCGAACCCTTCACCGGCATCCACCCGCGCCCACATCCCGGCTACGGCCTTCGGATCGCGGCCGACCAGATCGAACACGAAGCGCTCGAAGTTGCTGGCCTTGGAAATGTCCATCGACGGGCTGGACGTGATATGGGTATCGGCCGTGCCACGCGGACGGTAGCGGCCGGTACGGAAGAATTCGTCCAGCACGTCGTTTTCGTTGGTGGCAACCACCAGGTGGCGGATCGGCAGCCCCATCATCCGCGCAATGTGACCGGCGCAGACATTGCCGAAGTTGCCCGACGGCACGCTGAAGCTGACCTGCTCGTCGTTGCCGGCCGTGGCGGCGAAATAGCCCTTGAAGTAGTACACCACCTGCGCCACGACCCGCGCCCAGTTGATCGAATTGACCGTGCCGATCTTGCGCCGGGCCTTGAACACGTGATCCCGGCTGACGGCCTTGACGATATCCTGGCAGTCGTCGAATACGCCGCGCACCGCCAGATTGTGAATGTTGTCATCCTGCAGGCTGTACATCTGCGCCTGCTGGAACGGGCTCATCAGACCGTACGGGCTGAGCATGAACACGCGGATATTGTGCTTGCCGCGCATCGCGTACTCGGCGGCCGAACCGGTGTCACCGCTGGTGGCGCCGAGAATGTTCAGCGACTCGCCGCGCCGGCCGAGCACGTACTCGAACAGGTTGCCGAGGAACTGCATCGCCATGTCCTTGAACGCCAGAGTCGGGCCGTTGGACAGTTCGAGAATGCACAGGCCCGGTTCCAGCACTTTCAGCGGCGTGATGTCGGCCGAGCCGAACACGTCTTCGCGATAGGTGTCGAGCACGATGCGGCGCAGGTCGTCGGCCGGAATGTCGTCGGCAAACAGGCGGATGATCTCGAAGGCCAGTTCCGGGTAGGACAGCGCACGCCATGTGTCGAGCGTCGCCCGGTCCACTTGCGGGTAGCTTTCCGGCAGGACCAGCCCGCCATCCGGGGCCAGGCCCATCAGCAGGATGTCGGAGAAAGGGGCCGGCGCCATGCCGCCACGGGTGCTGATATATTTCATGATGTCTGACTAAGGTTTGGGCTGCGGCAGCGCCAGCCCGAGGATGACGAGCGAACGGCGGACACCATCGAGTTCCGCCACATCGGGAAAGTGACCCCAGGTACTGAAGCCCCGGCGCTCGAACAGCGCCATGCTGGGGGTATTGTGCGCGAAGATGAAGCCGAGCAGCGTGCGGATGCCGAGCGCCGGACAGGCTTCGAGCGCGTAGTCGAGCGCCAGCCGGCCGAGACCGCGGCCGCGCGCGCTTTCGGCCAGATAGATGCTGACCTCGGCCGTCGCCGCGTAGGCCGGCCGGCCGTAGAACGCGCTGAGGCTGATCCAGCCCAGCATGACGCCGGCGGCGTCCTCCAGCACCCACAGCGGATAACGCGCCGGCGAATGGGCGTCGAACCACGGCTCGCGCGATGCGACCGTCACCGGCTCGGTATCCGCCGTCACCTGGCGGGACGGCACCGTGCTGTTGTAGATGTCAACGATGCCGGGAAGGTCGGCACGCACCGCGTGCCGGACACGCATCCCGGCGCCGGTGTCAGCCATTGAGCGCCTCCATGCGCAGCCGCACCACCTTGTCGGTCACGCTGGCGAGCGCCTCGATGCGCGCAATCGCCGACTGCACGCGTCGTTCGACCACGCGATGGGTCAGCAGCACGATCTCCGCCTGACCGTCACGCTCGCTGCCCTTCTGGATCAGCGCTTCGATCGAGATCGACTCGTCGGCAAGGATATGGGTCAGTTCGGCCAGCACGCCCGGCTTGTCGATCACGCACACGCGCAGGTAATAGCTGCTTTCGACAGCCTCGATCGGCAGCAGCGGCAGGTCGGCGATCCGGTCCGGCTGGAAGGCCAGGTACGGGACGCGGTGTTCCGGGTCGGCCGTGGCCAGGCGGGCGATGTCGACGATATCCGCCACCACCGCGCTTGCGGTCGGCAGGGCGCCGGCGCCGGCGCCGTAGTACAGGGTCGGGCCGACCGCATCACCCTTGACCAGCACCGCGTTCATCACGCCATTGACGTTGGCGATCAGTACGCTTTCCGGAATCAGCGTCGGGTGCACGCGCAGCTCGATGCCGGCAGCGGTACGGCGGGTGATCCCCAGCAGCTTGACCCGGTAGCCGAGTTCCTCGGCGTAGCGGATGTCCTGCGCGGTCAGCGTGCTGATGCCTTCGAGATAGCACTTGTCGAACTGCATCGGGATGCCGAAGGCCAGCGCCGCCATGATGGTCAGCTTGTGGCCGGCGTCATGGCCCTCGATATCGAAAGTCGGGTCGGCTTCGGCATAGCCGAGGCGCTGTGCCTCGGCCAGCGCATCGGCGAACGGCAGCCCCTTCTCGCGCATCTCGGTCAGGATGTAGTTGGAGGTCCCGTTGATGATGCCGGCGATCCATTCGATATGGTTTGCCGCCAGCCCTTCGCGCAGCGCCTTGATGATCGGGATGCCGCCGGCCACCGCGGCCTCGAACGCGACCATCACGCCCTTTTCGCGCGCCCGGGCAAAGATTTCGTTGCCGTGCTCGGCCAGCAGCTTCTTGTTGGCCGTGACCACGTGCTTGCCATGATCGATGGCGGTCAGCACCAGGTCCTTGGCGATGCCGGTACCGCCGATCAGTTCGATCACGATGTCGATATCCGGATGGGTCGCGACCACGCGGGCATCGCTGACGATCTCGATGCCGTCGCCGACAATTTCGCGCGCCCTGGCAATATCGAGATTGGCCGCCATTTTCAGCACGATCGCACGCCCGGCACGCCGGCTGATTTCTTCCGCATTGCGTTTGAGAACGGTCGCGGTGCCGCCGCCGACCGTGCCGACGCCCATGATGCCTACATTGATCGGCTTCATCGTCACTCCTGCTATCGATTGTATGTTCCGGGAATAGTCGCCGAATATGCCACACATTGGGCATGTCGCGCAGTGCAGCACACGCCCCCGTTCGCCAAATTGTGCAAAAGGGTGGCGCGGTTCCGGAACGATCGATCAGGGGGCTAGGACGGGAAGCCCTTGAACGGCTGGCGCCGCAAGCGGTCGCGGTAAGCGCATTCGCGCTCGTAGATGGTGCGGTTGTGGACGTCCTTGATCTTCTTCACCAGCACGCGGCCGCTGAGGGTGAAGTAGTAGACCTTGCGCGGATAGCAGTCGAGCAGGTCCTCCGCCAGCACCGGAACGCTCTCCTCGGCAAGAAAGCGCCGGACGAAATCGACATTGCGCTCGCCGATATTGGATTTCAGCATCCCGCGCAGCACGCTGCCGCCGCCGAATACCTTGGCCTCGAAGCGCCGCCGGTCGCCGCCGAGCCGCACCATTTCGTCGATCAGCACTTCCATCGCATGCTGGCCATAGCGTTCGGGCAGATTGGTCAGCGCGTCCTGATCGGACACGCCATCGGGCAACGAAAAGTGATTCAGCCCGGCCACGCCGGCCACCGGATCGCGCAGGCACACCGACACGCAGGACCCCAGCACCGTCACCAGCAGCATGTCGCGATTGGTGGCAATGAACTCGCCCGGCAGCACCTTGGCCGCCTCGAGCTGGAAATTGGCGTCGTAGTAGGAGGCTCCTGGCATGGCTGCACTGGTCTTGGTATTGCCTGTGTTCATGGTGGTCTCGCATGTGGCCGCAAGCGGACACCGGGCCGGAGACCGGTCCGCGGCTGCGGGAAGAACGGTCACTGCCGCCCTGCCGGCAAGGCAATGACATCCGTATGTCTTGTCTAGATATAGACCAGTGGAATCCCGCTGCGCGATCCCTTCGCGGTGCCCGCTTGCATTCAGTCGTCAGCCAGCGGCAGGGACAGCACGAAACACGCCCCCGGTGCATGGCGCGCATCCAGCCGCAACTGTCCGCCCTGCTGCTGCGCCACCCGGGCAGCAATGGCCAGCCCGAGACCGGTACCCTCGCTGCGCGTGGTAAAGAACGGCTCGAAAATGCGCGAGGCGATCTCGGCCGGCACGCCCGGTCCCTGGTCGCTGACGGCGAATTCGACGCCGGCCTCTCCGCGGCGGACCGCCAGTGAGACCTCGCTGCCCGGGGACGAGTAGGCGAACGCATTCTCGATCAGGCTGACCAGAGCGCTGACCAGCGCCCTGGCATCGGCCCGTACCCGCGTCACGCCCGTGTCCTGCCGGCAGGCAAACGTCACGGCGCGGGCGCGGGCTCCGGCCAGCACCGCATGCTCGACCTCGTCCAGCACGTCGGCCACGGCGACGTCGTGCAACTCGAACGCCTCGCCGCGCACATAGCCGAGCGTGTCGCGGATCAGGCCTTCGAGCTGGCGCAGACGGTCCAGCGCCTTGCCGGCAAAGCGTTCCCGGTCTTCCCGGCCCAGTGGTTCGCGGGCCAGATTGGCGGTGTAGAGCATGGCGGTGGCCAGCGGCGTGCGCAGCTGATGCGCCAGCGATGCCGCCATCTGCCCCATCGCCACCAGTCGCTCCTGATCGGCCAGTTGCCGCGCTAGCGCCTGCTGGCGCGAGATGTCGTGCAGCAGCACGATGGTCGAACCGTCCGGCAGCGGACGCTGCTCGACAATGACTTCACGCGGCGCGGCCCCGGATGGCAGCAGCCAGGCGTCACCGACATCCGCCGGTGTCATCGCGGCCGATACCTGCGCCCAGTCCAGTCCGGTCCAGTCGGCCCCGGCCATGTCCTGCGCCGCCGGATTCTGCCGCAGCACGGTGCCGTCTGCCGCCAGCTCGACCACGCCGGCCGGCAACGCATCGAGCAGCAGCGCCAGCCGCTCGGCCAGACTGGCACGCTGCGCGCTCTGGCTGGCCAGCGCCAGATTGGCCATCTCCAGTTGCGCCGACAGGGTCGCCAGTTGCTTCTGCAGATCGGAGTACGCGTGGATCAGTTCACCGGACGCGCGGCTGAACAGACCGAACGCCTCTTTCAGCTGCTGCACGTCAGGAGAATTCTCCTGTGGACCGAGTTGATGATTCTCATGGCTCATGGCAGCCCCTATGACAGCACTAAGGGAAATGTGGTAGTAATCTACTCAGGAAATGTTCCGCACAACTGCGAGAAAAATCCTAACGAACGTCTAGAGTCACTTATGATTCTGCAGTTGTTGTCGATAGTATTCCTGACAGCCCCCCGGGCTGGCGATTTGAATTTGCAAAGATGAGCGGAGCACCTTGTGTCTGAACTACTGAAAAGCATTGACGCGCGAACCAAACTCGCGGGTGCAAACAAGCTGGAGATCCTGCTTTTCTCGCTAGGGGTCGACCAGCGGACCGGCCGTAAGGAAACTTACGGCATCAATGTATTCAAGGTCCGTGAAGTGATGCGCACCCCCGAGATCACGACGGCGCCGGAAATGGCCAGCTCGGTCGAAGGCATGGTCAGCCTGCGCGGTCACCTCGTTCCGGTCATCGACCTGGCGAAGTATACCGGCGTGATCACCGAGAAGACCCCGGAAGTCATGATCGTGACCGAGTACAACGGCCACACCCAGGGCTTCCTGGTCGAGGCGGTCGATACCATCCTGCGCCTGGACTGGTCGGCGATGCGCGTGCCGCCGGAAATGATCTCGAACCGCATGGGCGGTCTGGTCACCGCCGTGACCGAGCTCGACAACAATAATCTGGTGATGATGATTGACGTCGAGCGCGTACTGGCCGAGACCACCGATATCGACGACTCGTTCCAGTTCGTCAATATCGAGCCGATCAAGGAATCGCGGATGGTGTTCTTCGCCGACGACTCCGCCGTGGCCCGCAAGCAGATCGAGAAGACGCTGCAGGCGATGAACGTGAATTACGCATACGCAATCAACGGTCGCCGCGCCTGGGAAGAGCTGCAGCGCATGGCCAGTCAGGCCGAGCAGGCAGAGAAGCCGTTGAAGGATATGGTGAACCTGGTGCTGACCGACGTTGAAATGCCGGAAATGGACGGGTTCCTGCTGACCAAGATGATCAAGAGCGACCCGCGCTTCGCCGGCATTCCGGTGCTGATGCACTCGTCGCTGTCTGGTCAGTCGAACCAGCGTTTAGGCCAGTCGGTCGGTGTCGACGACTATGTGTCGAAATTCGAGCCGCAGAAGCTGTCGCTGAAGATGCGCGAATTGCTGAAGCTCTGACCCTGCTACGAGAATAATGGCCATGCAAGACATATCCCTGATCGATAACATCGATGCGCGCACCAAGCTCGCCGGCTCGAACAAGATGGAAGTCCTCCTGTTCTCGCTCGGCACCCGCGAAACCTTCGGCATCAACGTGTTCAAGGTGCGCGAAGTGTCGCAGACGCCGGAAATCACCAAGTCGCCGAACATGCCGTTCGGTGTCGAGGGCGTGATTTCCCTGCGCGGCAACATCATCCCGGTCATCTCGCTGGCCCGCTTTACCGGCGCGCAGGATGCGGACACCCACAAGTACGAATCGATGATCGTCACCGAATTCAACAAGAGCACGCAAGCGTTCCTGGTGGAGTCGGTCGACCGCATCATCCGCATCGACTGGGACCGGATGAAGGCGCCGGACAACATGATGCCGCAGGGACAGGCCATGATTACCGCCGTCTCCGAACTGGACGACGGCAAACTGGTTTCCATCCTCGACGTCGAGCAGATCCTGGCCAGCGTCGTCGGTGAAACCCGCATCCCCGACATTCCCAAGGCCGGCACCGGCAGCGACGAATTCATTTTCTTCGTCGACGACTCGGTGGTCGCCCGCAAGGAAATCACCCAGGTGCTCGACAAGATGGAAGTCAAATACCATCAGGCCACCAATGGCCGCGAGGCCTGGGAACGACTGCAGGCCTTCGCCAACCGTCCGTGGATGGATGGCGCCACGCTGCACGACACACTGAAACTGATCCTGGTCGATGCCGAAATGCCGGAAATGGATGGCTACGTTCTGACCCGGCACATCAAGGGCGACAAGCGCTTCGCCAATATTCCGGTGGTCATGCACTCGTCGCTGTCGTCCAATGCCAACCGGGCGATGGGCTCGAGCGTCGGCGTCGACAACTACGTCGCCAAGTTCGAACCCGCGCTGCTGGCGGAAACGATGTTGCCGTACCTGCAACGCTGAGCGCAGCATTCGCAGTGAGCGCCGCCATCGTTACGATCCGGCTCGACCCACGGTCTACCAGACAGAACCGGCTCCGGGCCCATGACCGGCAGCTTTGACAAAGCCACACATACGCAGGACAACGCCCCATGATCGAGGCAGCAGACAAGAACACACGCTTTCTGGTCGTCGACGATTTCTCGACGATGCGACGCATCCTCCGCAATCTGCTCAAGGAGTTGGGTTTCACCAACGTCGATGAAGCCGAGGACGGCCAGGCCGCGCTGCACAAGCTCAGAAGCCAGACATTCGATTTCGTCGTGTCCGACTGGAACATGCCGAACATGACTGGCATCGAGCTTCTGCGCAATGTACGCGCCGACGCCCAGCTCAAGCATCTCCCCTTCCTGATGATTACGGCGGAGGCGAAGCGCGAGAACATCATCGAAGCGGCCCAGGCCGGCGCTTCGGGCTACATCGTCAAACCCTTTACCGCTGCCACATTGGAAGAAAAGCTGGGCAAAGTCTTCCAGAGCGTGGCCAAGTAAGCAGAAAACCGAGGGAGGCTACGTGCCGGATAATCACTTGGAAAACGGCGATTCGCCCGAACTCGAGGCCCTGTTCGATCGTGTCGCTCACGACACGCATGTACAGGAAGCCCCGGCCGCGCCGATCGCTGCCGTCGTGCCCGCCCCATCAGCAGATGGCGACAGCGCCGAATTGCAGGCACTGTTTGACAGTGTCGCCGCCGCACCCGTTGCGCCACCCGTCGTACCGACGCCCGCCCCCGACCTGAGTGCCGCCGGCGACAGCCCGGAACTCGAAGCGCTGTTCGACAGCGTGGCCGCCAGCGTGGCCCCGGTCGCGCCCCCGCCCCCGGTCGTCGCGCAGGTGACCGCCGCCGGCGACAGCCCGGAACTCGAGGCGCTGTTCGACAGCGTGGCCAGCCAGGCCGCGGTCAGCGCAGACGCGCCAGCCGCTGCGGCACCCGTTGCCTCCGCTGACAACATGTATTCGCGAGTGGGCCAGCTGACCCGCAAGCTGCATGATGCGCTGCACGAACTCGGCTACGACAAATCCCTCGAACGCGCCGCCAGTGCCATTCCCGACGCGAAAGACCGGCTGTCCTATATCGCCACGCTGACGGAAAACGCCGCCGAGCGCGTGCTGAACGCCACCGACCGCGCGCAACCGCACCAGACCCGTCTGGAGAGCGGCGCCGCCGCCCTCGCCAGCGACTGGGACAAGGTGTTTGCCAACCAGTCGTCGCTGGAAGCCTTCAAGGCACTGGCGAAGTCGACGCGCGGCTACCTGGCCGAAGTGCCCGAACATACGCATGCCACGTCTTCCGAGCTGATGGAAATCGTCATGGCGCAGGACTTCCAGGATCTGACGGGTCAGGTGATCAAGAAGGTCGTGGAGATGGTCCAGCACATGGAGCAGGAACTGCTGTCGTTCCTGATGGAATACCAGCCGGAAATCAAGCCGGACCCGACCGAGCTCCACTCGCTGGAAAACGGCCCGGTCGTCAATCCGGCCAACCGCACCGACGTGGTAACCGACCAGAAGCAGGTCGACGACCTGCTGGCAAGTCTGGGTTTCTGATGCATACTGCATACACAACACTTTTCTCGCAGAGGCTGTCATGAGCGACTTCGCCGGAATGGAAGAACTGCTTCAGGATTTCCTGACAGAGTCTCTCGAATTGCTGTCCGATGTGGACAACAAACTGGTTGAACTGGAAAAGCGTCCCAACGACAAGGGACTGCTGAACGACATTTTCCGGGGCTTCCATACCATCAAGGGCGGTGGCGGTTTCCTGAACGCCACCCCGCTGGTGAATCTGTGCCACCGCACGGAAAACCTGTTCGACAAGCTGCGCAATGGTGAGCTGACGCTGTCCAGCGAGATCATGGACGTGATCCTCGACGCCACCGGCGTGGTTCGCGACATGTTCAGCTACATGGCGCAGGGCCGCATGCCGTCGCCGGCCGATCCGGCCATCCTGTCCAATCTCGACGCCGCACTGGCCGGACAGACGCCTGCCGTTGCGGCAGCAGCACCGGCAGCGGCCCCGGCAGCGCCGGCCGCCCCGGGCGAGCCGAACTGGCAGCAGCTGTACCAGGCCGTCGTCGTACCGGCAGACAGCGTCGCGCAGATTGCCGGTGGCGGTACGGCCGTCGTGCCGACCTCGGCCCCGGTGGCGCCAGCCCCCGCTCCGGCACCAGCCCCGGTGCCGGCCGCCCGCGATCGTGCGCCGGCCAAGGCCAATACCCAGGTCGCCGCACCGCAGGAAACCACCATCCGGATCGATACTCACCGTCTCGACCAGGTGCTGAACCTGTCCGGTGAAATCGGCCTGACCAAGAACCGCCTGACCACGATCCGTACCGAGATCATGCAGGGCAACCTTGGCACGAACACGCTGCGCGCACTTGATGAAGCGGTCAGCCAGCTCGACCTGCTGGTCGGTGACCTGCAGAACGCGGTCATGAAGACGCGGATGCAGCCGATCGGCCGCCTGTTCCAGAAGTACCCGCGACTGGCCCGCGATCTGGCCCGCCAGCTCGGCAAGGAAGTGGAACTGGTGCTGTCCGGTGAGGAAACCGAACTCGACAAGACCATGATCGAGGATCTGAACGATCCGCTGGTCCACCTGGTGCGCAACGCGGTCGACCACGGTACCGAATCCACCGAGGAGCGCATTGCCGCCGGCAAGCCGGTCAAGAGTATCGTGCAGTTGTCCGCCCGTCAGGTCGGTGACCACATCGTCATCGAAATCGTCGACGACGGTCGCGGCATGCGTGCCGACATGCTGCGCAAGAAGGCCGTCGACAAGGGCCTGATCGACAGCGAAACCGCACAGGCACTGGACGACAAGCAGGCTCTGCAACTTATTTTCCTGCCCGGCTTCTCGACCAAGGACCAGATTTCCAGCGTCTCCGGCCGTGGTGTCGGCATGGACGTGGTGCGGACCAACATCCAGCGCCTGAACGGCCGCATCGACATCACCTCGGTGCCGGGCGAAGGCACCCGCCTCAGCGTCTCGCTGCCGCTGACGCTGGCCATCCTGCCGGTGCTGGTGGTCAAGGTCTGCCAGCAGGCCTTTGCCGTGCCGCTGGCCATGGTGCGCGAGATCATCCCGATCGACCCGAACAGCATCCAGGAAGTCTCGGCCCGCCCGACCATCGTCGTCCGCGACGAGATCCTGCCGGTGCGCGGTCTGGCCGACCTGCTCGGCTGGCCGGCAACCCAGGAGCCGGCATTCGGCGTACTGATGCAGTCGGCGGAGAAGACCTTCATCCTCGCCATCGACGCTTTCGTCGGTCGGGACGATGTGGTGATCAAGCCGCTGCAGAACATCCGTCCGAAGGGGGTGGCCGGTGCCACGCTGTCCGGCGATGGAGCCGTGGTGCTGGTGCTGGACATGGAAGGTCTGCTGTCGGCCGAGTCCAAGGAAAAGGGCGGCCATCTGAGCCCGGCCCTGCTCGACCTGGCCATCTGACCGGCCCCGGGAGATCACCGCTTCACCGGCGATCTCCCGGCCGTTTCCCCGTCCCGCACCGCTGCGGGACGCTGTCGTTTGCCTTCCCGTGATTTCAGCAGAGTCGCCATGCAACCCTCCCCGGCCTTTATCGGTCGCCAGCCGGTCCTGAACCGGAACCAGCAGATCATCGGTTACCAGTTGCTGTTCCGCCCGGTAGCGACCGGGTCGATGCCGGCGGCCGACGACGAACCGGCCAATGGTGCCCACGTGCTGGTCAACACCCTGTCCAGCATGGATGCGGCGGCACTGATCGGCAACAAGTTCGCCTTCATCAAGGTCGGACAGGGTCTGCTGGTCAGCGAATTCCTGGAACTGCTGCACCCGCGCCGCGTCATTCTCGAGCTGTGCCCGTCGCTGCCGGCCAGCGCCGAAATGCGCCGCCGCGTCATGCATCTGCGGCAGCACGGCTTCGGGCTGGCACTGGACGACTATCAGCCCGGCGGCGAGCAGGACAGCTTCCTGCCGGCCATCAATTATGTGAAGCTGAACCTGGCGAGGCTTGGCCAGGAACGGCTGGAAAAGACCGCCGCCACGCTGCGACAGCACCCGGTGATCCTGATCGCCGAGCAGGTCGAGAGCCATGATGACTTCCGCTGGTGTCGCTCGATCGGCATCGACGGTTTCCAGGGCCACTACTTCACCCGCGCCGAAACCCTGAACAACCGCAGCGTCCACCCGCAGCTGGCCAATATCATCAACCTGCTGAACATGCTGCGCGGCAACGCCGACCTGGACGAGATTGAACTCGGTTTCCGCCAGGACGTGGCAATGAGCTACAAGCTGTTCCACTACATCAATTCGGCCGGCTTCGCACTGGTCAACGAAGTCGCTTCGTTCCGCCAGGCCGTCACCCTGCTCGGCTACCAGAAGCTCTACCGCTGGCTGACATTGCTGCTGGTCACGGCCAGCGAGGAAGTCGGCGCCCCGTCGGCCCTGCTGAAAACCGCTGTCACCCGTGGCCGTTTCATGGAGCTGCTGACGCGCAATATCGGCCACGGTCATGAAAGCGACAACGGCTTTATCGTCGGCATGTTCTCGCTGATCCATGTCCTGCTGGAAATGCCGCTCGAGTCGGCACTCGACAATCTGCTGCTGCCGGAAATCGCCCGCCATGCGCTGCTGGAACAGTCCGGCTGGCTGGGTCAGCTGCTGCAGCTGGTCATTGCCTGCGAAGATCCGGCGCTGCGCGATGTGCAGGTGCTGGCCGAAGCGCTCGGCCTGTCGGCCCAGACCCTGAACAGCGCCCATGTCGCCGCGCTGGGCTGGGTGGAAGAGCTGCGGATTTAACCGGACAGGTGCCGGGGCCGGCGAGCCGGGCCGGCAATGTGCTACGCTACGCGCTGTCCGTCATCGCCACACACACGTCCCTGTGCCCTGCGGGACGTTTTCGTTTCCACGCGGCCGGCCCGACCGGCGGCGTTCTGTTCAGCTGCCCCGATAATGAATCTGATCGCGCTCGATACCTCGACCGAATACCTGTCCATCGCCGTCCGTTTTGACGGCGTGGTCCACGCCCACCACAGCCATGTCGGCCAGAAACACGCCGAAGCAACCCTGCCGCAACTGGCCGAACTGCTGGCCGAAGCCGGACGGCCGCTGGCCGACGTCGATGCCATCGTGTTCGGTCAGGGACCGGGTTCGTTTACCGGACTGCGCATCGGCTGCGGCCTCGCGCAGGGACTGGCCTTTTCCTGTGCAAAATCGCTGATCGGCATTCCGACGCTCGACGCACTGGCAGCAACGGTCGATGCGCCGTGCGTGCTGGCCTGTCTGGATGCGCGGATGGGCGAGGTCTATGCAGCCGGTTACGACCGCCGCGACGGCAGCCAGCCGATCCCGATGGGCCTGTATGCCCCGGATGCCCTGCCAGTGATCGACGGCATGCGCTGGGTCGGCGCCGGCAGCGGGTTCGATGCCCATGCCGAGGCGCTGGCAAGCCGGCTTGGCAACACACTGGCGGCCATCGAGCCCGGGCGTCAGCCATCGGCGCTGGCCATGCTGGCACTGGCCGACAGTGGCCGCTATCCGCTGGTTCCGCCCGAGCGGGCCGAACTGCTGTACCTGCGCAACAAGGTGGCACTGACCACCAGCGAACGGGAAGCGCGATGAATCCGCAGTTCCGGCCGGCGACCGATGCCGACACTGAGCGGCTGGCAGCCATTGCCGCCGGCGCCCGGGACGGCGCCTGGACGCGCGGCCAGATCGCCGGCTCGCTGCACGGCGGCAGTCAGGTGCTGGTGACACAGATTGACGCCGACATTGTCGGTTTCGCCGTGCTGCAGACCGTGCTCGACGACGCCGAGCTGCATGACATAGTCATTGCCCGTGACTGGCAGCGCCGCGGTCTCGGTCGTCAGCTGCTCGATACCGTACTCGCCGCAGCCCGCACGGCAGGGGCGACCCGACTGCTGCTTGAAGTCCGTGCCGGCA
This sequence comes from Microvirgula curvata, assembly GCF_054781615.1. NCBI lineage: Bacteria > Pseudomonadati > Pseudomonadota > Betaproteobacteria > Neisseriales > Aquaspirillaceae > Microvirgula > Microvirgula curvata. Next base: position 254,337 of record NZ_BAAGUB010000035.1, on the reverse strand, counting down.
ACGGTGCGGCACTGGCGCTGTACACCGCCCGCGGCTTTGTCCGCTGTGGTGTGCGCCGCGACTACTACCGTACCGATAACGGCCGTGAAGACGCCATCCTGATGGAGATCGCCCTGTGAGCCGCCGCGACTTGCTGTTGAAGGAACTGGGACTGACGGTGTGGCGCCAGCGCCCCGGCCGTGCCGCCACCGCTGCCGAGCCGGATGACGACGTGCAGCCGGACGCCATCGGCACGCCCGCGCCGGTCGTTACGGCCGCTGAAACCGCCATGCCCGCCGCGCCCGCAGAGGTCCCCGACCTCCCGGTCATGCCGGAAACCCGGCACGAAGCGCCGGCCCTGCGCGACTGGGCGGATCTGGAGCAGCAGGTGCCGGCATGCCAGCGCTGTTCACTGAACGAAACCCGCACCCGGACCGCGCTCGAGCGCGGCAATCGGCAGGCTGCGTTGATGATTGTCGGTGAAGCGCCCGGCGAGCAGGAAGACCGCCTTGGCCAGCCGTTCGTCGGTCCGGCCGGCAAGCTGCTGGACGCCATGCTGACCGCCACTGGCTGGGACCCGGAGCGGGATGTCTATATCGCCAACGTGCTGAAGTGCCGGCCGCCAGGCAACCGCAACCCGCAGCAGGCGGAAATGGTTGCCTGTGTCGATTATCTGGCCGACCAGTTGCGGCTGGTCCGGCCAAAGCTGATCCTGTGCGTCGGCCGCATTGCCACCCAGGCACTGCTGGACAGCGAACAGGCGATCTCGCGGCTGCGCGGACAGGTTCACCACTGGCACGGCGTGCCGCTGATCGTCAGCTACCACCCGGCCTATCTGCTGCGCAACCTGCCGGACAAGGCCCGCGCCTGGCAGGACCTGTGCTTTGCGCGCAAGACCCTGGCCGGGTTGATGGCCGCCGGCTGACGCGCCCGCCTCAGTCCAGCGTCGGCAGCACGTCCGGCGCCAGCATCACCTGATTCTTGCCGCCGACCTTGGCCTTGTACATGGCATGGTCGGCGCGCTCGATCAGGTCGAGCTCGTTTTCGCCCGGCATCCAGCGGGCGACGCCGGCCGAGAAGGTGATCACCACATGGTCTTCATGGGCCATGAAGAAGGTCTTGGTCAGTTCGCGCTGCAGGCGCTCGATGATTTCACAGCCGCTTTCCGCGTCGGTCCCCGGCATCAGGATGATGAATTCCTCACCGCCGAAGCGCGCCACACCGTCACTGGGGCGCACGCGCGACTGCACCACCGATACCACATGTCGCAGCGCATCATCGCCGACCAGGTGGCCGTAGTGGTCGTTCAGCTGCTTGAAATTGTCGATATCGATCAGCGCCAGCGACAGCGGCGAGCGTTCGCGCTGCGCCCGGTCACTTTCGCGCGAGAACAGCTCATCCAGCCCGCGCCGGTTCAGGGCGCCGGTCAACTGGTCTTCCTTGACCCGGGCACTGGCTTCGACCAGCTCGCTTTCCAGCTGGCGGATGCGTTCGTTGACCACGCCGACCTGCAGCCTGGCGTCCACCAGCTCGTCACGGGCATTGACCAGGTCGAGGTGGACAGCACGCGTGTCGGCCATCAGGCTGTCGACGATGCCATGCAGCGCCAGCGGGTCCCGGCTGGCATTGATCGCTTCGGCATAGCCGCTGAAGCGGGTCTGGTATTCATCAGTGTTTTCGGACAGCAGGCTGACGCGGTGGATAAAGCTGTCGAGCATGTGCCGCATCGAATCGGTCGCCTCGTCGAGGCTGTGGCGCAGCAGGCCCTGGCGATAGACCGCTTCCTTCAGTCCGGCCTCGACCTGATACAGCTTGCGCATCGACACCGGCGAATCGGCCAGCAGCGCACGCACGGCGCTGATCTGGCCCTGCACGTGCGCGTCAGAGCCGATAAAGTCGACCAGATTTTCCAGCAGCAGGTCCAGAATGCGGGTAATGGCGGTGGTCAGCCGCTCGTCCTGCTGGGTCGCCAGTTCCAGCCGGATCCAGAAACGCTTGAGCCGGCGCGACACCATGACCAGATCCTCGTCGCGCTCGCCGCTGTCCAGTCCCTGCGCCAGCTGGACCAGTTCATGCTGCAGCTCCGGATAACCGGCCAGGCGCGGATGCACCCCCAGCGTCAGCGCTTCGCGCAGCGCGGCCAGACAGGCCTGCACGGCCGGGCTCGCCTCGGTGGCCGCTCCGCCGGCAGCCGGCACCGCATCGATGGCGTCGAACAGCAGGTCGCCATCGGCGCTCTGCACTGCCGCGCCCATGCTCCAGCTGCTGACCAGTCCCTGCAGCTTGTCATACAGCTGCGCCGGCCGCGCGCCACGGCTGGCCAGCACCCGGTCCAGCGTATCGCGCTTGTGACTCTGGGTCACCGCCAGCGGCATGTCCCAGGCCCGGATCAGACCGCGCAGCAGCGCGCTCCAGTCCTGGCCGGCCAGTTGCTGCTCGATCAGCATCTGCATCAGTTCGAGCAACTGGTCTGCTGCTTCATCCCACTGCTGCCGTTCGATCTGCTGCTGCAGGCGGCTGAAGCGCGGCGCCAGATCGATGGCACCGGGCAACAACTCCATGCGGGCCAGCAATGGCGCCGACAGCGGAGCCACCGGCGCCGGAAACTCGCCGATTTCGTCGTAGACGCGCTGATAGTTTTCCGGCGTGGGCGGAAGCTTGCGCGCAGCAAGCGTCAGCAGGGTTTCACGGGCTAGCTCGGTAGGCGTCATTAACGGAAAATTTCACAAGCATGTGGACAGACGATTATAGGGGAGTGTCTTCATGCAAAGCGGTTTCCGACAGCGAAAAACACTCTGGCGCGACGGACTGCAGCAAGAGACTCAACGTCCGGACGGACGGCCCAGCACCTGGAAAAAGACTTCGCCGGGCTTGACCATGCCCAGCTCGTTGCGGGCACGTTCCTCGACGGCTTCGTGCCCCTGTTTGAGGTCGCGGACATCGGCCGCCATCGCCGTATTGCGCGCGAGCAGCCGCTCGTTCACCGTCCGTTGCTCGGACAGCTGGCTTTCGATCTGCATGACGCGGATCCAGCTGCCCTTGCCGAACCACATGGGCCACTGCAGGACGAGGATGCCGACGACAAGAATGAGGGTGACGGAGCGCATGGGCGTTGAAGAGGCACCACCGTATTCCGGTGGTGCCTGCAGTGACATTACTTCAGATGATAGAACGCGGCGCGGCCCGGGTAGTACGCGGCAGCACCGAGTTCCTCTTCGATGCGCAGCAACTGATTGTATTTCGCCATGCGATCGGAGCGCGACAGCGAGCCGGTCTTGATCTGCATGCAGTTGGTCGCCACCGCCAGATCGGCAATGGTGCTGTCTTCGGTTTCACCCGAGCGATGGCTCATCACGCTGGTGTAACCCGAACGCTTGGCCAGATCCACCGCCTTCAGCGTTTCGGTCAGCGAGCCGATCTGGTTGATCTTGACCAGCAGGCTGTTGGCGATGCCCTGGCGGATGCCTTCGCCGAGGATCTTCGGGTTGGTGACGAACACGTCGTCGCCGACCAGTTGCACGTCACGGCCCAGCTTGTCGGTCAGGATCTTCCAGCCGGCCCAGTCGTGCTCGCTCATGCCGTCCTCGATCGAGATGATCGGGTAGTTCGATGCCAGCGTGGCCAGGTAGTCGGCGAAGCCTTCGCTGCTCAGTTGCAGCCCTTCGCTGGCCAGATGGTACTTGCCGTCCTTGTAGAACTCGGAGCTGGCGCAGTCGAGTGCCAGCAGCACGTCTTCGCCCGGCACATAGCCGGCCGCATCGATCGCGTCGAGCACCATCTTCAGCGCGTCTTCATTGCGGGCCAGGTTCGGTGCAAAACCGCCTTCGTCGCCAACGGCGGTCGAATGGCCGGCCTTGTTGCACAGCTTCTTCAGCGCATGGAACACTTCGGCGCCGCAGCGCAGCGCTTCGCGGAAGCTGCCGGCGCCCACCGGCATGATCATGAATTCCTGGATGTCGAGCGTGTTGTTCGCGTGCGCGCCGCCATTGATGACGTTCATCATCGGCACCGGCAGGCTCATCGGACCGGCGCCGCCGAGGTAGCGGTACAGCGGCAGCCCGGCTTCCTGGGCTGCGGCCTTGGCGGTCGCCACCGAGACGGCCAGGATCGCGTTCGCGCCGAGGCGACCCTTGTTGTCGGTGCCGTCCAGCGCCAGCATGGTCTGGTCGATATAGCCCTGGTCGGCGGGATCGAGGCCGATCAGCGCTTCGCAGATTTCACCGTTGACATGCTCAACCGCCTTCAGCACGCCGCGGCCGAGGTAGCGTCCTCCGTCACCGTCGCGCAGTTCGAGCGCTTCCTTCTCGCCGGTCGAGGCACCGGACGGCACCGCCGCACGGCCCATCACGCCGCTGTCGAGCCATACATCGCACTCGACAGTCGGATTGCCGCGCGAATCCAGCACTTCCCGGGCGATCACATCAACGATCGAACTCATCAAGACTCCCCTTCAATTTCGGACGTAGTTGTAGAGCAACACAGTATTTGCGGCAGCCGCCCACCCGGAGTGGTACAGGCTGCCGCATCAGCAAACGCCCTCGCAAACGCGAAGGCGGAGAATACAAACCGGCCGGCATGACGCCGGCCCGTTCCGGTATTGCCGACCGGCAACACCCTGATACCCGATTACAGACCGGTCTCGGCCAGCGGACGGGACTTGACCAGGCGGTCAAGCTCGACCAGCGTGGCCAGCAGTTCATACAGCCGCGGCAGCGGCCAGGCGTTCGGCCCGTCCGACATTGCCCTGGACGGCTCCGGATGGGTTTCCATGAACAGCCCGGAGATGCCGGCCGCAACGGCGGCACGCGCCAGCACCGGCACGAATTCGCGCTGGCCACCGGAACTAGTGCCCTGCCCGCCCGGCAACTGCACCGAGTGGGTCGCGTCATACACGACCGGGCAACCGGTATTGCGCATGATCGCCAGCCCGCGCATGTCGGACACCAGGTTGTTGTAGCCGAACGACGCACCGCGTTCGCACACCATCACCGTATCACCGTCATGGCCGGCTTCACGCGCCGCGTGACGGGCCTTGGCCACCACATTCAGCATGTCGCCCGGGGCGAGGAACTGCCCCTTCTTGATGTTCACCGGCTTGCCGGTCGCAGCGACGGCGCGAATGAAGTCGGTCTGCCGGCACAGGAAGGCCGGCGTCTGCAGCACGTCGACCACGCTGGCGGCGATCGGCGCCTCGGCTTCGGTATGCACATCGGTCAGGATCGGCACGCCAACCTGCTTGCGGACCTTCTCCAGAATGCGCAGCCCTTCGTCGATGCCGTAACCGCGGAACGACTGGTCCGAACTGCGGTTGGCCTTGTCGTAGCTCGACTTGTAGATGAACGGAATGCCGAGGCTGTCGGCAATTTCCTTGATCTGCCCGGCTGTGTCGATGGCGAACTGCTCGCCTTCGATCACACACGGCCCGGCAATCAGGAACAACGGCTGGTCGAGGCCAGTTTCGAATCCGCACAGTTTCATGGATAGCGTCCTTGTCGGTACGGCACGGCCGCCTCGCAGTCGAGAGCGGCCCCGGGGTGCCGGATTAGCGGTTCTTTTCCGCCTGGTAGGCCAGTGCGGCTTCGATGTACGCGGTGAACAGCGGGTGGCCGTCACGCGGGGTCGAGGTGAACTCGGGGTGGAACTGGCAGGCGAAGAACCAGCGGTGATCCGGCAACTCGACGGTTTCCACCAGTTGCTCGGCACCGGTCGAACGGCCACTGATCTTCAACCCGGCGGCTTCGAGGCGCGGCACGTAGTAGTTGTTCACTTCGTAGCGGTGGCGATGACGTTCGACAATGGTGTCCGCGCCATACACCCGTGCCGCCAGCGAGCCCTGCTCCAGCCGGCATTCCTGCCCGCCCAGACGCATGGTGCCGCCGAGGTTCGAGTTTTCGTCGCGGGTTTCGACCTTGCCGTCGTGGTTCACCCATTCGTCGATCAGCGCCACAACCGGGTATTCCGTTTCCGGATCGAACTCGGTCGAATTGGCACCGGCCAGGCCGGCCTTGTCGCGTGCGTATTCGATCAGCGCGATCTGCATGCCGAGACAGATGCCGAGATACGGGATGTTGTGCTCGCGGGCGTAACGGACCGCCTTGATCTTGCCTTCGACACCGCGCTTGCCGAAGCCGCCCGGCACCAGGATCGCATCCATGCCGCGCAGTGCGGCGCAGCCGTCGCGCTCGACTTCTTCGGAGTCGATGTAGTTGATGTTCACTTCGCTGCGGGTGTGGATGCCGGCGTGCTTCAGCGCCTCGGACAGCGACTTGTACGATTCGGTCAGGTCGACGTACTTGCCGACCATGGCAATATTGACCGAACGCGACGGGTGCTCGATCGCATCGATGATGCGGTCCCAGGCCGACAGGTCGGCCTTCGGCAGATCGAGCTGCATGTGCTCACAGATGATGTCGTCGATGCCCTGGGCATGCAGCATCGCCGGCACCTTGTAGATCGAATCGGAGTCGTAGCAGCCGATGACGGCGTTTTCTTCCACATTGCAGAACAGCGCGATCTTGCGCTTTTCGTCGTCCGGCAGTTCGCGGTCCATCCGGCACAGCAGGATGTCCGGCTGGATGCCGATCTCGCGCAGTTCCTTCACCGAGTGCTGGGTCGGCTTGGTCTTGATTTCGCCGGCGGTGGCAATGAACGGCACGTACGACAGGTGGACGTACAGCGTGTTCTTGCGGCCGAGATTCGAGCGCATCTGGCGGATGGCTTCCAGGAACGGCAGCGACTCGATGTCGCCGACCGTGCCGCCGATTTCGACGATGGCGACGTCGACATTGCCGGCGCCTTCGCGCACCTTGAGCTTGATCTCGTCGGTGATGTGCGGGATCACCTGCACGGTCCCGCCGAGATAGTCACCGCGGCGTTCCTTGCCGATGACGGCCTCGTACACCTGCCCGGTGGTGAAGTTGTTCGACTTGCGCATCTTCGACTTGATGAAGCGCTCGTAGTGGCCCAGATCAAGGTCGGTTTCGGCCCCGTCCTCGGTCACGAACACTTCGCCGTGCTGGAACGGGCTCATCGTGCCCGGGTCGACGTTGATGTAGGGGTCCAGCTTCAGCATGGTGACTTTGAGACCACGCGATTCGAGGATAGCCGCAATGGACGCGGCGGCGATGCCTTTACCCAGTGAGGAGACAACGCCGCCGGTAACAAAGATGAACTTGGTCATGGGAATACAGACTCAACGGAATCCGGGATTGTAGCCGTAAAGCGCGGGCCACTCAATTGACAGCTGGTCAACACATTGACTTTAGACGACAATCGGAACCGCCCGCGCGTCGTGTTGCGAACCGCCGGGCTACAGTCCCCGTCCCGAGACCCCCGCCGCAACACCTGCTCTGGCAAAGGCTTGAGCAGGCAGGTCTTTTTATGCTATAAAGCCCGCTTTTACCGGATTCTGGAGATTTAACATCATGGCGCGAGTTTGCAAAGTGACCGGCAAGCGTCCGATGGTGGGCAACAATGTTTCCCACGCCAATAACAAGACCAAGCGTCGGTTCCTGCCGAACCTGCAGTACCGTCGCTTCTGGGTTGAGAGCGAGAACCGCTGGGTTCGCCTGCGCGTGTCGAACGCTGCGCTGCGCACCATCGACAAGGTCGGCATCGAAGTCGTGCTGGCCGATCTGCGCGCTCGCGGCGAATTCTGATTTCGCCTCTCCCCAAGTTTAGTTAAGGAACGCCACCATCATGCGTGACAAGATCAAGCTGGAATCGACCGCTGGTACCGGTCATTTCTACACCACGACCAAAAACAAGCGCACCATGCCGGAAAAGATGGAAATCAAGAAATTCGATCCGGTTGCGCGCAAGCATGTGATCTACAAGGAAACCAAGCTCAAGTAATTGAGCGGGTTGCCGAGTGGATTCGGCTCACACCACCTCTCGGCAGGTCACGCCCATTCGTTGGGAATTGCCCGGCCGGTCGGGTAAGAAAAACCGCCCCTGCAGCGATGCGCGGGCGGTTTTCATTTTGTGCGGTGACGGACGGCTCAGTGCCCGGCCTCGCGGCGCTTGACCGGGCGATGCTCGCGATAGATGGCGGCCCGGCTTCAGGCAGCTCCAGTGGGTCATGCATGACCACCATCCTGATGGCCGCCGGGACGCTGGCCGACCGCGATGGCCGCAAGCGCCTGTTCCTGACCGGCATCGTCGCCTTTGCCGCGACATCGCTGGTATGCGGCCTGACCGCAAGCGCCCCGGTCCTGATTGCCGCACGCTTCCTTCAGGGCCTGAGCGCGGCACTGATGCTGATCTGCCAGGTCGCCATCCTGTCCAGCCAGTTCCGGGCCAGGCGCGAGCGTGGCCGGGCCTTCGCCTGGTGGGGCATCATTTTCGGCATCGGCCTGGGCTTCGGCCCGATCATCGGCAGTGCCATCCTGACGCTGGCAAACTGGCGATGGGTCTTCCTGGTCCATGTCGTTCTGGCCGACGTCACGCTGTTCCTGGCCCGGGCCGGCGTGCGTGAATCGCGCGACCCGCACGCCCTCAGTCCGGACCTGGCCGGCATCATCAGCCTGTCGGCCGTGAGTCTCGCCGGCATCGGCCTTGGCCTGACCAACACACCGGTCAGCAACACCATTACTGCGGCAGTACGCAGCGAGCGCGCGGGCATGGCGTCCGGCGTGGACATGAGTGCACGCATGACATCGCTTGCCTTCAACATTGCCCTGATCGGGTTCATTCTGGTGGAGGACGCCATGAGCAGCCTGCGCGACACGCTGAAAATGCAGGATGGCGCCGGACTGCGCCTGTTCGCGGAAAAGATCATTGCGGCCGCCGACCCGACGGCACAGGCAGCCCTGCTGGCGCAGTCGACGGTTCCGGGCGACGCAGTCCACGCCGCCCTGGCATCCGGCTTCGGCTGGGTCATGAGCTATGGCGCCGGCAGCGCCTTCCTGCTGTCACTGGGCAGCCTCATCCTCTTTGCCCCCGGCAGGACAGCGAGACACCCCGGGTGCCCCCGCCCCTGCGAGCAGGCCTAGAAACCCGGCACCGCAGCCGCCGCAGTCAGCCGGACGGGCACCGACGCTTCTCACGGCGCAGGTGCCCGAAAGGTCACCACGAAGAACGGACGAGCGCAGCGAGGTCCCCTCGCGGCGGCGAGGGCGGAGGGTGGCGGGGTAAAACAGGGGACTGCCGTGCTCCACAGCCCCCGCAATCAGTCGGGTGTGCACCGACGCCACTCCCCCCTCCGGTGCACATCCCCCAGGGTCACAACGAAGAACGGACGAGCGCAGCGAGGTCCCCTCGCGGCGGCGAGGGCGGAGGGTGGCGGGGTGAAACTGGGGACTGCCATGCTCCACCGCCCCCGCAATCAGTCGGGCGTGCACCGACGCCACTCCCCTCCCCCGCGCTCATCAAAGGCGGCAGTCAAAACCGGTACTGGCCCTTGACCCACCAGGTCCGGCCCGGCTCGTTGACGCGGCTGGTCTGCTCGTAACCTGCCACCATGGCACCGGCCTTGCTGACCGACTCGGCATAAGTGCGGTCGAACAGGTTGTCGATACCGGCCGTCAGTTGCAGGTTCTTCAGCGGCTTGTAGCCGGCATTGATCGACAGCGTGGCAAAGCCCGGCGTCGTACCCAGGTCGCGACCGATGATGTTGCCGGTACCGATGTCGACCCGGTCCTGCGCCGACACCACCCGCCACAGACCGCCAGCAGACCAGCGGTCATTGTCGTAGTTCAGCGTCACCCGACCTTCCAGCGGCGGCGTCTGCCCCAGCGGGCGGCCTTCGCTGTCGTTCTCGGCCCAGACATAGGCCAGCGCACCACCCAGCGTCCAGCCGGGCAGGAAGCGCCATTTCACATCGGCCTCACCGCCACGACGGTTGGCGTCGACATTGCGTGCCGTGGTCTTGGCCGCGCGATAGTCGACCAGGATGTAGTCATCGATGCGGCCGGCAAACAGCGACAGCGACGCGGACAGACTCTCGCCCTGCCACAAGGCGCCCACGTCGAGCTGGTTCAGCGTTTCCGGCTTCAGATCGAAGCGCGCATTGCGTTCCCAATAATCGGCGCCGCGCTCGGCGTGACCAAAGCCGGCATACAGCGTCAGCGGATCGGTGAAGCGCTGTTCGAGACGAATGAAGCCGCTGTCCAGATTGTTGCGCTGGGTCACCCCGTAGTTCGGATTGGCCGTGCCATTCACGAGCTGCTTGTCGTCGCGGGCCTCGTCGCGATCGCGGCGCAGGCCGGCGATCAGCCGGGTCCGGGTAGCCAGCGGGTACGACAGCTCGCCATACACGCCGCGCCGTTCCAGCGACATGTCGGCCGCGTACGGCTTGTCGTGGTAGTCGGCGCCCATCATGCCCATGCGGCTGCGGTGCTGGTCATCCTGCCAGTCGAAACCGACATCCAGTTCGCCTTCGCCAACGGCAAACTGGGTATAGGCGCGGCCACCGGTCACGGTGCGGTCCGGATTCATCGCTGCCTGCTTCATCTTCGGCGTGCTGCGGAAAGTGTAGTTGTCCATCACGTGGTCGACGTAGCTGCGGAACACCTGCACCCCGACCTTGTTCAGCCAGCTGGTGAGGTTGCGCTGTTCGAACTTGAGATTCCACGCATTGCGATCGAATTTGCTGCCGTCCATGCCACGGTCGGCGTAGGCAGCCTCGGCGCGGCTGATGTCATAGCTGGCTTCCAGCGTGGTGTTCTCGGTCGGCGTGATGCCGATCGTCAGCGAACCGGCGCGGCGCTTGCTTTCGCTGTGCACCGCATTGCCGTTGCCGTCGTGGTAATCATCGCTGTCATTGGTCTGGGTGCTGATGCGCACATAGGCCTGCGAGCTGCCGGCGGAGAAGTTCAGCCCGGAGTCGACCCGCCCGTCACGACCGACCAGCAGACTGGCCTGCCCCTCGACGCCCGGCTCGACAAACGCCGGCGCTTCGCGCTCGAACAGCACCGTACCGGCAAAGGCGACCGGCCCGTGCTTGACCGTCTGCGGCCCTTTCAGCAGCGTCACGCGGTCAAACGTTTCCGGGTTCAGGTACGCGGTCGGCGGGTCCATGCGACCGCCGCAGCCGCCATACAGGCCGGTGCCGTCGGCCTGGATATCCAGCCGCCCGCCACCAAGACCGCGAAACAGCGGGTCACCGCCGCTGCCGCCCTTGCGGGTGACATTGAAGCCGGGAATCGCTTTCAGCAGGCCGGCGCCATCTGCCGCCGGCGCCGGCTGATAGGTCGCTCGCGGGTCCAGCGTCACCGTCAGCGGTGCCGTGGTCGGCGCGGCCGTCACCACGACCTCGTCCAGTTGCGTCGCCGCCCCCGCCTCGGGGGAATTTGCAAAAACAGCCGGCGAAACAGCCAAGCCGATAAGAATAGTCTGATTCCGTAAAAACATGACGACATCAATCCGAATAAGAACGGCCGCATGGTAAGCCCATGCGGCCGTTCATCCCTGCGACATAGCGTCGCAGCCGGACCGGTTTCATGTCATTGCGTTGACCGGTATCAACCGGGCTACAGCCCGAGCCGCTGGCACAGCGTCGATACGCTGCCGGCAGCATTCAGCGTATAGAAGTGCAGGCCCGGCGCGCCATTCGACAGCAGCCGGTCGCACAGCTCGGTCACCACATCCAGCCCCAGCGCGCGGATCGAGGCGACATCGTCGCCATAGGCCTGCAGCTTCAGCCGCAGCCAGCGCGGAATTTCGGCGCCGCACAGGTCGGAGAAACGGGCCAGCTGGCTGAAGTTGTAGATCGGCATGATGCCCGGCACGATCGGGATGTCGACGCCGCGCGCGCTGGCTTCGTCGACGAAGGCGAAGTAGGCGTCGGCATTGAAGAAATACTGGGTGATCGCCGAGTTGGCACCGGCACGGACCTTGCCGGCGAAGGCATCGAGGTCGGCACGGGCATTGACCGCCTGCGGGTGATAGTCCGGGTAGGCCGCCACCTCGATATGGAAATGATCGCCGTGGGTATCGCGGATAAACGAAACCAGCTCGTTGGCATAGCGGAACTCGCCGACTTCGCCCATGCCGGACGGGATGTCACCGCGCAGCGCCACCACGTGGCGGATGCCCTTCTCGCGGTATTCGTCGAGGATGGAGCGGATATTGTCCCGGGTCGAGCCGATGCAGGACAGGTGGGGGGCGGCGGCATAGCCGGCGTCACGGATATCGAGCACGGCACGCAGGGTGCCCTCGCGCGTGGTGCCACCGGCGCCGAACGTCACCGAGAAGAAGGCCGGCTTGAAGTGGGCCAGCTGCTTGCGCGCCGTGGCCAGTCTGGCATGCCCTTCTTCGGTCTTGGGCGGAAAGAACTCGAAACTGATGGTGGGTTTGACCGACGACATACCTGAATCTCTGCGAATGATTGCACTTGTCCTGAACTGTGCCTAAAGCGCCCGCCATAGACAAGGCATCCGTTCGCATAACGATATGGCAGGCCGACGCAAAAACGCCCGCGGGAGCGATCCCGCGGGCGTCTGTCGGTTGCTGGCAGCGCTTACATGCCGCCCAGCGACTGGCGCATGGCTTCCAGGCAGGCGGCGTACAGGCCGTTCGGCAGCACGCCGAGGACCAGCAGGGCCAGGCCGTTCAGGCCGAGCACCAGTTTCATGTCGCCACCGATGGTGAGCTTGTCGCCACTGCTGGTGTCGGTCGCGTCGTCAAAGTAGACCACCTTGACCACCCGCAGGTAGTAGAACGCACCGATCAGCGACATCATCACGCCGACCACGGCCAGCCACAGCAGACCGGCGTCGACGGCAGCCTTCAGCACCGCAAACTTGGCGTAGAAGCCGACCATCGGCGGGATGCCGGCCATCGAGAACATGGCAAACAGCACCAGCAGCGCGTACCAGGCATTCTTCTGGTTCAGACCCTTGAGATCATCCATGGTTTCGCATTCGAAACCGGCCCGCGACAGCGCCACCAGGATGCCGAAGCTGGCCAGCGCGGTCAGCATGTAGGTGATCGCGTAGAACAGCGCGGCGGTATAGCCGGACGGGCTGGCCGCCAGGATGCCGATCAGCAGGAAGCCCATGTGCGAGATGGTCGAGTAGGCCAGCATGCGCTTGATGTTGGTCTGCATGATCGCGGCCAGGTTGCCGAGTACCAGCGAGGCCACGGCCAGGATGACCAGCATCGGCTGCCATGCCACCGCTGCCGGCGCCAGGGCCTGGGCCAGGAAGCGGAAGGTGAACACGAAGGCCGCCAGCTTCGGCGCGGAGCCGATCAGCACGGTGACCGCCGTCGGCGCCCCCTGGTACACGTCCGGCACCCACATGTGGAACGGCACGGCGCCGAGCTTGAACGCGAGGCCGGCAATGATGAACACCAGACCGAAGCTGACCAGGGTGGTATTTGCCTGACCGGCGCCGATGGCGTGCGCCACGTCACTGATCTGCAGCGAACCGGTTGCGCCGTACACCATCGAGATGCCGTACAGCAGCAGGCCGGACGCCAGCGCGCCAAGCACGAAATACTTCATCGCCGCTTCGGTGGCCGGAATCGATTCGCGCGACATGGCGATCATGGCGTACAGCGACAGCGACAGCAGCTCCAGACCGATGTACAGGGTCAGGAAGTGGCTGGCCGACACCATGACGAACATGCCCAGCAGCGAGAACAGCCCGAGGGTAAACAGTTCGCCCTTCAGGAAGCCGCGGTCATGCGCATACTGCCGCGCATAGACGAAGGTGGCACCCACGGCGACCAGCAGCCCCAGCTTGGACAGGCTCGACACCGGGTCGGCAATGTACATGCCGCTGAAGGTCAGCACCGGGTACGGGACCCAGGACGCGACCACGGCGACGGCGGTGCCGATCAGGGTCAGCATCGACAGTGCATAGGTGACGCCGCGGCGTTCGCTCTTCACGAACAGGTCGATGATGAGGATCGCCAGCGCCGCGCACAGCAGCACGATCTCCGGCAAGGCCGGCATCAGATTCAAATCAGCCCAACTCATTTGATGTGTTTCCTTGTTGCGGGTTGGCGACTTACATCAGCTTGCTCTGAGCCACGTGGCTCAGAAGATCGTTGACGCTGGTGTGCATCACCTCCACGAACATCTGCGGATAGAGGCCCATGCCGAGCACCGCGATGGCCAGCACCGCCAGGATCAGGAACTCGCGCTTGTTCACGTCTTTCAGCTCGGCCACCTTTTCGTTGGCAACGTCACCGAAGATCACCCGCTTGTACATCCACAGCGTGTAGGCAGCGCCGAAGATCAGCGTGGTGCCGGCGAAGAACGCGAACCAGAAGTTGACCTGCACCGCGCCCATGATGACCATGAACTCGCCGACGAAGCCCGACGTGGCCGGCAGGCCGGCGTTGGCCATCGCAAACAGCAGCGCGAACGCGGCATAGATCGGCATCTTGTTGGCCACACCGCCGTAGTCGGCGATATTGCGGCTGTGCAGGCGGTCGTACAGCACGCCGATGCTCATGAACATGGCGGCGGACACGAAGCCGTGCGAGATCATCTGCACCAGCGCGCCTTCGACTGCCCACTGGTTCAGCTGGCCGTCAGGCGTGAACATGAAGAAGCCCAGGGTGACGAAGCCCATGTGCGCGATCGACGAATACGCGACCAGTTTCTTCATGTCGGTCTGCACCAGCGCCACCAGGCCGATATACACCACCGCAATCAGCGACAGCACAATCATCAGCCACTGCAGTTCGCGCGCGGCATCCGGCACGATCGGCAGCAGGAAACGCAGGAAGCCGTAGGCGCCGAGCTTCAGCGTGATGGCGGCCAGCACCATCGAACCGCCGGTCGGGGCTTCCACGTGCGCGTCCGGCAGCCAGGTGTGCACCGGGAACATCGGCACCTTGACCGCGAACGAGAAGAAGAAGGCCACGAACAGCAGGATCTGCGCCGTCATCGACAGCGGCACCATGTGGAACTTCAGGATCTCGAAGCTCCCCTGGGCCTGGAAGTACAGGTAGATGAACGACACCAGCATCAGCAGCGAGCCGAGCAGCGTGTACAGGAAGAACTTGATCGACGCATACACGCGACGCGGTCCGCCCCATACGCCGATCACCAGGTACATCGGGATCAGCATCGCTTCGAAGAACACGTAGAACAGCACGGCGTCCAGTGCGGCGAACGCACCGTTGATCAGCCCGGACATGATCAGGAAGGCGGCGAAGTACTGCGCGACGCGCTTCTCGACCACCTGCCAGCCGGCCAGCACCACCAGTACGGTAGTGAAGCTGTTCAGGATGACCAGCCACATCGAGATGCCGTCGACACCCAGATGGTAGTTGATGTTAAGACTGGCGAACCACGGGGTGAACTCCTCGAATTGCATGCCGCCATGCAGTGGCGTGAAATCGAAGTACAGCGGCAACGACAATGCGAAGCCAGCCAGTGCACCGACCAGCGCGATGACTCGCGCCAGCGATGCGTTCCGGTCCCCTCCGGTAGCCAAAGTCAGCAACCCGGCCACGATCGGGACCCAGATCACCAGACTGAGCAGATTCTCACTCATTTTCGAACCTAGCTTTTCTTTCTAAATCGTCTACAGGTCTTAGAAGCCGACCACGAATAGGGTGAGCAGCACCAGCACGCCGATGACCATGGCGGTGGCGTAGCTGTAGATGAAGCCCGTCTGCACCTTGCGTACCACCGCGGCCAGCGAACCGACCACGCGGGCCGAGCCGTTGACGATCAGTCCGTCAATCAGGGTCTGATCGCCGATCTTCCAGAAGCCGGTACCGAGCAGGCGCGAGCCCTTGGCGAATACGGCAAAGTACAGATCGTCCATGTAGTACTTGTTGTCCAGCAGGGTGTAGATCGGGCTGGCGGCTTTGCGGATCGCGGCGGGAATCTGCGGCGCGACCATGTAGAACACGTAGGCAGTTGCCACCCCGGCGATGGCCAGCCACAGCGGCAGCGTCGACAGGGCATGCATGCTCATCGCCGCCGCGCCATGGAACTCTTCGGCGATGACGGACATCGCAGGGTGGAGTTCGGCGTTGACGAAGATGGCCTGCTTGAAGAAGTCGCCATACAGCATCGGTTCGATGGTGAAGTAGCCGATCAGCAGCGACGGGATCGCCAGCAGCACCAGCGGCAGCGTCACGACCCACGGGCTTTCATGCGGCTTGTCGTTCGGGCCCAGACCGTGGTGATGCTCGCCGTGGTCGTCGCCATGATGGTCATGGTGGCCCTTCTGCATCCAGCGTTCCTTGCCATGGAAGACCAGGAAGTACAGGCGGAAGCTGTAGAACGCGGTGACGAACACACCGGCGATGACGGCGAAGTACGCGAACTGCGCGCCCGGCAGCGTCGAGGCATGCACGGCCTCGATAATCGAGTCCTTCGAGTAGAAGCCGGAGAAGAACGGGGTGCCGATCAGCGCCAGCGAACCGATCAGGCTGGTGATCCAGGTAATCGGCATGTACTTGCGCAGGCCACCCATGTTGCGCATGTCCTGATCATGGTGCATGCCGATGATCACGCTGCCGGCGGCCAGGAACAGCAGCGCCTTGAAGAACGCGTGCGTCATCAGGTGGAACACGGCGACGTTGTAGGCCGAGGCGCCGAGCGCGACGGTCATGTAGCCGAGTTGCGACAGCGTCGAGTAGGCGACGACACGCTTGATGTCGTTCTGCACGATGCCGAGGAAGCCCATGAACAGCGCCGTGATCGAGCCGATGACCAGCACGAAGGACAGCGCGGTATCGGACAGTTCGAACAGCGGGCTCATGCGGGCGACCATGAAGATGCCGGCCGTCACCATGGTGGCGGCGTGGATCAGCGCCGAGATCGGCGTCGGGCCTTCCATCGAGTCAGGCAGCCACACATGCAGCGGGAACTGGGCCGATTTGCCCATCGCGCCGATGAACAGCAGGATGCAGGTCACGGTCATCAGCGACCAGTCGGTGCCAGGGATCAGCTGGATGGTCGCGTCCTTCAGTGCCGGCGCGTTGGCAAACACTTCGGTGTAGTTCAGCGAACCGCCGAAGTAGTACAGCACCATGCCGATGCCGAGCGCGAAGCCGAAGTCACCGACCCGGTTGACCAGGAAGGCCTTCAGGTTGGCGAAGATCGCGGTCGGACGCTTGAACCAGAAGCCGATCAGCAGGTAGGACACCAGGCCCACCGCTTCCCAGCCGAAGAACAGCTGGACGAAGTTGTTGCTCATCACCAGCATCAGCATCGAGAAGGTGAACAGCGAGATATAGCTGAAGAAGCGGTTGTAGCCGGGGTCTTCCGCCATGTAGCCGATGGTGTAGATGTGCACCATCAGCGACACCGAGGTCACCACGACCATCATCATCGCCGTCAGCGAGTCGATCAGGAAGCCGACCGAATAGGTATGGCCGGCAACGGTCAGCCAGGTGTAGACGTCACCGTTGAACGGTTGCGCGCCGTTCAGGATGCCGCTCAGAACGCTGATCGAACCGACGCACGACACGGCCACCCCGAGGATGGTCACCATGTGTGCGGCGCGCCGACTGATCGCCCAGCCGAACAGGCCGGCAATCGCGGAACCCGCGAGAGGCGCCAGCGCGATCAGCAGATAGAGGCTTTTCATGTCCATTTTTTTGTCTCTATTCCCTGTGTGCTTAGCCCTTCAGGCTGCCCAAGTCTTCAACGTTGATCGTGTTCAGGTTGCGGAACAGCACAACCAGAATCGCCAGACCGATCGCGGATTCCGCCGCGGCCACGGTCAGGATGAAGAACACGAAGATCTGCCCTGCCGTATCACCGAGGTAATGCGAGAAGGCGATGAAGTTGAAGTTGACCGCGAGCAGCATGAGTTCGATCGCCATCAGCAGCACGATCACGTTCTTGCGGTTCAGAAAGATGCCGAGCACGCTTACCGCAAACAGAACCGCGGCCAGCACGAGGAAGTGCGTCAGTGTGAGCATGTGTTTTTCCTCCCTTTCGCGCCTTAGGCGTTGTTGTCGGTTGTCGGCGCGTCTTCGGCGTCGTCGCGCTTTACGGCCGCCATCTTGACGAGGCGGACGCGGTCATCGCGTTTGACCACTACCTGGGTAGCCGGATCGACCCACTTGGTTTCCTTGCGCTGGCGCTGGGTCAGCGCAATCGCGGCAACGATACCGACCAGCAGCAGCACGGCGGCCAGCTCGAACGGATACAGGTAGGTGGTGTACAGCTGCAGGCCGATGTCGCGGACGTTGCTGTAGTCGGCAGCCAGCGGCGCCGGCGCTTCGAGTCCGAGCTGGGCATTCGGGCCGCCGAGCACGTAGACCATCTCGGCGATCAGCACGACGGCCACCACCAGCGCGAACGGCAGATGCTTCCAGAACCCTTCACGCAGCTTGTCGAAGTTGATGTCGAGCATCATGACCACGAACAGGAACAGCACCATCACCGCGCCGACATAGACCAGCACCAGCGCGATGGCCAGGAACTCGGACTGCAGCAGCAGCCAGTGGCCGGCGGACACGAAGAAGGCAAGCACGAGGTTGAGCGCCGCGTGCACCGGGTTTTTCGAGGTAATGACCCTCACCCCGGCGAACAGCAGCAGCGCGGACAGCGCGTAGAACAGAATCAGCTGGAACGTCATGCTTTCCCCTTAGCGGTATTTCGCGTCGAGTTCGCGGTTCTTGGCGATCTCGGCCTCGTAGCGGTCGCCGACGGCGAGCAGCATCGGCTTGGTGTAGTAGAGGTCGCCGCGCTTTTCGCCATGGTATTCGAGGATGTGCGTCTCGACGATGGAGTCCACCGGACAAGATTCCTCGCAGAAGCCACAGAAAATGCACTTGGTCAGGTCGATCTCGTAGCGGGTGGTGCGGCGCGTGTTGTCCTCGCGCTTTTCCGACTCGATATTGATCGCCATCGCCGGGCAGACGGCTTCGCACAGCTTGCAGGCAATGCAGCGCTCCTCACCGTTCGGGTAGCGACGCAGCGCGTGCAGGCCGCGGAAACGCGGGCTGATCGGGGTCTTTTCTTCCGGGTACTGCACGGTGATCTTGCGGGAGAAGAAGTGGCGGCCGGTAACCGCCAGCCCCTTCACCAGTTCCGTCAGCAGGAAGGTCTTGAAAAAGTTCTTGATCATGGTCTTTTCTCCCGCCTCAGTTCCAGATGGACAGCGGGCTCATCATCCACACACCCACCAACACCAGCCACACCAGGGTCACCGGGATGAACACTTTCCAGCCCAGACGCATGATCTGGTCATAGCGATAGCGCGGGAAGGTGGCGCGGAACCACAGGAAGCAGAACAGGATGAATGCGATCTTCAGCACCAGCCAGTGGAAACCGCCAGCGCCCAGGAACGGAACCGATGCCGGGAACGGCGACAGCCAGCCGCCGAGGAACATCAGCGAGGTCAGCATCGCGATCAGGATCATGTTCGCGTATTCGGCCAGGAAGAACACCGCGAAGGCCATGCCCGAGTATTCAACGTGGAAGCCGGCAACGATTTCCGATTCGCCTTCCGCAACGTCGAACGGCGCGCGGTTGGTTTCGGCCACACCCGAGACCAGGTAGACCACGAACATCGGGAACAGCGGCACCCAGTTCCACGACAGCAGCGAACCGCCTGCCATGCCGTGGCCCTGCTGGGTAACGATGTCGACCAGGTTCAGCGAGCCGGTCACCATCAGCACGCACACCAGGGCAAAGCCCATGGCGATTTCATACGACACGATCTGCGCCGCGGAGCGCATGGCGCCGAGGAATGCATACTTCGAGTTCGAGGCCCAACCGGCCACGATCACGCCGTACACGCCGATCGACGTGATGGCCATGATGTACAGCAGGCTGGCGTCGATATTGGCCAGCACCAGTTCCGGCGAGAACGGGATCACCGCCCAGGCGGCCAGTGCCGGTCCGATCGACAGCAGCGGACCGAGGATGAACAGGCCCTTGTTGGCCTTGGTCGGGAAAATGATTTCCTTGGTCAGCAGCTTCAGCGCATCGGCGATCGGCTGCAGCACACCCTTGATGCCGACGCGGTTCGGGCCGATCCGCAGCTGCATGTAGCCGATGACCTTGCGCTCGGCGAGCGTCAGGTAGGCCACGCAGCCCATCAGCGGCAACACGATGACCACGATCTTCAACAGCGTCCAGGCGGCCAGGCCGAGGTCCTGACCGAGCAGGCTTTGCAGGAGTTCCACGGCTTACCCTCGCTTCAGTTCAATGGTGTCGAAGAAACCGCCGAGCGCGGCCGTTTCCGCCAGCGCGGCCGCCAGGCGGACCACGCCGGGCGGGACGCCGGCATCGGCCTCGATCGTCACCCGGGCTTCGCCACCCTGCTGGACCGCCAGCGCTTGCGCGCCGTGTTCCAGACCGAGTTGCGCCAGCGTGTCCGGATGGACGCGGGCCAGGGCGGCTTCACGCGCTTCGCGGGTCTGCTGCAGGCTCGGGGCGCGGCGGACCAGCGCATCGGTCGCATACAGCGGCACGTCGGCCAGGCGTTCCAGCCCCGCCGCTGCCGGCACGGCCAGCGACACGGCAACGCCGTTCACGCCATTGTTCAGGCGGGTGGCAAGGTCGCCGGCGACTTCGAGCGCTTCGACGCGAACGTCTTCGGCCGTCTCGTAGTCGAAGCCGGCGGCACCGAGCAGATTGCCCAGCACGCGCAGTACCTTCCAGGCCGGACGGGTTTCGCCCAGCGGACGCACCACGCCGTTGAAGGTCTGCAGGCGGCCTTCCATATTGATGAAGCTGCCGGCGGTTTCGCTGAACGGCGCGATCGGCAGCAGCACGTCGGCGTATTCGAGCAGTTCCGGCGTCCTGAACGCGGTCAGGGCGGCAACCATCTTCGCATTGGCCACGGCGGCGCGCGCCTGGCGGGCGTTCGCGGTGTCAAAGTCGAGTTCGGTATTCAGCAGCACATAGGCCTGACGCGGCTCGGACAGCATTGCACCGGCATGACGACCGCCCGTTGCCGGGCGGCAGACCAGTTCGGCGCCGACCGAGTTGGCAGCCTGGCCGAGCACACCGGCAGTGGCGCCGCTCAGGCGGGCGATGTCGTTGGCCAGCGCCAGCAGTTCGGCGAAGCGCGGATGATGTTCGGCCTGGGCACCCAGCAGCACGGCGGCATCGCCTTCGGCGGCGATCAGGCTGGCGGCAATGGCGCGGGCATCGTCATCGGCTTCGATATTGCGCACGTCAACGGTCGGCGAGGCATCTTTGGCTTCGGCCACGGCACGCAGCACGCGGGCCAGCGTGTCGACCAGCGCCGACGGCTTGACCACGGTCTTGACCCGGGTGTCGCACAGCAGCGCGTCGTCGGCCAGCGCAAGCACATTCAGTTGCGTGCCCTTCTTCACCGCCTGGCGCAGGCGGGCAGCGATCAGCGGCTGCTCCTTGCGCAGATTCGAGCCGATCAGCAGCGCAGATTTGAGCGTGCTCAAACTGGCGACGCTGCGGCCGAGCCACAATGCGCCCTGCTGTTTTCCGTCGGCACGGAAGTCGGCGCGGCGGCCACGGGTATCGACGTTGCCGGTCCCGAGCGCACTGGCCAGTTTTTTGACCAGCAGCAATTCTTCCAGCGTCGAATGGTTCGAGGCCAGGAAACCGATGGCGTCGGCGCCGTCGCGGGCGACGATGTCCTTCAGCGCATGCGACACATAATCGAGTGCGCCGGCCCAGTCGGTCTCAAGCCATTTGCCATCCTGCTTGACCATCGGACGGGTCAGGCGGTCGGCGCCATTCAGGGCTTCGTACGAGTAGCGGTCGCGGTCGGCGAGCCAGCACTCGTTCAGTTCTTCGTTTTCCAGCGGCAGGACGCGCTTGACCTCATGGCTCTTGACCTGAACGATCAGGTTGCTGCCGAGGCCGTCGTGCGGGCTGACCGAACGGCGACGCGACAGTTCCCACGGCCGGGCGCTGTAGCGGAACGGCCTGGAGGTCAGGGCGCCGACCGGGCACAGGTCGATCACGTTGCCGGAGATTTCCGAGTCCACGGTCTTGCCGAGGAACGGCAGGATTTCCGAGTGCTCGCCACGGTTGGCCATGCCGATTTCCTGCAGGCCGCCGATTTCCTCGGTGAAGCGGACGCAGCGCGTGCAATGGATGCAGCGGCTCATTTCTTCGGCCGAGACCAGCGGACCCATGTCCTTGCCTGCGACGCTGCGCTTCTCTTCCTGATAGCGCGACGCGCCGGCACCGTAGCCGACCGCCAGATCCTGCAACTGGCACTCGCCGCCCTGGTCACAGATCGGGCAGTCGAGCGGGTGGTTGATCAGCAGGAATTCCATCACGCCCTTCTGTGCCTTGGTGGCCAGATCGGAATGCGTGAACACCTTCATGCCGTCGGTCACCGGGGTGGCACAGGCCGGCAGCGGCTTCGGCGCCTTTTCCACTTCGACCAGGCACATGCGGCAGTTCGCAGCGATCGACAGCTTCTTGTGGTAGCAGAAGTGCGGGATGTAGGTGCCGACGGAGTGGGCGGCTTCCATCACGGTGCTGCCTTGCGGCACCGTCAGTTTCTTACCGTCAATTTCGATTTCAAGCATCGCTCAACACCATTTGTGATTCACCAGCGGCTTCTTGTGTTCGATCAGGTACTCGAACTCATTGCGGAAGTGCTTGGTGAAACTGCGAACAGGGAACACGGCGGCATCAGCCAGCGCACAGATGGTGCGACCTGCCATGTTGTTGCCGACCGAATCGAGCAATTCAAGATCGCCCGGACGGCCTTCGCCGTTGGCGATGCGATGAATCACGCGGTAGAGCCAGCCGGTGCCTTCACGGCACGGCGTGCACTGGCCGCACGATTCCTCGTGGTAAAAATAGGCCAGACGCTCGAGCGCCCGGACCATGCACACGTCCTCGTTCATGACGATGACCGCGCCGGAACCGAGCATCGATCCCGCCTTGGCGATCGCGTCGTAGTCCATCGTGCAGTTCATCATGATCTCGGCCGGCAGCACCGGAGCGGACGAACCACCCGGGATCACCGCCTTGAGCTTCTTGCCATCGCGCATGCCGCCGGCCATTTCCAGCAGTTCGGCGAACGGCGTGCCGAGCGGGACTTCGTAGTTGCCGGGGCGGTTGACGTGGCCGGATACCGAGAACAGCTTGGTGCCACCGTTGTTCGGCTTGCCCTTGTCGAGGAAGTTCTGCCCGCCGTCGCGCATGATGAACGGCACCGACGCGAACGATTCGGTGTTGTTGATCGTGGTCGGCTTGCCGTACAGGCCGAAGCTGGCCGGGAACGGCGGCTTGAAGCGCGGCTGGCCCTTCTTGCCTTCCAGCGATTCGAGCAGCGCGGTTTCCTCGCCACAGATGTAGGCGCCGTAACCGTGGTGACCGAACAGGTCGAAGCAGAAATCGGAACCGTTGATGTTGTCGCCGAGCAGGCCGGCCGCGCGGGCCTGGTCCAGTGCGGCTTCAAAGCGCAGGTAATCCTCGAACACTTCGCCGTGGATGTAGTTGTACGCGCGTTTCACGCCCATCGCATAACCGGCGATGATCATGCCCTCGATCAGCGCATGCGGATTGAAGCGCAGGATGTCGCGGTCCTTGAACGTGCCCGGTTCGCCCTCGTCAGTGTTGCAGACCAGGTACTTGTCGCCCGGGAACGAACGCGGCATGAACGACCACTTGAGGCCGGTCGGGAAACCTGCGCCGCCACGGCCGCGCAGGTTGGATCCCTTGACCTCGGCGATCACGTCTTCCTGCGGGATCTTGCTGTCGAGGATCTTCTTCAGCGCGACATAGCCGCCGCGCTGCAGATACGCGTCGAGCGTCCAGCAGTTCGGATCCGAGGTGTCCACGCCGTCGAAAATGACGCCGGAAGTGTAGACGGCCATTATTCGAACTCCGCCAGTTTCTTGTCGATGGCTTCACGATTCATGAAGCTGCACATCTTGTGGTTGTTCACCAGCATGACCGGTGCGTCGCCACAGGCGCCCATGCACTCCCCTTCCACCAGCGTGAACTTGCCGTCGGCGGTGGTCTCACCATAACCGATACCGAGCTTGTGCTTCAGGTAGTCGCCGGTGTCCACACCACCCGACAGCGCACAGGGCAGGTTGGTGCACACGGTCAGCTTGTACTTGCCGACCGGCTTGAGGTCATACATGTTGTAGAACGTTGCGACTTCGTAGGCGGCGACCGCCGGGATGCCGAGGTAATCGGCAACGAACTCGATCAGTTCGGTGGTCAGCGCGCGCTCCGCCGGCGTGCTGCCGGTGGCGTGACGCTCGGTCTGCGCGATGCGCAGCGCCGACATGACGGCCGAACGGGCCTGGTCGGCCGGGTATTTGGCGACCTCGCGGTCGATCTGCTTGAGGGCTTCTGGCGACAACATCAGCGGTCAATCTCCCCGAATACGATGTCCTGCGTGCCGATGATCGACACCACGTCGGCCAGCATGTGGCCGGTGGACATTTCGTCCATGCCGGCGAGATGCGCATAGCCGGGGGCGCGGATCTTCAGACGATAGGGTTTGTTTGCGCCGTCGGAAACGAGATAGATGCCGAACTCGCCCTTCGGGTGCTCGATGCCGCAGTAGGCTTCGCCTTCCGGCACGTGCATCCCTTCGGAGAAGAGCTTGAAGTGGTGAATCAGCTCTTCCATGTTGGTCTTCATCGACTCGCGCGACGGCGGCGCAACCTTGTGGTCGTCGGTGATGACCGGGCCCGGATTCTTGCGCAGCCAGTCGACGCACTGCTTGATGATGCGGTTCGACTGACGGAATTCTTCGATACGGACCAGGTAGCGGTCGTAGCAGTCGCCGTTGACGCCGATCGGGATGTCGAAATCCATGCGATCGTAGACTTCGTACGGCTGCTTCTTGCGCACGTCCCAGGCGATGCCCGAGCCACGCAGCATCGGACCGGTAAAGCCCAGTGCCAGTGCACGCTCCGGCGATACCACGCCGATGCCGACCGTACGCTGCTTCCAGATCCGGTTGTCGGTCAGCAGCGTTTCATATTCGTCGACACAGGCCGGGAAGCGGCGGGTGAAATCGTCGATGAAGTCGAGCAGGCTGCCCTGACGATTTTCGTTCAGGCGTGCCAGTTCGCGATCATTCTTAAGCTTGGAGAAAGTGTACTGCGGCATCGTGTCCGGCAGGTCGCGATAAACGCCGCCCGGACGGTAGTACGCCGCGTGCATCCGCGCGCCGCTGACGGCTTCGTAGCAGTCCATCAGGTCTTCGCGTTCGCGGAACGCGTACAGGAACAGCGTCATCGCGCCAATGTCGAGCGCGTGGGCGCCGATCCACAGCAGATGGTTCAGGATGCGCGTGATTTCGTCGAACATCACCCGGATGTACTGGGCGCGCAGCGGCACCTCGACCCCGATGAGTTTTTCGATCGCCATCACATAGGCGTGCTCGTTGCACATCATCGACACATAGTCGAGACGGTCCATGTACGGCACGCTCTGGATGAAGGTCTTCTGTTCGGCCAGCTTCTCGGTGCCGCGATGCAGAAGCCCGATGTGCGGGTCGGCACGCATGACGACTTCGCCGTCGAGTTCGAGCACCAGCCGCAGCACGCCGTGAGCGGCCGGGTGTTGCGGACCGAAGTTCAGCGTGTAGTTACGGATTTC
This sequence comes from Microvirgula curvata, assembly GCF_054781615.1. NCBI lineage: Bacteria > Pseudomonadati > Pseudomonadota > Betaproteobacteria > Neisseriales > Aquaspirillaceae > Microvirgula > Microvirgula curvata. Next base: position 228,905 of record NZ_BAAGUB010000035.1, on the reverse strand, counting down.
AGCCACCGTAGTTCTCCTCGCGGATGATGCGCGGCGTGATTTCACGCGGCTCGATGGTCACAGGCTGGTAGATGACGCGGCCTTCGGTCGGGTCGTAGCGCATTTCCACATGCCCGGAAACCGGGAAGTCCTTGCGGAACGGGTGGCCGACGAAACCGTAGTCGGTCAGGATGCGGCGCAGGTCCGGGTGACCGTCAAAGACGATGCCGAACAGGTCGAACGCTTCGCGCTCGAACCAGTTGAGGCCCGGCCAGATGTCGACCAGCGACGGCACGACCGGGAAACTGTCGTCTTCAGCGAAGAAGCGCACGCGAACGCGCAGATTGTGCGCGACGGACAGCAGGTGGAGCACGACCGCGAAACGGGCGCCGTCGTAGGCGCCGTCCTTGTAGGTGCTGTAATCCATCCCGCACAGGTCGATGCACTGTTCGAAACCGGCTTCGTCGCGCAGCAGGCGACAGGATTCGACGATGGAGGAGGCTTTGCAGACGAGCGTCAGCTCGCCGAGGGCAGTGGTCGCCGACACAAGCCGGTCGCCAAGAAGCGATTCGGTCTGCGCCTTCAACGCGTCCAGGTACGATGCCATGGGCGTTTACCTTTTAACGGGCGATGGTACAGGTACGTTTGATCTTGCTTTGCAGCTGAATGATGCCGTAGAGCAAGGCTTCGGCCGTCGGCGGACAGCCGGGCACGTAAACATCCACGGGAACGATGCGATCGCAACCGCGTACCACCGAGTACGAGTAATGGTAGTAGCCGCCGCCATTGGCACAGGAACCCATGGAGAGTACCCAGCGCGGCTCGGCCATCTGGTCGTACACCTTGCGCAGGGCCGGAGCCATCTTGTTGCACAGGGTGCCGGCGACGATCATCAGGTCGCTCTGGCGGGGACTGGGCCGGAAGATGATGCCGAAACGGTCAAGGTCGTAGCGCGCCGCGCCGGCCTGCATCATTTCCACAGCACAGCACGCCAGGCCGAACGTCATCGGCCACAGCGAGCCGGTGCGGGTCCAGTTGATGACCTTGTCGGCCGACGTGGTGATGAAGCCCTTTTCCAGTACGCCTTCTATTCCCATTCCAGCGCTCCTTTTTTCCACTCGTAGATAAAACCGACCACGAGAATCGCGAGGAACACCAGCATGGCGACAAAGCCGAACATGCCGATTTCCCGCAGCACGACGGCCCACGGGAACAGGAAAGCAATTTCGAGATCGAACAGAATGAAAAGAATGGCCACGAGGTAGTAGCGGACATCGAACTTCATGCGGGCGTCTTCAAACGCCTCGAAGCCGCACTCGTAAGGAGAGTTTTTTTCCGGGTCAGGACGGCTGGGAGAGATCAGCTTGCCCAGAAGCATTGCAACGACACCCACCACGACGCCAATAATGACGAACATGAGGATGGGAAAGTAGTTCTCCAACATTTCCCGTGTTACCCCCAAAAAAAAGGGAGCCTGGCTCCCTTTATTTGCACACCGGTCAATCCGGCTTTGATTTTTGGTGCCGACAGTGAGACTCGAACTCACACAGCCTATGGCCACTACCCCCTCAAGATAGCGTGTCTACCAATTCCACCATGTCGGCATCAGAAAAACTTGTCAGTCCGGAATTTTTCCGTTCTGCACAGGATTCTGATTGTTTGTCGCGCCAGCCGGAGCAGTCGACGGCGCAACAGTCTGTTCAATCGGTTTGGCCATCACACCGAGGTCTTGCTGCTTGCTGCCGCTCGACAGCAGCACAAGGGCCAAACACGTCGCAAAAAAGATCGTCGAAAGGACGGCGGTCGTGCGACTGAGGAAGTTCGCAGAACCGGTCGCACCGAACAGGCTGCCGGAAGCCCCACTCCCGAAAGCTGCACCCATGTCCGCGCCCTTGCCGTGCTGCATCAGAACCAGCACGATTACCGCGAAGGCCGAGATGAGATTAACGATCCAAATCAGCGTCTTAAGAATTTCCATATTCTATCTATTCAGCTGCCGCATGACAAATATTTTTGCACTGCAGCGGATCCAGAAATGCCCCGCCAACCAATGCACCATCTACTTGCGGCAGCGTGAAAATTTCCACGACGTTATCAGCCTTGACTGACCCGCCGTAAAGGAGCGTGATGTTACACGAACCCCCGACGATGTCAAAGAGTTTCCGCCGTATTGCCTCATGCATTTCCGCCACCTGGGCGACCGTTGCGACCTGTCCGGTACCGATCGCCCAGACCGGTTCGTACGCGACCAGAACCGACTCGCGACCACGCAGTGCATCAGCCACTTCATCCAGTTGCGCAAGCACGGTTTCGACCGGATGACCGGCCTGGCGATCCGCCAGTGACTCACCGACACAATACACCGGAAGCATGCCCGCATCGTAACAGCACAACAGTTTTTGTGTCAGTGTTGTAGCCGACTCGGCAAAGTACTGCCGCCGTTCGGAATGGCCGACCAGCACATAGCGGCAGCCGACATCGGCCAGCATCGCGGCGGACGTTTCGCCGGTGAAGGCCCCGTCGTTCGCGAAACGGCTGACGTCCTGTGCCGCCAGCCCCATGTTGCGGCCGGCCAGCAGGGCGCCGACCTGCCCCAGATAGGCTGCCGGCACCGCGACCGCCACGTTGACTGCGTCGCATGCCGGGTCGGCCAGAAGTTCGGACAGCAACGCCGCATTCTTCGCCAGACGGCCATTCATCTTCCAGTTCCCGATCACGAGCTTGGTCATCGTTGCGATCTCTCCTGCATCAAAGGCAAATTCAGTAAACCGCGCATTATATAGATGAGTCCCTCCCTGCTTGCAAAGAGTGCGCCGGGGCGACGGCGGCATTCCACATTGCACATGACGGCAAAGTTGTAATATTTCTGAAAAGGCCACCGCCTACCATGCGTTTCACCTCAACCTGGTTCTCCACGGGAGCTCAACCGATGAAACTGACGATTCGCCTGGCCGCATCAGCCGCCCTTGCCAGCAGCTTCGCCACCGCCTACGCCGCCGACATCACTGGCGCCGGCGCCACCTTCCCCTACCCGCTGTACGCGAAATGGGCTGAAGCCTACAAGGCCAAGACCGGCAACGCGATGAACTACCAGTCGATCGGCTCCGGTGGTGGCATCAAGCAGATCAAGTCGAAGACGGTCGATTTCGGCGCCTCCGACATGCCGCTGAAGCCCGAAGAACTGGAAAAGGAAGGCCTGACCCAGTTCCCGACCGTGGTCGGCGGTGTGGTGCCGGTCTTCAACGTGCCGGGCGTCGCCGCCGGCCAGATCAAGTTTACCGGCCCGCTGCTGGCCGACATCTACCTGGGCAAGGTCAAGAAGTGGAATGACCCGGCCATTCGCCAGTTGAACCCGAGCGTGAAGCTGCCGGACCAGGTGATCACCGTGGTACGTCGCTCCGACGGCTCCGGCACCACTTTCGTCTGGACCAACTACCTGTCCAAGGTCTCCAGCGAGTGGAAGCAGAAGGTCGGCGAAAACACGGCCGTCAACTGGCCGATCGGTGTGGGTGGCAAGGGTAACGAAGGTGTTGCCAACTATGTGACCCGCATCAAGGGTGGCATTGGCTACGTCGAATACGCGTATGCGAAGCAGAACAAGATTTCCTACGGCGCGCTGAAGAACAAGGACGCTCACTTCGTCGTTCCGAGCGAAGACAGCTTCAAGGCGGCCGCCGCCAACGCCACCTGGAGCCCGAAGGACGGCTTCTACCAGATCCTGACCGAACAGCCGGGCAAGGGTTCGTGGCCGATCACCAGCGCCACTTTCATCCTGATGCACAAGAAGGCCGACAAGCCGACCCAGTCGGTCGAAGCGCTGAAGTTCTTCGACTGGGCCTATGGCAACGGCGGCAAGATCGCGCTGGATCTCGACTACATCCCGCTGCCGGACAATGTCCAGAAGATGATCCGTGACAGCTGGAAGAGCCACATTACTGACGCTGCCGGCAAGCCGGTCTGGAAGTAAGCGCCGGACGCGGCGCAGCCCGATGACACATCGTCATGCGCCGCGTTGAGCCGCCTGGGCCGGGGAGGTATGCTTCCCGGCTTTTTCGCTGCACTGTTCTGCCGATTGCAACACCCCGCGCCCGTCGCGGAGCCGGTTCCGCCCTGTTGCCTCGGCCCGCGGGCCCTGTGCGGCTTCCGTCCAACCTGATGACAGGCTCTTTGAGAACCCTATGGACCTCAGCCAATTCGAACGCCAGCTGGCCACCCAACGGCGGCTGGATCTGGTCTTCCGCACCGCCACCCGATTTTTCGCCTTTCTGGTCCTGGCCCTGCTGCTCGGCATTCTGCTGTCGCTGGTCATCGGCGCCATGCCGTCGATCGACAAGTTCGGCCTCGGTTTCCTGACCAGCCGCACCTGGGACCCGGTCAACGAGGAGTTCGGCGCACTGGTGCCGATTTTTGGCACGCTGGTCACCTCCTCCATTGCCCTGCTGATCGGCGTACCGGTCAGTTTCGGCATCGCGCTGTTCCTGACCGAGCTGTGCCCGGCTGCATTCAAGCGCCCGCTCGGCATCGCCATCGAACTGCTGGCCGGCATTCCGTCGATCATCTACGGCATGTGGGGCCTGTTCGTGTTCGCCCCGTTCTTCGCCGAGCACATCCAGCCCTGGATGCTGGACAATCTCGGCCCGATCCCGATCATCGGTGCGCTGTTCCAGGGACCGCCGATGGGTATCGGCATTTTCACCGCCGGCCTGATCCTCGGCATCATGGTGATCCCGTTTATCGCCTCGGTCATGCGTGACGTGTTCGAGGTGGTGCCCCCCATGCTGAAGGAATCGGCCTACGGCCTCGGCGCCACCACCTGGGAAGTCGTCCGCTACGTCGTGCTGCCGTATACCAAGACCGGTGTCATTGGCGGCATCATGCTCGGCCTCGGCCGCGCGCTCGGCGAGACCATGGCGGTGACTTTCGTCATCGGCAATGCGTACCAGATCTCCCCGGCCCTGTTCGAAGCCAGCAACTCGATTGCCTCGGCGCTGGCCAACGAATTCGCCGAAGCCGATGGCGAGCTCTACCTGTCCTCGCTGATTGAACTCGGTCTGATCCTGTTCTTCATCACTTTCGTCGTGCTCGGTTGCTCGAAACTGCTGTTGCTGAAGCTCAAGCAGTCCGAAGGCAAGCAAAGCTGATCCGGAGCGATATCCCATGAACAAAGCGCTCTATCAACGTCGCCGCCTGCTGAACCTGTTCAATCTGGCCATGTCGATGGCGACCGTCGCCTTCGGCCTGTTCTGGCTGGCCTGGATTCTCTACACGCTGCTGTCGCACGGGCTGGCCGGCATCACGCTGGACACCTTCACCAAGGTCACGCCACCGCCTGGCTCGACCGGCGGCCTGGCCAACGCCATCTACGGCAGCCTGCTGATGACTTTCTTCGGCACGCTGATCGGCACGCCGATCGGCATTCTGGCCGGGGTCTATCTGGCCGAATTCGGCACCCGTGGCTGGCTGGCTCCGGCGACGCGCTTCATCAATGACATTCTGCTGTCGGCACCGTCCATCGTCATCGGCCTGTTCATCTACGAGGTGTACGTCGTCAGTGTCGGCCACTTCTCGGGCTGGGCCGGCTCGCTGGCGCTGGCGCTGCTGGTGATCCCGGTTGTGGTCCGCACCACCGAGAACATGCTGCGTCTGGTGCCGAACAGCCTGCGCGAGGCGGCAGCGGCACTGGGTGCCCCGCAGTGGAAGATCATCATGCAGGTCACGCTGCGCGCGTCGAAGACCGGGGTGCTGACCGGCATTCTGCTGGCGATTGCCCGCATCTCCGGCGAAACCGCTCCGCTGCTGTTCACCGCGCTGAACAACCAGTTCTGGAATTCGAACATGAATGCGCCGATGGCCAACCTGCCGATCGTGATCTTCCAGTTCGCCATGAGCCCGTACGAGGACTGGCACACGCTGGCCTGGGCCGGCGCGCTGCTGATCACCTTCAGCGTCCTCGCCCTCAACATCGTCGCCCGCGTACTCGGCAGCAAGAACGCATTGAAATAAGGCCCCGAAATACCATGATCGACAGCAATACCATCAAGCTCCAGGTCAAGGACCTGAACTTCTACTACGGTGCCTTCCACGCGCTGAAGCATATCGACATGACCATCCCCGAAGGCAAGGTCACTGCGTTCATCGGCCCGTCCGGCTGCGGCAAGTCGACCCTGCTGCGCACTTTCAACCGCATGTTCGAGCTGTATCCCGGCCTGCGCGCCGAAGGGGAAATCCTGCTCGACGGCAAGAACCTGCTGGCCAGCGATATCGACGTGAACCTGCTGCGCGCCAAGGTCGGCATGGTGTTCCAGAAGCCGACTCCGTTCCCGATGTCGATCTACGACAATGTGGCCTTCGGCGTGAAGCTGTACGAGCGGATGAACAAGAGCGAGCTGGACGAACGGGTCGAATGGGCGCTGCGCAAGGCGGCCATCTGGGAAGAGGTGAAGGACAAGCTGAACCAGTCCGGCAACTCGCTGTCCGGCGGCCAGCAGCAGCGGCTGTGCATCGCCCGCGCGGTCGCCTCGAAGCCGGAAGTGCTGCTGCTCGACGAACCGACCTCGGCGCTCGACCCGATCTCGACTGCGCAGATCGAGGAACTGGTGCACGAGCTGAAAGAGAACTACACCATCGCCATCGTCACCCACAACATGCAGCAGGCGGCCCGGGTGTCGGACTACACGGCCTATATGTATCTCGGCGAGCTGATCGAGTTCGGCCACACCGATTCGATCTTCACCACGCCGAAGCAGAAGGCGACCGAAGACTACATTACCGGCAAGTTCGGCTGACGACCCGCGGCTTCGCACTCCAGCCGGCCCCGCAGGCCGGTTTTTTCATGCCTGTGAGGACCTCTCTTGCAACACAGGGGCCGCGTTGTCCACGGCATTGCAGGCAGGCGTTTTGCTGGAGGTGCATTGTGACAAGCAAGATCATTGAATCACTGCGCAGCGATCTGGAAGCGCTGCACGCAGCGGGCGCAATCAGCAAGGTGACAATGCGCGAGTTCGACACGATCTGTCCCTCCCCGGTGAAGGCGTTCAGCGCCAGCGACATCAGGCATCTGCGCGAGGTGCTGAAATTCAGCCAGCCAGTGTTCGCACATCACCTGCACACCTCGGCATCGACCGTCCGCAAGTGGGAGCAAGGTGAGACCCGGCCGGCCGGGCCGGCGCTCAAACTGCTCAACATTATCGCCAGCAAGGGTCTCAAGGCCATTCCCTGATCGCAATGGCAGGTGCCTATGGTGCCTTGCCCCCGCTGGGCGTGTCGAAGAACAGCGTGTAGTAGAAATCCAGCGCATTGTCGTCACCGGCCCGCGCCACGGCGGACCAGCGGCGCGACAACTGGTAGGTCAGTTTCACCGTCTGGGTCGCATCGGCCAGCCCCTGTTCGTAGCTCAGGTACAGCTTGTCGGACAGGCGCTTGCCGAGTGTCACCACCTGGGTCGTCACCGAGTCCGATTCGCCGCCGCGGTACGAGAAGCCGCCGGTGCTGCCGGTGGTCGACGACGTGGTCCGGCTTGAGACCGAAATCTCGTCCAGGCCGACCGCGTTGGCAATCTGCTGCTGCACCGGCACCGCATCGGCATCGGACAGCAGCACGCTGGCGGCGGTGAACAGCACATCGGCATCCTCACTGCCGCCGCTCAGCGTCGGCTTGCCAAGTACCAGCCACGCCAGTTTCTCGGTATCGGACACGTTCGGGCTGGAGACCAGCCGCACCAGCGGCCGGTTGACCGTGCCGGACACCTGCACCCCGGCTTCGACCGCCAGCCCCTTGCGCACGGCAAGAATATCCAGGCCCGGATTGTCGATCGGCCCCTGGAAGGTCACGACGCCATGGTCGATGCTCAGGTTCTGGCCATAGGCGCGATAGGCGCCCTCGGTCACCCGCACGGCGCCGGTCGCCGCCAGCGGCTCGGTCGGCGTTGCCCGCACCCGGATCGCTCCACCCAGCGAGGCATTCAGCCCGCGCCCGGACAGTTTGAGCCGGCTGCCGAGGTCGATCATCACGTCCAGGAAGTACGGATAGGTCTTGCGCTTGCGGGCTTCGGCCTCGGTGCGCCCGACCACGATCACGTCATCTCCGAGTTTCAGCTTGTCGCCCTTCGGAATGTCAATCCGCCCCTTGTCGACATTCAGCTTGCCGTCGATCACCACCCCGCGCGGTTCCAGCCGGGCCTGCAGCCCGCCGGACACGGTCAGGTTGCGTTCCGGTCGCGCCAGCGCGTCAAAGTGCTCGAACTGCAGCGCCAGCAGCCCTTCGGACAGTTCCCGCTCGCTGAAACCCAGCCAGCCGGAACCAGTCATCTTGCCGCGGCCACCGGTGAACTCCAGCCCGGACAGCAGCAGGCGACGATCGGCCAGCGTGACATGGAACTGGCCATCGCGCGCCGCCACGCCCAGCTCGGCATCGCGGTAACTGAGGCCGGCCCCATCAAAGCTGCCGCTCAGCCGTCGCGCCTTGCCGCTGCCGCTCGCGCGCAGATCCAGCGCCAGCCGGCCATCGACGGTGGACGTCGGTCCGGCGAACACGCTGGCCCATTTCAGGGATGGCATATTGGCGCTCAGGTGGTAATCGGGCATGCCCATCTCGGCCCAGCGCCAGACGCCGTCACGGCGCGGCACCCGGCTTGTGGCTTCCAGATCGGCCTGACCGAACTGGGTCGACCGCAGCGAGGCCCGGGCCTGGATCCGGTCGCCGGCCAGCTCGCCATCCAGACGCGCGGCGCTGAGTGCCAGCGCGATCGGTCGCGCCAGATCACGATCGGTCACGGTCAGGTCGCCCGCGCTGCGTTCGATGCGGAAGCGTCCCTGCAGTCGCTCGGCAATGCGGATATCCCAGTCGGCGCCCAGCACCAGATCGGTCCGTACCGGCGGCGGTGACGGCAACTTGCCCAGCCACTGGCCGACGTCGACCCGTGTCGCCGAGCCCCGGCTGACAATAACGCCACCGGGCGCCCAGCGCGTTTCGGCCAGGTCCAGCCGTGCATCGAGCACGCCGATCTGCAGACGCCCGATATGCCCCTGGTCGGCGGCCAGGTCCAGCTCGGCCGGCGCGGCCAGTGCCAGACGCCAGCTGCCCCGGTTTTCCAGTTGTTCGACCCGGCCACGCCAGCGCAGCGCCTTGTCGTCCAGTCCGCCGCGCAGGGCCAGCATGGCATCCAGTTGCTGATCGGCAATCCGGCCGCGCACGGCGGCGCGCAGCCGGTGCACCTGCCGGCTGCCGTCCAGGTCGATCGTGGCACTGTCGATGCGCTGGCCAGCCGCCTCGATACCGGCGGCATTCAGCTTGAGCAGCAACGGCGCCGTGGCCGCCCGCGCCACTTTGGCGCTCAGGTCCAGATGGCGCACGCCGATGCCGAACGGGGTGGCGACGCCGTCGGCTTTCAGCGTGGCATCGACTTGCGGCGCATCCAGTGTGCCAACCAGCCGGCCCTGCCCCTGCGCCTTGCCGGCAAAGCCCTTGCCGAACGAGGCCAGACGTGGCGCGTCGAGGCGGAAGTCCAGCACGTCACCCCGGCGACCGAAGGCCCCCTTGGCCGCCAGCCGGTTGCCGGCAGCCAGCAGGCCGATATCGACATCGGACAGGCGGGCATCCTGCCAGGTCAGCTTGCCCTTGCCGGTCAGCGACTCGCCAGCCAGCCGGCTGTCGAGCAGATCGAGGGCAAGCTTCAGTGTCAGCGGCGTGATGGCGCCATCGACATTCAATCGGGCGTTCAGGTCGGTTTGCGGGACTGCAGGCGAGTAACGTGACAGGTCCAGATGCGCCATGGCCGCCCTGGCAGTGAAGCGCTGATCGTCAACCAGCGACAGCTGCCCGCTGGCATCGAGCCGGCTGTTGCCTTCATGGAAGGCGATTTTCGGAATCCGCAGCTGACGCGCGGCACCGATGCCGCTCAGCGCCACCTCCATGTCCAGCCGGCGCGGCCCGTCTCGCAGCGCTGCGCGCATGGCCGGTTCGGACAGGGTGCCGCGCAGTGACAGGGTGCCGTCGATCGCGCTGTGATAACTGTCGACCACTTCGGCGGCATCAATGCCGGCCAGCGAGACATCGAGCGCCAGCTTCTGCTCGCGAATGCCACCGCCAAGCGTGATCCGGCCCCCGGCGGCATCGACATGGCTCGGCTGCAGCTGCAGCGACTGTGCATCAATGGTGAATGCCAGCCCCGCCGAACTCAGCGGCAGCCGTTGCGCAGAAAACGAACCCGGCTGCGCATTGGTCAGCGTCATGCGGCCTGCCGCGCGCAACTTGCCCGGTTGCGGCGCGATATCGGCCGCCAGCGTCAGCAGACTGTGCGGTGCGCTGGCCAGGAATTCGGCCAGGTCGAGATGATCGACCCCCAGCTGGACCTGGCGCACGCGCTGGTACGGCAGGGTGGCGAACGGGGCCAGGGTGGCCACCAGCGAACCACTGGCACTGCCGGCGGCAAACGCGCCGCCGACATGCAGCTCGGTCAGCGAGCCGGTCAGTGCCAGCCGCGTGTCGATCGGTTTTTCCACCGGCGCCGGCACCTGGCCCAGGGCAAACAGGCTGGCCGTCAGCGCAAACGGCTTGCGACCATCCAGCGTGGCTTCACCATGCGCCTGCGCCCATGGCGTGCTCAGCGTATCAATCACCAGCCGGTGACGCCGGCCATCACTGTCCAGCCGCAGTGACAGCTGGCTCATGACCGGGGCAGCGGTCGACGACAGCGCCAGCGACTTCAGGGTGAACGATTGCAGGCTGACGCCCAGCGGCAGGGTCAGCGACGCCGGCGGCGGGCTCGGCGGTTCGTCCGGGCTGGGCCGCAGGTCCAGCTTCAGCGCTCCCAGCGCCAGCGTGTCGATCCGCAACTCGCGCTGCCACAGCGCGCGAGGCTGCCAGTCCAGCGTCAACCGGCTCAGGTCGACGTCGGTGTAGCGGGTGTGGACCCGGATATCGGTCAGGGTAAAGCGCGACAGCAAGTCGCCCTGTGCACCGCCGATCGACAGCGTGTCGCCGGACAGGCGGCTGGCCCAGCCGGCCAGACGCTGCAGGCCGGCACTGTCGCGGGCACTGAACGCCAGTCCGGCCACCAGCAACGGCGGCAGCACCAGCAATACGGCAATGGCACCCAGCAGCCACGGCCAGAGACGGCGGCGCCGGGCAGGCGCGGCTGCCGGGGATTCGGTCGGGGGCGGCGGCGGAAGGGTCGGCATCAAAAGCTCATGTCCAGCGAGAAGTGGAGCCGGATCCTGGCGTCACGCTGGCCATAGGCCAGGTCAAGAGCCAGCGGTCCGACCGGGCTGCTCCAGCGCGCGCCAACGCCATAGCCGACGGCAAAGTCGAAATTCTGCCAGTTTTCGGCCGCGTTGCCGGCATCGGCAAAGACGGCGGCGGCCCAGTCCTTGATCACCGGATACTGGTACTCGGCACTGACCACGCCCAGCACCCGTCCGCCCACGATGGCATTGCCTTCCTTGACGCCGAGATCCTGATAGCCGTAGCCGCGTACCGAGCCGGAGCCACCGGTACGGAACAGCACGTCGTTGGGCACGTCGTTGCCGTCCCGGGCAAAGACCTGACCGACTTCGCCACGCAGGATCATGCGCCCCATCTTCTTGCCCAGCGGCAGGTACCACGCGCCCTTGCCGTAGCTGCGGATGAACGAGGTATCGGTCAGTACCCCCTCAACCGCCCCGGCCAGCTCGACCCGCCATGCATAACCCCGGCGCGGATTCAGCGGATTGTCGAGGTCGCGCCTTGTCCAGGCCCAGCCCAGCATCAGCGCTTCGCGGTAATTGCTGCCTGGTTCGCTGTCGATCGAGGCCCGTTCGCCGACGTAGGTCAGGGAAATGCTGCGATCGATATCCCTGCTGGTACGCGAACGGCTGACGCCATAGCGATACAGATCGGTGGTCAGGTTGTTCGCGTCTTCATGTTCATAGCGGGCAAAGCCGCCCCAAGTGTACAGCTTCTCGTCCAGCGGCAACGCCAGTTGCACGCCAGCCGACTGCTTGTCACGTTCCAGCCGCGCGCCGGCATCGAAGATCCAGCCGCGATCGAGCACATTCACGTGGCGATAATTCATTTCGCCGCGCTCGCCGGAGTCGGTACTGTAGCCAAGACCAAAGCTGACTTTCTGCTGCGGTCCCTCGACCACATCGACATTGACCGGCGCCGCATCGGCGGTGGCCGGGTCCAGATCGGCACGAACGAAGACACTGGCGAAATACGGGGTGTTCTGCAGCCGGGTCTGGAAATCGAGCAGGGTCTGCTGCCGGTACGGGTCCCCTTCGGAGAAGCCGGCCAGTCGTTCGACGATCTGGCGCGGGTAGCTGTTGAGTCCGGTGACCGACAGCGCGCCAAGCGCATAGCGCGGCCCGCTGTCGTAATGTGCGGACAGTTGCGCCTTGTCGGTACCCGGGTCGACCACCGCCCGGCTTTCCGCCAGCTTTGCCGTCGGATAGCGGTCTGCCAGCAGGGTCAGCAACGCGGCCTTTTTCGAACCGTCCCAGCCGGGCTGGCTGAAAGTTTCGCCTTCCTTCAGTGTCCATGCCCGCAGGGCGCGGCGCTCGCGGCGCTCGATATCGTCGTCATTGCGGATCGGGCCGTCGAGACGCAGGTCGACCTTGTCGATGACGACCGGCTCGCCCGGCTCGACCGTCAGGGTGATTTCGGCCGGCGTACTGCCGCTGGCCGGGGTGAAGGCCGTCTCGATCCGGGGGTTGAAATAGCCACGAGTCGACAGCAGGTCCTTCGCATCAGCCGGCATTGCCTGGTACAGCCGTTCGAGCTGTTCGGGCGTCATATCGTCGTATTCACGCCATTTCATGACGTCGAGATGCTCGGCCAGCAGATCGCGGACATCACCCGGGGCCGTGACGGCGACCTCGTACACCGGCGCGGCGACTGCCGGCACGGCCAGGACGAGCGAAACGACAAAAAGGGGAATCGGCGATCGTGCCATGCGCAGGAAAGGGAAGTGGCAGGATAGCTAAAAATACAGGCCGATGGCCAAGCGGTCAAAGACACGGCGCAATCCCGGGCCAGATAGCGTCCGCAATTCCGGCTTGACAGCGGGCTGCGCCTTCGACCACACTGGGTGTCATGAACTCCGTGACTTTCCAGACTTATTCCTTTTATTGGTACCGCACCTCCCCGGGGCGGCTACCGCGTTAAGTCACGAGCAACAGATTTAACCGACATGAATGCCGCCGCGGTCAGGCGGCGTTCGTGTTTTCAGGCAGTGGCGAATACTCCAGACCGCGCGGTTCACAAAAACCGAAGTGGAGCACGCCATGACCGACCCCATCCTCACCCGGCTGATGACGCCGGCAACACCGCAGGCCCTGTCCCGATTACGTGCCAATCCGGCCCGCACCGTACTGATCGACGATGCCGCGTTTCTTGACCAGGCCCCTGACCGCGTCAGCGAGTGCCGCGCCCGTCTGCTCGGCACCGTCACCCACCTGATTACCCTTGGTCTGCACCAGCCGGATCACCATGCACTGGCCGCAACCAGCCGCCTGCCCGAGCTGTACACGCTGACCCATACCCTGCGCGCCCGCCTGCCCGGCCTGGCACCGGCCACCGCCCGCCTGGCCGCAGCCTCGCTGGTCGCCGGCGGCCTGCCGGCCGACGAATGCGAACGCCTCGATGTCATTGACGTCCTGAGCGCAGCCGGTATCGACCTGCCGGAAGGCGAAGCCTTCCACCTGCTGTCGCTTGACGCCCTGCCCCCCGCCGCCCTGGCCTTCGATGCCGCCGACGCCCTGTCGCTGCTCGAAGCCGGCCGCACCCGCCTGACCCGCTGATTTTCCGGCCGCCGCCCCGGTCATGGCGGGGCGGCGGCTGTTTCCGTCTTCACACCACTCGTATCAAGGATCACCTGATGACCCGCTCGCAATGGGGTTCCCGCCTGGGCTTCATTCTCGCCGCTGCCGGTTCCGCCGTCGGACTTGGCGCTATCTGGAAATTTCCGTTCGTCGCCGCGCAAAATGGGGGTGGCGCCTTCCTGCTTATCTTCCTTGCCATTACCTTTACCCTTGGTCTTGCGCTGATGCTGGCAGAAATGTCCATTGGACGCGCCACCCAGCAAAGCATCGTCGGCGCCTTGCGGACACTGAAAGGCGGCGGCTGGCCGGTGCTCGGCTATCTCGGCGTGCTCGGCGGTTTCGTTGTTTTCAGTTTCTACAGTGTGATCGGCGGCTGGACCATCGCCTACTTCGTCCGCGCCCTGCAGGGTGACATCATCACCCGCGACACGGTGCAGCTAGGCCACATGCTCGACAGCTTCATTGCCGATCCGGTCTGGCCGATCGCCGCGCTGAGCGCCTTTATCGGTCTGACGCTGGCGGTCGTGCTCGCCGGCGTGCAAAAGGGCATCGAGCAGATGAGCAAGCTGCTGATGCCCTTGCTGTTCCTGCTGATGCTGGCGCTGATCGTCCGCGGGCTGACCCTGCCCGGTGCGATGGCCGGCCTGCTGTACTTTGTGCGTCCGGACTTCAGCAAGGTCACGGCCGACATGCTGATCAGCGCGCTGGGCCTGTCGTTCTTCTCGCTGTCGCTGGGCAATGGCACGCTGCTGGCCTACGGCTCCTATCTGCCGAAGGAGGTGCGCCTGGCAAATTCGGCCGCCTGGGTGGTGGGCCTGGCCACGCTGGCATCGCTGCTGGCCGGGCTGATGGTGTTGCCGGCCGTGTTCGCCGTCGGGCTCGACCCGCAGGCCGGCCCCGGGCTGACTTTCATGACCATGCCGGCGGTGTTCGCCACCCTGCCCGGTGGCCAGGGCTTCGCCATCGCTTTCTTCGCGCTGCTGATCGTCGCCGCGCTGACGTCATCGGTATCGATGCTGGAACTGGTGTCCTGCTTCCTGATCGATGAGTTCCATCTCAGCCGCCGCAGCGCGTCGTTGCTGGTGTCCGCACTGGTGTTCTGCTTTGCCGTGCCGGCTTCGCTGTCGTTCGGCATGCTGAACGGCGTGCGGCTGGGTGACAAGACAATCTTCGACTGCATGGACTTCCTCGCCTCGAACATCCTGATGCCGGCCGTCGGTGCCGGGGTCGCACTGTTCACCGCCTGGATTTCCTGGCCACGACTGGCGAACGAGCTGGCCGGCCCCGGCCAGCGGCCCCTGTGGCTGCACGGCATGTGGCTGCTGTGCGGCCTGGTCGCCCCGGTCGCCATCGGCATTATCTGGATCAACGGTCTTTGAGACAGTCAGGGAGGGCCGCCCCTCCCTGACCCGCGTCAACATGCACAGCCGGATTTGTTTCAAAACTATGACAAAATGATAAAATGATTGATTCACTTTACCCCATCCGTATGGCGCTTGATGCCTGGCCGTCTGCTTCCCCTGTTCTTGCTCGCGTTCTGCAGCCTGCTCCCCTGTCTGTTCATGCTCGGTCATACCGGCAACAGTGTGGTCCTGAAAATTTACGTGACCAGCATCACCATGCTGCTGCTGTGCGCCCTGCTGTGGCGGCATAGGCTGACCCAGCCCCTGTCGTTGCTGCTGTGTGCGCTGCTTGCCGCCAATTTCGGTCTTTCGCTGTTCAGCTACAGTCTCTACCAGGCGCCGTTTAATGATGGTTTCGCCCTGAGCATCCTTGAAACTCACCCTGACGAATCCTTCGAGATGCTGGCGATGTACTGGCCTTACCTCGCCGTCACCACCGTATCCGCCATCGGCCTGATGCTTCTGACCCGGAAACTGTCCCGCCGTCTGCCGACACGTGTACTGCAGGCCGGCTCACTGCTGTTCGCCGCTTTCATGTCGGTCACCTACGCCAAGGCGGCGTACCACGATGACTCGTCCCAGCCCCGGCGCTGGGTACCCAGTGCTTACCTGATGGAAAAAAGTGCACTGTTCAATGCCAGCTACTTCATCGCGGCATTGAATGACAGCCAGTTGATCGGGGAAATCAGCCAGCGCAAGGTCCGGCACCACATCGAGCAGCGGCCTACCGGCATCGATACCTATGTAGTCGTGATCGGTGAATCGGCCCGGCGTCAGAGCATGAACCTGTACGGCTATCCCCAGCCCGACACGCCGCAGGCCAATGCCCAGCGGCAAAACATGCTGCTGTTCAACGATGCCATCGCTGCCGCGCCGCTCACGGTACTTGCCGTGCCACTGTCGCTCAGCATCGCATCGCCGGCCCGCTTCGAACTGCATGACTACGCCGACAACATCATCGGCCTGGCGGGTGAGGCCGGCTACCGGACCTACTGGCTCAGCGCGCAGGACGCCTACGGCAGCTATGCCAATGCCGTCACGGCCATTGCCCTGAATGCCCGGGAAAAAGCCTGGGTCTCCGGCGACCATGACTTTTCCCTGCTCCCCCATCTGGACAAGGCACTGCAGCAGCCGGGCCGAAAGGTCATCTTCCTGCATCTGATGGGCAGCCACAGTTCGGCCTGCAAGCGGTTTCCGTCCGGGGCTGCCACACTGCACGAGCAAGGCGCCTACGACAGCTGCTACGTGAATTCGATCCGCTATACCGATTCCCTGCTCGGGCAGGTCTTCGCACGGCTGAAAGGCCAGCGGGCCTCCGTGCTGTACTACTCGGACCATGGTCAGGAAAGAACCCCGGACAATGGCGGCACCTATTATCACGGCGGCGAGTATCCCAGCCAGGAGGCCTATCGCGTCCCGCAGTTCATCTGGTACAGCGACGCCGTTCCGCGTGACCGGACCAGGACCGGACAGGTCAATGCGCCGTATTCGACCGCGGACAATTACTACCTGATGATGAACTGGCTCGGCATCCGGACCGGCGTCAGGGATTGTGCGTCACCGCTGTCGGACTGCTACGCGCCACCATCGTCCATCACCGTATTGAATGCGGCCAGACGCAAGCTGGACTATCACCGGCTGCCGGACAATGTCCGCCTCGCCCGGGCCGCACGCTAAGCCTGCATGCTGACCCAACACGACAAAGGGACCCGCGGGTCCCTTTGTCGTTGCTGGCTGCGTGCCCCTTACACCTGGAAGCGCGACACCGTTTCCCGCAGGCGCGAGGTCAGCTGATGCAGTTCGACGGTAGAGGTCGCCGTCTCCTTGGCCACCAGTGCATTGCTGGCTGCGCCTTGCGCGATCCGCTCCACATGCTGGGCGATATCGTTGCTGGCCTGGCTCTGCTCCTGCAGCGAGTGCGAGATATCGTTGACCACGCCGACCACCGAGGCGGAACTGGCACGGATGCGCCCGATCGCCTCGCCGCCCTGCCCGGCCAGTTGCACCCCGGTCTGCGCCCGCTTCACCGCATCGGCAATATTGTTGCGTGACGCATCCGACGTGGTCTGGATCGCACCGATCATGTTGCCGATTTCCTGGGTCGCCTGGGTCGTGCGCTCGGCCAGCTTGCGCACTTCGTCGGCCACCACCGCAAAGCCGCGACCGCTTTCACCTGCCCGTGCCGCTTCGATGGCGGCATTCAGCGCCAGCAAATTGGTCTGGTCGGCCACATCGCGGATCACGCTCATGATGCTCTTGATCGATTCGGTCTTCTCGGCCAGTTCGCGGATCGAATCCGATGCAACTTCCACTTCCTGGCTGATGCGGGTGATCTCGTCCACCGTGCCGTTGATGACCGTCGCGCCCTGCTCGGAAATTTCGCCCGAGGCCGCCGACTGCTCCCGCGCCAGCTGCGCGTTGTCGGCAATATGGGTGATGCTGGTGGTCAGCTGCTCGATGGCGGCGGCCATCGCTGCCGCGGCCTGGCTCTGGTTCTCCGAGTTTTCGGCATTGACGTCGGCATGCTTCTCGATTTCACCGGCCATCTGTCCGAGACTGTCGGCACTGTTGATGACGTCGGAGATCAGTGTGCGCAGCTTCTTCTGCATCCCGGCAATCGACGCCAGCAGGCTGGTGGTGTCATTGGCGGCCAGTTTCACCGGGTAACCGAGGTGGCCGTCGGAAATGGCGTGGACGATTTCGGCGGCATAGGCCGGCTCGCCACCCAGGCTGCGGATCACCCGCCGCGAGATCATCAGGCCGGCGGCCAGCAGCGCGCCGGTCAGCAGGGCGATAATCGGCAACAGCTCCAGGGCGCTCTTCCAGAATGCCGCGTCCACGTCGTCGACATAGACGCCGGTACCGACCACCCACTTCCATTCCGGCGTGGTCACCACAAACGAGACTTTCGGCACCGGCTTGTCGGCGCCCGGCTTGCCCCAGACATACTCCATGCGGCCATGATTCTGTGACAGCGCATTGCGGAACATGTCGCCCATCGGCTGGCCGTCCGGCGTCTTGACCTTCTCGATGCTGGTGCCGAGCAGTTCCGGACGCGGCCCGATCGCCGCATAGTTGAAGTCCTTGTCGAGCATGAAGATATAGCCGGTCTGCCCGTCATAGCGCTGTGCCGACACGGCAGCCTTGGCCTGGCGCTGGGCCTCGGCCAGCGGCAACCGGCCGCTTCTGGCCTCGTTCTCGTAATACCCGACCAGCGTGACCGCGGCCTCGACCAGGTTGCGGGTCTTGGCAACCCGGTCCTCGAGCATGGTGTCACGCTGCCCCTTGAGCGCAATCACGCTCAATATCACCATGCCGGCGCAGGCCAGTCCGACCAGCGCGCCCAGCTTGGCGCGCATGGATAATTCTCGTTTCGCCGACATAATTTTTCCCCTTGATTCTTTGTCGTGTTCTGCATGGAGCGGTTCGCCCACAACGAACCGGACCTTGATCCGGCGCATTGCACGGCAGGCAAAAATGGTTGCCAGCCTGAGATACATCGGACCCGGCTCGGGTTTATTTAATCTGGATGCCGATTATTCACTAAAAATTAAAGGCTGGCGCGACATGTTCTGTCGCGCCAGCCTCATGATGCCGGCCTGTCGACCAACGGCAGGCCGGCCAGCCTCAAGTCAGGGGGAAAACCGCTTACTTCATCGTCGGCATGGAGAACTCGGCCGTCAGCCGTGCAGGCCAGCGCGAGGTCACCGTCTTCATCCGCGTATAGAACCGTACGCCTTCGTGGCCATGCACGTGGTGATCGCCAAACAGCGATGCCTTCCAGCCGCCGAAGCTCATGAATGCCATCGGCACCGGAATCGGCACATTGACCCCGACCATGCCGACCTGGATGCGACGGGTGAATTCGCGCGCCGCGCCGCCGTCGCGGGTAAAGATGGCAGTGCCGTTGCCGAATGGGTGGCCGTTGATCAGTCCGATGGCCTCGTCCAGCGACCCGACCCGCACCACGGCCAGCACCGGGCCGAAAATTTCTTCCTGATAAATGCTCATGCCCGGTGTGACATGGTCGAACAGGGTGCCGCCGACAAAGAAGCCATTCTCGTGACCGGCCACCACATGGCCACGGCCATCAACCACCAGCGTCGCCCCCTCGGCCACGCCGGCCGCGATATGGCTTTCCACCCTGGCCTTGTGCTCGCGGGTGACCAGCGGTCCCATGTCGGCGTCAGCCTGGCTGCCCGGGCCGATCTTCAGCGAACGGGTCCGCCCGGCCAGCTCGGCAACCAGTGCATCGGCCGCATCACCGACCGCCACCGCAACCGAAATTGCCATGCAGCGCTCGCCGGCCGAACCGTAGGCCGCCCCCATCAGCGCGTCGGCGGTCTGGGCAATGTCGGCGTCCGGCATCACCACCAGATGGTTCTTCGCCCCGCCGAGCGCCTGCACCCGCTTGCCGGCGGCAGTGCCGCGGCTGTGGATGTAACGGGCGATCGGTGTCGAGCCGACAAAGCTCACGGCCGCCACGTCGGGATGGTCAAGCAGCGCGTCGACGGCGGTCTTGTCGCCATGCACGACGTTGAACACGCCATCGGGCAGACCGGCCTCGTGCAGATAGTCGGCCAGTTTCAGTGCGGCTGACGGATCACGCTCCGATGGCTTGAGCACGAAGGTATTCCCGCAGGCCAGTGCGACCGGAATCATCCACAGCGGCACCATGGCCGGGAAGTTGAACGGCGTGATGCCCGCCACCACCCCCAGCGGCTGGCGCAGATTGTAACTGTCGACCCCGGTGCCGACCTGATCGCAGTATTCACCCTTCAGCAGTTGCGGGATGCCGCAGGCGAATTCGACCACCTCCAGCCCGCGCGTGACCTCGCCCAGCGCATCCGGCACGGTCTTGCCATGCTCGGTCGAGATCAGGGCAGCCAGGGCCGGGGCTTCGCGTTCCAGGATCTCCTTGAACCTGAACATCACCCGCGCCCGCTTCAGCGGCGGCGTTTCCGCCCACGCCGGCCACGCCGCCTGCGCGGCGGCCACCGCCGCGTCGACATCGCCCGCATCGGCCAGGCACAGCCTGGCAGTCACTTCACCCCAGGCCGGGTTGTACACGTCGCCGCGCCGCACGCCGCGGCCGGTCGTCCGCTGGCCGGCAATGTAATGGGGGATTTCCTGCATGGTTTTCTCCACGATTCCAGTGTTCTCAGTTGATTTCACGCAGCACGTCACCAATGGTGGCGAACAGCCGTCCGATCTCGGCGCTGTCGATGATCAGCGGCGGCGAGCAGGCGATGACGTCGCCGGTAAAGCGCACCATCACGCCCTTTTCCCAGCATTTGAGGAACACATCATAGCCGCGCGCGCCCGGCTCGCCGGGTCGCGACTCCAGTTCGATGCCGGCCACCAGGCCGAGGTTGCGGATGTCCTTGACGAACGGCGCGCCGCGCAGGCTGTGCGCCGCTTCCTCGAACGCCGGCGCCATGCCGGCGCTGCGCTCGAACAGTTGCTCGTCCCGGTACAGTTTCAGTGTGGCGATCGCCGCCGCGCAGGCCAGCGGGTGGCCGGAGTAGGTGTAGCCGTGCGGGAATTCGATGGCGCGCTCGCCGACGGCCGCGGCCATGAACGCATCGTGAATGGCCGGTTTGACCAGTACGGCACCCATCGGCACCGCGCCATTGGTCAGCCCCTTGGCGCAGGTCAGAATGTCCGGCACCACATCGAAGCGCTGCGACGCCCACGGCGCGCCCAGGCGGCCGAAGCCGGTAATGACTTCATCGAAAATCAGCAGGATGCCGTACTTGTCGCAAATCTCGCGCAACCGCTTCAGATAGCCCTTCGGCGGCAGAATCACGCCGGTCGAGCCCTGCATCGGCTCGACGATCACCGCGGCAATGGTCGACGGATCATGCAGGGTGACGATGCGCGACTCCAGTTCGTCGGCCAGCTCGATGCCGAAGGCCGGCTCGCCACGGCTGAACGCGTTGCGATCGATATCGAGCGGATGGCGCAGATGGTCCACCGCAGCCAGGCCGACCGGGAAGTGCTTGCGGTTGCCGGCGATGCCGCCGACCGCCACACCGCCGTAGTTGACGCCGTGATAGCCGCGCTCGCGGCCGATCAGCTTGACCCGCGCCGCATCGCCGCGTACCCGGTGATAGGCCTGGGCGATCTTCAGCGCCGTATCGGCGGCTTCCGAGCCGGAGTTGACGAAGAACACCTTGTCCAGCCCCGCCGGCGCCATGCCGGCCAGCGCGGTCGCAGCCTCGAACATCTGCGGATGGCCCATCTGGAATGGTGGCGCGTAATCGAGCACGGCAGCCGCACGCTGGATCGCCTCGACGATCGGGCGCCGGTTGTGGCCGGCATTCACGCACCACAGGCCGGAGGTGCCATCCAGCACCTTGCGGCCGCTGTCATCGGTGTAATACATGCCGTCGGCCGCACACAGCAGGCGCGGACTGGCCTTGTAGTGGCGGTTGGAAGTGAACGGCATCCAGAGCGCGTCGAGGTCGGCGGGTTTCATGTTTCTCTCTCTCATGTCGGTTTGCGCTGCGATGGCGCGGGCATTGCCCGCTCAGCGGCTGCCGGGGCAATGCCTGCAATCTAGGTTGCATGCCGGGACAAAAACAGAGACAGTTCGCACAAATTGCAACGGTACTGTACTGGCCAATCCACCATGACACTCGAACACTACGTGCTGCCGGAGATGGCGCATGCCACGCTGGTCGAACGCGTCATCGCCCTGTTCGACCAGGCGATCAAGGCCCGGCGGCTGTCACCCGGCCACCGGGTGCCGTCGATCCGCAAGCTGGCGGGCGAACTGGCCATCAGCCCGTTCACCGTGACCGACGCCTATCAGCGGCTGGTCGCGCGCGGCCTGCTCGAGTCACGGCGCGGTTCCGGCTACTTTGTCGCCGGCGGCCGCCCGGTCAGCACGCCGGCCGACCCGCCGCCGGTGCGCGAGCTGGCCATCGATGCCTACTGGCTGTCGCGCAATGTGTACGAGTCCGGCGACATGCTGCTGCCGGTCGGTGGCGGCTGGCTGCCGTCGGCATGGTTCGAGGCAGTGCCGCTGGCCCGCGCCCTGCGGGCACTGGCACGCGACGGCATGCCGACCACGCGCTATGGCCAGCCGCAGGGCTGGCTGCCGCTGCGCGAGCATATCGCCGACCGGCTGGGCGATGCGGAGATCACCGCCAGCCCGCGCGATATCGTACTGACCCACGGCGCCAGCCAGGCGATCGACCTCGCCGCCGCCGTGCTGGCGCGGCCCGGCGATACCGTGCTGGTCGACGACCCCGGCTACTGCAACCTGATTTCCTGCCTGCAACTGCGCGGACTGAACGTGATCGGCGCGCCGTGGACGCCACAGGGACCGGATCTGGCCGAACTGGCCCGCCTTGCCGCCCTGCATCGTCCGCGTGCGTTCTTCACCAATCCGTGGCTGCAGAATCCGACCGGCTGCTCATACACGCCGGCCACGGCATTCGGCGTGCTGCGACTGGCTGGCGAATTCGACTTCACCGTGGTCGAGGACAATGTGTCGGCCGATTTCGTTTCCGGCCGGCAGACAGCGCTGGCGGCCCAGGGCGGGCTCGGGCGGGTGATGTATATCGGCAGTTTCTCGAAGACGCTGTCCCCGGCGCTGCGGGTCGGCTTCGTGGCCACCGACCGCGCCCGGGCCGACGAGCTGGCGCACGTGAAGATGATCACCGGCCTGACCTCCAGCGAATACGGTGAGCGCATGGTGCTGAGTCTGCTGGAGGATGGCAGCGCCCGCCGTCAGATCGAGCGCCTGCGCGCCAGGCTGGCCGAGGCGCAGCCGCGCGCACGCGCCAGGCTGGAAGCCGCCGGCTATGAGTGCTTCGGCAGTGAATCGGGCGGCATGTTCATCTGGGCACGCCGGCCGGGCCACGATCCGGTCGCCCGGGCCGAGCACGCCGGTCGGGCCGGGGTGCTGCTGGCGCCGGGACGGCTGTTCCGCCCCGGCCAGACCGGCAGCGAATGGCTGCGTTTCAACGCGGCGTACTGCCTTGATGCACGGCTGGATGGCGTGTTGTGAGCGGCGTCAGCATCCGTCGCAGCTAGTTGGCAAGAAAACGATTGATCTCGGCCAGATCCTGCGTCTCCAGCTGGCCGACCGACTGCGCCAGTTGCAGTCGCGACAGCAGGTACGCGTACTTTGCCTGCGCCAGGTCGCGCCGGGCCTGGAACACGCTCTGCTCGGCATTCAGCACGTCGAGGCTGGTCCGCACGCCAACATCGCGACCAAGGCGGGTCGAGGCCAGCTGGGTTTCCACCGACTTGACCACGTTCTGCCGCGCCACCACCTGCGAGGCGCCGGCGGTCACGCCCAGATAGGCAGTCCGGACCTGCTGCTCGGCGGTGCGGCGGCTGGTCTCCAGATCCTCGCGTGCGGCGTCGCGCAGCGCGGCTTTCTCCCGCACCTGCGACTGCACGCCACCACCGGCAAACAGCGGGATGGTCAGGGTCAGACCGACGCTGTTGCCCTCGGTCTTGTTGCCGCCGAACAGCGGCGACAGGTTGCTGTCGTTTTTCTGCCACCCGGCATTGAGGTTCAGGGTCGGCAAGTGACCGGCCCGGCTGACGTCGATGCTCTTGTCGGCGATCAGCACCTGCTTGCGCCGCACCGCCACGTCGAGGTTGCCGCCATCGACGCGACTGATCCACGCGTCGACATTGGCCGGCGACGGCGTTTCCAGCGGCAGCTTCGGCGCCAGCGGTTTCAGCGAGTCACCGGGCAGGTTGGTCAGCAGCAGGAAGGCGTTGCGCTTGATGGCGAGGTCGTTCACCGCCTGGATTTCCACCGCCACCGCATTGTCGAAGTTGGCCTGCGCTTCATTGGTGTCGACGATGGTCGCGCTGCCGACTTCAAAACGCTTTTTCGCCTCGGCCAGTGACTGGGCAAAGGCGTCCTTCGCGCCCCGGGTATAGGTCAGCGTGTCTTCCGCCAGCAGTACGTCGAAATAGGCGCGGGCAACGCGGACGATCAGGTCCTGGTCGGCGGCTTTCAGCTGGTCGTCAGCGATCAGCGCCTGCTGTTCACCGATCGAGTAGCCGGCGAACCTGGCCCAGTCGAATACCGTCTGCGTCAGCTGGATGCCGCCGACACGGGTGGTGTAATCGGGCAGGCCGTTCGGGGTCTTCGGGTAGTTGCGGGTCGCGCTGTAGCTGCCATTGATCTGTGGCAGCAGCGGCGCCCGGCCCTGCACGCGCGCCTCGACGCCCGCTTCACGCCGGGCACGGGACGAGGCAATGCCGGAATCGTAGTCACGCGCGGCCCGCCAGGCATCCATCAGGTCGGCGGCACCGGCGCCGGTCGTCGTCACGGCGATCATCAGCGCCAGCCAGCGCGGGGAAAAACTCGTTTTCACTCCAGTATCCTTCTGTGTTGCATTTGCACACGAATCCCTTGTCTCAGTCAGCGGCCGGTGCCGGCCGCGGCACCCGGTACCAGGCCGCATACAGCGCCGGCAGGAACAGCAGCGTCAGTACGGTCGCCACCAGCAGCCCGCCCATGATGGCGACCGCCATCGGCCCCCAGAACGTGCTGCGCGTCAGCGGCACCATGGCCAGGATCGCCGCCGCGGCCGTCAGCATGATCGGCCGGAAGCGGCGGACCGTACTGCCGATCACGGCCTCCCACGGCGCAATGCCCTCGGCAAGGTCATGCTCGATCTGGTCGACCAGGATCACGCTGTTGCGCATGATCATCCCGGCCAGCGCAATCACGCCGAGCATGGCGACGAAGCCGAACGGCGCACCGAACAGGATCAGCGTCAGCGACACCCCGATCATGCCCAGCGGCGCGGTCAGCAGCACCATGACCGTGCGCGAGAAGCTCTTCAGCTGCACCATCAGCAGTGTCACCACGATCAGCAGCATCACCGGCGCGATGGTGCCGATGGCCTGCTGCGACTTCATGCTCGACTCGAGCGAACCGCCAAGCTCGATATGATAGCCGGGTGGCAGCGTTTTCCCGAATGCCTGCATGGCCGGCCACAGCGCCAGCGACACATCGGACGCCTGGACGCCGTCGCGCACGTCGGCCCGCACCGAGATGGTCGGCTGCCGGTTGCGCCGCCAGACGATACTCTCCTCGGGTGCATAACTGATGTGCGCAACCTGCGATACCGGCACGAAACGCCCGCTGGCAGTCTGCACGGTCAGGCCGCCGAGTGCGGCCACATCATGTCGCTCGTCGGCGGACAGCCGCACCATCACGTCGATGCTGCGGTCGTTGTCGCGGAAGTCGGTGACGGCGGCACCGGAAATCTGCATCGCCAGCTGTCGCGCCAGCGCCTGCGAGTCGATGCCGAGCGCCCGCGCCCGGTCCTGATCCACCGTCAGCCGCATCGCCTTGACCTGCTCGCCCCAGTCATTGTTGACGTGCCGGGTATCGGTGTGCGCCCGCACCTTCTGTTCGACCTGGGCCGCAATGCGACGCAGCTCGACCGGATCGTCACCCATCACCCGGAACTGCACCGGATAGCCGACCGGCGGGCCGTTCTCCAGCCGGACCACCCGGCCGCGCACCAGCGGAAAGTCGGTCTCGAACGCGCGTTCAAGCTTCTTCTTCACCGCTTCACGCGCAGCGAGATCGCGGGTCATCACCATCAGCTGCGCATAGTTCAGGTTCGGCTGCTGCTGGTCCAGCGGCAGGTAGAAGCGCGGCGAGCCATTGCCGACATAGCTGGTGACCGACAGCACGTGCTCGTCATTGGCCAGGCGCGCCTCGACCGCCTTCACTTCGCGCTCGGTCGCCGCATAGCTGGCCCCCTGCGGTAGCCACAGGTCAACCAGCAGTTCGACCCGGTTCGAGGCCGGGAAAAACTGCTGCGGCACGAACAGCCTGAACGCGACCAGCGACAGCACGAAGGCCGCCAGCGTCAGCGCAATGACGGTCTTGCGGTATTCCAGGCACCATTCCAGCGTGCGCCGGAAGCGCAGGTAGAACGGCTTGCGGTACACATCGACGTGCGGCGCGTCCTCGCCATTCTTGTGTTCCTTCAGCAGCAGGAAACCGAGGTACGGCGTGAACAGCACGGCGACAAACCACGAAATCACCAATGCCAGCCCCACCACGGCAAACAGGCTGAACGTGTATTCACCGGCATTCGAGCGGGCGAGGCCGACCGGCAGGAAGGTCGCCGCCGTGATCAGCGTGCCGGTCAGCATCGGGAAGGCCGTGCTGGTGTAGGCAAAGGTCGCGGCACGGAAACGGTTCCAGCCCTGCTCCAGCTTCAGCGACATCATTTCCACGGCGATGATCGCATCGTCGACCAGCAGGCCCAGCGCGATGATCAGCGAGCCGAGCGAGATGCGCTGCAGGTCGATGCCGAACGCCAGCATCGCCAGGAAGGTGATGGCCAGCACCAGCGGGATCGACAGCGCGACCACGACGCCGGTACGCAGGCCGAGGCTGACAAAACTGACCGCCAGCACGATGGCCACCGCTTCAAGCAGGGAACGCATGAATTCGCCGACCGCCTCATGCACGACTTTAGGCTGGTCGGACACGGCATGGATCTCGATGCCGTGCGGCATGGTGCGCTTGAGGTCGAGCACGAAGGCATCCAGTGCCTGGCCGAGCTTGAGCACGTCGCCGCCCTGCTTCATCGAGATGGCCAGGCCGAGCGCCTCCTTGCCGTTGAAGCGCATCTTGAAGGTGGCCGGGTCGACATAGGCGCGTCCGACCCGGGCGATGTCGCCGACGGTGAACGATCGCCCGCCGGCGGCAATCGGCGTGCCGGCCACGGCGGCCACCGAGTCGTACGGACCGCTGACGCGGACGAAAATGCGGTCGCTGGCCGTTTCGTAAGTGCCGGCCGGCTCGACGCTGTTCTGCTTCGCCAGCGCTTCCCACACCGTCGACAGGTCGATGCCGAGGTTGGCCAGCCGGGCAGTGTCGATATCGACATAGATCTTCTCTGCCTGGTCGCCGACGATCTGCACCTTGGCCACATCCGGCAGCCGGGTGGCGGCCAGCCGGGCGTACTCGACGTAGCGGCGCAGCGCCTCGGGGCTGAAGCCGTCCGAGGTGAACGCATACAGATTGCCGAAGGTATCGCCGAATTCGTCATTGAAGAACGGCCCGCGCACGCCGGACGGCAGGCCGCCCTGCGCTTTCAGGTCCCCGATCTTCTTGCGTACCTGATACCAGGCATCAGTGACGGCACGGCCGCGCACGTCCTCGCGCAGGCTGACGATCAGCTGTGCCTCGCCCGGCTTGGAGTAGCTGCGCACGAAGTCCAGCTCGGGCATTTCCATCAGCTTCTGCTCGACACGGTCGGTCACTTGCTGCTCGACCTCGCTGGCCGTCGCCCCCGGCCACACCACCTGCACCAGCATGGCCTTGAAGGTGAACTCGGGGTCTTCCTTCTGGCCGAGATGGGCATAGGCCCAGACGCCGGCCATCAGCAGCACCACGATCAGGTAGCGCGTCAGCGGCGCATTGCTCAGCGCCCATTCGGACAGATTCGGACCGCGCATCATGGCTGGCCACCGCTGGCCGTCGCCTTGTCAGTGCCGACCTGGGCCAGTGCCGGCTTGCCGGGGCGCGGCGACGGATCGAGCCGCCTGACGCGCATGCCGTCGCGCAGCAGGTGAACACCGGCCGTCACCACGGTTTCGCCGGCCCGCACCCCGCTGGCCACGGTCACGGTCTGGCTGTCGATGCCGGCCAGCGTTACGGCCCGTTTTTTCACCCGCAGCGTCTTGCCGTCCAGCACCCACACCGCATGCCGGCCCTGCTCGTCGAGCACGGCAGTCAGCGGCAGGCGCATCTGCGCCGGCTGGTCGCGCCCGGTCACGAACACGGTCGCGCTCATGCCAAGCTTGACCGCGTCGTCGGCGGCGGGAATCGACAGCCGCGCCTGATAGGTCCGCGAGACCGGATCGGCCACCGGCGCCAGTTCGCGCAGGGTCGCCGGATAGCGGCGCCCGTCATTCCACAACTGCACGCTGTAAGCGCTTGCGGTGCGGAATGCGGCCAGCCGTGCCTCCGGCACATTGACCACGGCTTCGCGCTCACCCGGCACGGCCAGGGTCACGACGGTCTGGCCGGCCTGCACCACCTGGCCGGGTTCGGCGTCGATGCGACTGACCACGCCATCGCGTTCGGCGGTCAGCGTCGCATAGGCGCGGCGGTTCTGGCTGACGGCCAGGTCGGCACGCGCCTGTTTGACCTTTTCACGGGCAACCACCACCCCGCTGGCGCGGCGGTCGAATTCGGCCTGGCTGATGAAGTGCTGGGCCAGCAGGCCCTGATAGCGGGCCAGATCGGTTTCCTGCTGGCGGTAGTCGCTTTCCGCCGCCGCCAGTTGCGCCTGTCTGGCGGTCAGTTCCAGGCCAAGGTCGGCCGGATCGAGCCGCAACAGCGGCTGACCGGTGCGAACCATGGCGCCGGGGTCCACCAGCCGTTCGGTCACCTTGCCGGCCACGCGGAAGCCTTGCGGCGATTCATGCCGGGCCCGGATGTCGGCAGCAAAGCGCTGGGTGGCAGCAACGGCATCCTCGCCGACGACAGTGGTGCGGACCGGGCGGATTTCTTCTTCAACGGCAGGTCGGTCCTTGCAGGCCGCCAGTATCAGGCTGGCCAGCAGGACGGGAATGAGCAGGGTTCGCTTGGGCATGGTGTCTCAGCCGCGGGTGCAGAGGCCGCGGGTCAGCAGGTCGTGGATATGGTCGATATGGCGCACCATATCGATCGGTTCGGCTTCGAAACGGGCGAACGAGTGTTCCCACAGCAGGGCCATCACCAGCGGGGCCAGCACGATCTGGACCGTTTCATCGAGGTCGAGATCGGCGCGGAACTCGCCGCTGGCCATGCCGCGCGTCAGCAGTGTGCGCAACAGCGCCCGGGCACGCAGGATGACTTCGTCGTAATAGAAGCGCGCCAGGTCGGGAAAGTTGCACGCTTCGGCCACCATCAGCTTGACCAGCCCGCTGCTCTGGCTGGCCTGCACGTCCTCATTCCAGCGCTGCATCAGCAGGCGCATCTGCGCGGCGACCGGACCGGCGCCGTTCTCGGCCGCCGCCTCCAGCCGGGTGATATTGGCCAGCAGGCCGTTGCGGACTACCGCTTTCAGGATTTCGGCCTTGTTCTCGAAATACAGATAGGGCGTGCCCTTGGTCACGCCGGCGGCGCGGGCGATGTCCTCAAGCTTGGTCGCCTTGTAGCCATGTTCGATAAACAGGATCTGTGCAGCGGCCAGGATCTCGTCCGGCCGCGCGTCCTTGCGCCGGTGCCAGCGTGTGCCATTCTGGTTTTGCATGGTCGGAAACGTCCGTCATGAATCACGATGACGCGGGAGACTACCGGCATTTTTCCCTGTTGTGCATAAAAAATAAATACTGGTTCATTAATTGATGCAGCAATCTGCGCTCCTCGGGCAGACACGAGTTGCCGGGATACGGCTAGAATTTGCATTTTTGCGACAGCAAGGATTCGCCATGCCATTCGATGCCCAGGAGCAGGCCGCCATTCTGGCCGAGGCCCTGCCGTATATCCGCCAGTTCAGCGGCAAGACGCTGGTCATCAAGTACGGCGGCAATGCCATGACCGACCCGGCGCTGAAGGAAGGCTTTGCCCGTGATGTGGTGATGCTGAAGCTGGTCGGCCTGAACCCGGTCGTCGTCCATGGCGGCGGCCCGCAGATCAATGACCTGCTGACCCGCCTCGGCAAGCACGGCGAATTCGTCGCCGGCATGCGCGTGACCGACAGCGAGACCATGGACGTGGTCGAAATGGTGCTCGGCGGTCTGGTCAACAAGGAAATCGTCAATCTGATCAATCAGGCCGGCGGCCATGCCATCGGACTGACCGGCAAGGACGGAGGCTTTATCCGCGCCCGCAAGCTGTATGTCGCCGCCGACGGCAACCCGGCCGTGGATATCGGTCAGGTCGGCGAGGTCGACTCGATCGACCCGGCCGTGGTCGCCCTGCTGTACGAGAAGGACTTCATTCCGGTCATCGCCCCGATCGGCGTCGGCCCGGATGGCGCGGCATACAACATCAATGCCGATCTGGTCGCCGGCAAACTGGCCGAAACGCTGCACGCGGAAAAGCTGGTGCTGATGACCAACACTCCGGGCGTACTCGACAAGGACGGCAAGCTGCTGACCAGCCTGACCCCGGCACAGGTCGACCTGCTGTTCGCCGACGGCACGCTGCACGGCGGCATGCTGCCGAAAATCAGCTCGGCACTGGACGCGGCCCGCAACGGCGTGAACTCGGTGCACATCATCGACGGCCGGGTCAAACATGCGCTGTTGCTGGAAATTCTCACCGCAGCCGGCATCGGCACCATGATCCGCGCCGCTTGATCCGGGCCGGCGGGCGCGGGCGCACTATAGTGGAAACACCCCTACTGTCCGACAGGAGACCACCATGAGCGCCACCGCCCGCCAAATGCTGAAAGAGAAACACACCGCCGCCCTGATCTCGATTGCCCCGGATGCCAGTGTGTTCGAAGCCCTGCAACTGCTCGCCCAGCGCGATATCGGCGCCGTGGCGGTCATGGACAACGGGCGGCTGGTCGGCATTTTCTCCGAACGCGACTACGCCCGCCGCATCGTGCTGCAGGGCCGGACGTCGAGCAATACGCTGGTGTCCGAGATCATGACCGCGCGGGTCCACGTGATCAGCCCCGACCGCACGGCCGAGCAGTGCATGGCGCTGATGACAGCGGAACGCATCCGCCATCTGCCGGTGGTGGAAAACGAACAGGTAATCGGCATGATCTCGATCGGCGACGTGGTGCATGCCACCATTGCCGACCAGCAGATCGCGATCGACTCGCTGAGCAAGTATGTGATGGGGTGCAGCCAGCTCGGCTGTCAGTAGCGCCAGCGCGTTGCACATTGCAGCGCGCCCCGCTCCGCTCCTATCATGTCGCCCCGCCCATTGCGGCCGCCGTCGTCCCCGTCGGCGGCCTTTGTCTGCCGTATGCCCCCGATCTGGATCTTCGACCTCGACAACACCCTGCATCACGCATCACCCGGGGTGTTCCCGCATATCAACCGCATGATGACCGCCTATATCATGCGTCACCTGGATATCGCCGAGGACGAGGCGCAGCGGCTGCGCGCCGCCTACTGGCGCCGCTACGGCGCGACGCTGACCGGGCTGGTCCGCCACCATGCCGTCGACCCGCTGCACTTCCTGCAGGCCACCCACCCGATTGACGAGTTGCTGCCACTGGTCCGGTTCGACCCGCAGCTGCAGCGCACCTTTGCCCGCCTGCCCGGCCGCAAGGTGCTGCTGTCCAACGGCCCGTCGTGGTACTGCGCCGGTATTCTCGAACGACTCGGCATCGACCGGCATTTCAGTGCCCAGTTCGCCATCGAGTCGGCCGATTTTCTGCCCAAGCCCGATGTGCGCGGCTACCGTGCCGTGCTGGCCCATCTGCGCGCTCCCGCATCACGCTGCATCATGGTCGAGGATGCACGGGTCAACCTGCGCACGGCCAAGCGGCTCGGCATGCGCACGGTATGGATCGCACCCGGCCAGGTAGCGACACCGGGCTATGTCGACCATCGCATCGCTCATATCGCCCAGTTGCTCGGACTGCCCATGCCCCCCGCAACGAAGAACGGACGGGCATAGCGGGATTCACCCGCGGTGGCGGGGCAGGACGGCAGCCCTCAGCCCACACCGGCCGGGCTAGCCGGTCTGCTCTGCTCGCGGATGGCGGAAGTGTGACCACAGAGTGCGCCACAGCGCCAGCATCAGGCAGACCATGGTGGCCCATGGCCACCAGCGCGAGGCAAAGTCGGCCAGCGCATTGAGATTGCGCAGGTGGCCCTCGTTCCAGCGGAACAGCGCCAGTTCCTCGCCACTGTCGCCGGCCTCGGCCAGCGGCCACAGCTCGGTCAGCCAGACGCTGCCGGCCAGCGCCAGCAGGGCCAGCAGCAATTGTCCGCCGCGCGGCAGCCGGGTGCACAGCCAGGCGGCCAGCAGGCCCGACACCAGCCCCAGCGCCACGTTGTGGTTCATCCAGGCGAAGAATGCCATCGGCTTCAGCAGCATGCCGGCAGCCAGCATCTTGACCAGCCAGGCCGCAAAAAGAAACAGCAGCACCGCGCGCAGCTGGTAACGGCGGCGCGACAGGAAGGCGGTGATGAACAGCAGGATGGCGGTCAGGTGCAGCATCGCCCCGCCCGCCTCCAGCAGCATCAGGAACAGTGCCGGATCGGTCAGCGGCGACAGGAAAGGCTGCGGCAGGCCGCGTGGCATCACCACGACGCCGAACAGCGGTACCGCCGGATTGATCTGGGTCAGGAACCAGACTGCCAGCAGCATCAGCGCATAGTCCGCCGTCGAGTCGGGCACGAACCAGCGATAGCGCCGTGCCAGCAGCCAGGCACCAATGCGCCGGCACAGCGGCAGGGTGGCAATGGTGGCACCGATGGCGCCACCGGCAGCATTGCAGATCAGGTCGAGGTTGGACGAGACGCGGTTGGGCAGGAAGTTCTGCGTCAGCTCCACCGCAAAGCTGGTCGCACTGGCGGCGATGCAGGCAAACAGGAACCCCAGCCAGCGCCGGCGTGACATTCGCGCCAGGGCAAAGCCGTATGGCAGGTAGGCCAGCACATTGACGACATTGTCGAAGTCGCGCTGGTAGTAAGGCAGCGGGTAGGTGAGGAAATCGAGCAGCGGCTCGCCGCTCCACTCCCAGCCGGAAAACGGGTACAGGCTGACGACGACGATCACTCCAAGCCAGATCAGCGCAAACCAGCGCGACACCAGATGCCGGGCCGGTTGCAGCAGGTGCAGACCGTAATCAGACATGTGCGGAAACATCCATCATTGCCAGACTCCGCCGTCAATGCACCGCACGCAGGCGCATGTACACCACGCCGGGCAGCAGCAGCGCACCGGCACTGGCCCCCGCCCGCACCTGGCGGAACACGTACTGCCCCCTGTCACGGCTCAGCAGCAGGGTCGTCGGCGTGCCGCCATCGTCCAGTCGCAGGCTGTCGCCGCGGGTTTGCGCCAGACAGTCGCCGGCCAGGCACAAACGGTAGTGGCGGAACTTGTTGGTGCCCTGCAGCGAGCCATCCGGATGGAAGGTGACGATCTGTCCGGTGCCACGACCGCGCGCGGTCAGCACTTCCCAGCGCCCTGGAAACATCGCCGCATTGGCTGCGGCGCGAAAGGCACCGTCCGTCCCGGCCGCCACATCGCCAGCCGGAACGAAGCGTGCCCCGCCCGGCGACATCAGTTGCCCCCCGGCCAGCGGCCACGCCTGCTGGTCGATCAGCAGCCGCTCGCCATCGCGCTGCCAGCGGACCGGCGTCCAGCGCTCGCCATCTCCGCGCTCGGCGCGGCCATCCGGCTGCAGCAGCAGCTCGGCTGCCGGCTGCGACGCCAGCGCCTGGCGTGGCGAGCCGGTCTGACGCAGCGTGTCCAGCGCACTCTGGTTGATCCAGCGTGATGCCACCGGGGGCGGAGCGACCGGGGCCGGTTCCACCTGCGCCGGTGCCACGCCCGAGCAGGCGGTCAGCAACAGCATCGAGGCAAACGGCAGGGACAGAAGGCGAAAGGACATGGCTGGCTTTCCGGGTCAGTGGATTGGGGAACGAACGCCCATTGTCCCGCAACTCTCCCGTCGCGGCGAGGCGGTTCCCGAAAGGAAAAGGCCGGCGGAGACTCCACCGGCCTTGGCAAGGACCTGATCCTGACCGATGCTACGCGGCCATTTCCAGCATCAGGCTGTTGACGCGGCGCACGAAGCTGGCCGGGTCATCGAGCTGGCCGCCTTCGGCCAGCAAGGCCTGGTCGAACAGCACGCGGGCCAGCTCGCCGAAGCGGGTGTCGCTCTGCTCCGCGTCCAGCTTCTTCACCAGCGGGTGGGCCGGGTTCAGTTCCAGCACCGGCTTCTGGTGCTCGATTTCCTGTCCGGCCGACTTCAGCAGCCGTTCCAGATGGGTGCTCATGCCGTGCTCGCTGGCGACCAGGCACGCCGGCGATTCGGTCAGACGGTGGGTCACGCGGACTTCACGCACCTGTTCGGTCAGCGCCTTGCCCACACGCTCGATCAGCGGCTGCAGGGTTTCCTCGACCTGTTTCTGCGCTTCCTTCTCGGCCTCGTCCTCGAGCTGGCCCAGGTCGAGTTCGCCCTTGGCGACCGATACCAGTGCCTTGCCGTCGAACTCGGTCAGATGGCCGGTTACCCATTCGTCGACGCGGTCGGACAGCAGCAGCACTTCCACGCCCTTCTTGCGGAACACTTCCAGGTGCGGGCTGTTCTTCGCGGCGGCAAAGCTGTCGGCGGTGATGTAGTAGATCTTGTCCTGCCCGTCCTTCATCCGCGCGACGTAGTCGGCCAGGCTCACGTTCTGCACATTGCTGTCATTGCTGGTCGACGCGAAACGCAGCAGCCTGGCGATGCGGTCCTTGTTGGCGAAGTCCTCGCCAATGCCTTCCTTCAGCACATTGCCGAAGGCCTGCCAGAAGGTCGCGTACTTGTCCGCCTCATTGCTGGCCAGGTCTTCCAGCACGCCCAGCACCTTCTTCACGCAACCGGCGCGGATGGCGTCGATATCCTTCGAGCCCTGCAGGATTTCGCGCGACACGTTCAGCGACAGGTCGGCCGAGTCGATCACGCCCTTGACGAAGCGCAGGTACAGCGGCATCAGCTTGTCGGCGTCGTCCATGATGAACACGCGACGGACGTACAGCTTGACGCCGTGCTTGCGTTCGCGGTCCCACAGGTCGAACGGTGCCCGCGACGGGATGTACAGCAGTTCGGTGTATTCCTGGCGGCCTTCGACGCGGGCATGAGTCCAGGCCAGCGGGTCTTCGAAATCATGGGCGACGTGCTTGTAGAACTCGCGGTACTGCTCGTCGCTGATCTCGCTCTTCGGCCGTGCCCACAGCGCGGACGCCTGGTTGACCGGCTCGAACACGGCAGCGGGCGCCGGTTCGTCACCGTCAGCAGCTTCCGGCGTGCTCAGCATCTCGATCGGGATGGCGATATGGTCGGAGTACTTGCGCAGGATGCTGCGCAGGCGCCAGTCGTTCAGCAGCTCACCCTCGTCTTCGCGCAGGTGCAGCACGATCTCGGTACCGCGGCCGGCCTTGTCGACCGCCTCGATGCTGTACTCGCCTTCGCCGGCGGATTCCCAGCGCACACCGGCATCGGCCGGCAGACCGGCACGACGGGTGGTCAGCGTGACCCGGTCGGCGACGATAAAGGCCGAGTAGAAACCGACGCCGAACTGGCCGATCAGGTTGGCGTCCTTGCGGGCGTCGCCGGTCAGGCTGTCGAAGAAGGCACGGGTGCCCGATTTGGCGATGGTGCCGATATGTTCGATCACCTCGTCGCGGCTCATGCCGATGCCGTTGTCGGCAATGGTCAGGGTGCGGGCGTCGGCATCGAAGGTAATGCGGATCTTCAACTCGGCGTCGTCTTCATACAGTGCCGGGTTGGCGATGGCTTCGAAACGCAGCTTGTCGGCAGCGTCGGACGCGTTGGAGACCAGCTCGCGCAGGAAGATTTCCTTGTTCGAGTACAGGGAATGGATCATCAGCTGCAGCAGCTGTTTGACTTCGGCCTGGAAGCCCAGAGTTTGCTTCTCGCTCATAGGTCGCTCTTGCATCGGAGTAGGGTTGCCAATGCACAGGCAGATGGGAACGGAAGACCCCGTTTTCAATAGGGCCGGATCCGCGGCGATGAATATGCCGTCAGACTGTCCGTCAATCCCCCCGCGAAAAACGACTGAGACCGTTGCTGCCCACCTTCATGAGCAGTCTGGCGGTAGCGAATACGCCATCATTGCAGTGTGGCGGCGATGGCCGCGGACTCGCGCCGCTTTGCCTGCCGCTGCGCCGACAGCACGATGGCGGCCACGATCAGCCCGCCGCCGATCAGCATGCGTACAGTCGGTGTTTCGCCGAACAGCCACCAGGCAATGGCGATGCCGTAAACCGGTTCCAGCGCAAAGATGGCAGCGGCCGTGCGCGCATTCAGCACCGCCAGGCTGGTGACGAACAGACCGTGGGCCAGCCCGGTGCACAGCACGCCGAGCAGCGCCAGCCACAGCCAGTCGGCCGCGCCCAGCGCCGGCAGGCCGGTCGCGGCAAACGGCAGCACGCACAGCAGCACGGCGCAGTTCTGCCACCACGCCACCACCAGCGGCGCGACACGTGCCGCGATCACCCGGTTGCTGAGTGACAGCAGCGCAAACAGCAAGCCGGACAGCACGCCCCAGGCCAGCCCCGCCAGCCCGCTGCCGGCCTCGAACGACGGCGTGACCAGGATCAGGCCGAAGGTCACCACGGCGACCACGGCCATCTCGTCACGACGGATGCGCTCACGGAACAGCAATCCTTCCAGCAGCACGACCAGCGCCGGAAAACTGGCGAAACCGAGTGTGGCCAGTGCCACGCCCCCGGTCTGTACTGCATGGAAAAAGGTCAGCCAGTGTCCGGCCAGCAACACGCCGCCGAGCGCCAGCCAGGCCAGGCTGCGCCGCGACACGTTCTGCCACGGCCGCTGGCCGGCCCAGACCGAAGCGGGTGCCAGTGCCAGCAGCGCAAACAGCGCGCGGCCGCAGACAATGACCACGGCCGGAGCGGCCACCAGTTTGCCGAAGATGCCGGTCAGACCGAACAGCAGCGCGGCGACATGCAGCATCGACAAAGCAAGGCGGGGCGTCATGGCAAGGCTTCCGGAACGGGAAACGGCCAGTCTAGTGCGGGTACGGCCGGTCGGTCTGTCGCGCCACTATTGTCGTTTGCCGGCAGACTCGCGTCGGCGGATATCGCGCGGCGTCAGGCCATGCGCGCGTACCAGTGCGGCGGTAAACGCGCTTTGCGACGCGTAGCCGACCCGGGCGGCGACCTCTCCGACCGCCAGTGTCGTCTGCTGCAGCAGGTCGATGGCCAGCGCCAGCCGGTGGCGGCGCACATAGTCCATCGGCGTCAGTCCGGTTTCGGTCAGAAAGCGCTGATGCAGGCGCGACACCGACAGCCCGGCCAGACGGGCCAGATCGGCAACCTGCAGCGGTCGCGCCGCACAACGGTCGATATGGGCGTCAATGGCCGCCAGCGGCAGCGCACCCGGCGCCTCGGCCGGCCGGCTCAGGCCGGACAGCAGCAGGGCGGCGGCATGGCTGCCGAGAGTGCTGTCGTGCAGTGGCTGGGTCGACAGCCAGCGCACCAGACCGTCGAGCCCGGCCGGCAGTGACAGCACGCGCGGCTGGTCGAGCAGGCGCTGGCCGGCATCGGCTTCCGGCCCGAGCGCGGCACCGAGCCAGATGGCGTCGGCCGGCAGATCGGCCACCAGACACAGTCCGTCGCCGGCATAGGCGTGGCGGCAGGCGGGCGGGATGACCGCCGCCTGGCGCTCGCCGACGCAGCCGCCGTGCCCGTCGAGTTCCAGCCGCAGGCCACCACGGAGGCCAAACACCAGCTGGGTGTGATCATGGTCGTGCACGCGCACTTCCGCATCGTAGCGGCGGATGGACAGGACGGGGGTCATGGCGGGCACTCCGGAAAAACCGGCACCCAGCTTACCGCGGCCGGACGCCGGCCACCATTCAGTCGAACAGGCGGACGATCAGCGCGCCATCAGCCGGGCCGCCGAGATCCATCCAGACGCGGATGCCGTTGCCGGCGGCCACGTCGAGCGGGCTGCCATCGTCCTTGTGCAGCGCGGTGATGGTCAGCGTGCGGTTGCCGGCCCGATGAACGATCTCGATCCGGTCGCCGACGGCGAAGCGGTTCTTTACGTCGACCAGCGCACGGCCGTCGGCCGCGATCTCCAGCACTTCGCCCACGTACTGGCTTTTCTTCGCCTGCGAATGGCCGGTCAGGTAGTTCTGGTAATCCTGGGTCTGGTGGCGTTCGAGGAAGCCCGGGGTATAGCCGCGATTGGCCAGGCCATCGAGGTCGGCCAGCAGCGACAGGTCGAACGGCCGGCCGGCCGCCGCATCGTCGATGGCCTTGCGATAGGCCTGGGCCGTGCGCGACACGTAATAGACCGATTTGGTGCGGCCTTCGATTTTCAGTGAATCGACGCCGATCTTCACCAGTTTCTCGACCTGCTCGATGGCGCGCAGATCCTTGGAATTCATGATGTAGGTGCCGTGCTCGTCCTCAATGATCGGCATCAGTTCGCCGGGACGGCTGCCCTCTTCGATCAGATAGGTGCGATCGGCCAGCGGGTGGCGCTCGGCCCCGCCGCAGGCGGCGAAGTTCCGGTTTGCCTCGTCCATGGCCTGGCCGAAATCGAACTGGATGCGCTGCACGTCGCCGGCGTCGTCGTCGCGGGTATCGTGCATCTTGTAGTCCCAGCGACAGGCATTGGTACAGGTGCCCTGGTTCGGGTCGCGATGATTGAAATAGCCGGACAGCAGGCAGCGTCCCGAGTAGGCGATGCACAGTGCACCGTGAACGAAGACTTCCAGTTCCATGTCCGGGCAGGCCTGGCGGATCTCGGCGATTTCGTCGAGACTCAGCTCACGCGACAGGATGACCCGGGTCAGACCCATTTTCTGCCAGAACTTCACGCCCATCAGATTGGTGGTATTGGCCTGCACCGACAGATGGATCGGCACCTCCGGCCATTTCTCGCGCACCATCATGATCAGGCCCGGATCGGCCATGATCAGGGCGTCCGGCTTCATGGCAATGACCGGCTCCATGTCGGCCATATAGGTTTTGAGCTTGGCGTTGTGCGGCAGGATATTGCTGGCGACAAAGAACAGCTTGCCGCGTGCATGCGCTTCATCGATCCCCTGCCTGAGTTCGTCCAGCTTGAATTCGTTGTTGCGCGCGCGCAGCGAGTAGCGCGGCTGGCCGGCGTACACGGCATCGGCGCCGAAATCGTAGGCAGCGCGCATCTTGGCGAGGTTGCCGGCGGGCAGCAACAGTTCGGGAGCGTTGGTGGTCATGGCGGGAAACGGCGAAAACGGCAGAAAAGACAAGGCCCGCAAGGCTTGCGGGCCGGCTCGATCGCGCGGAGTATCCGCGCCAGGCGCGCAGGCGTCAAGCGCAGCCCGGCAAAAACCCGTACGCAAACAGGGGTTTAGCCGCGCCGGCCGAGCAGTGCCACCAGCGACACGGCCTGCAGCAGAAAGCCCGCGGCCATGGCCGGCAGCGCGAACACGCGCCAGGCGCCCCACTCGGGGGTCTGCAGGGCCGCGCCGCTGAAGCCGAACAGCAGCGTGCCGACGAGAAAGGCCAGCACCAGCAACAGTCTGGGCAGGCGGGACAGGCGCAACATCAGTGTTTTCATCAGGCGGGGATCAGCCGCGAGGCGGATGCCGGATCAGGCCGGCCCGCTCGCGCGCGGTCTCAGGGTGAGCAGGACCACGATTGTAGCCGAGACCGCCTGGCGCGCAGCCTGTCGGCGTTCACGATTGCATGGGACAATGCCGTTTTGCTGCACACTGACCCTGAAATCATGCCGATACCGTTTTCCCGTGCGCCACGCTGCCGGGCAAACCGTCCCGCCGGGTCTCTGCCCGGCGTTGCCGCTGCGACACTGCTGTGCCTGCTTGCACCGTCCGTTCTCCATGCCGCCACTCCCGCTGCCCCGCCAGCAAACAGGGTGTCCCCCGCCAGGCCGGCATGGCGGCTGGTTACCGATTCCGTCACCCTCCGCACCCGCGCCCTGAAACTCGATGCGCGGATTCCGCGCGTCATCGGCCTGAGCGACAGCACACGACAGCGCATCAACCAGGCGCTTGAACTGCCGCTGCGCGCCGATATCGCTGCCGTCCGCCATGACTATCGCGCCGAGCCTGCCGGCCGCAACGGCCGGGGCACGCCGGACGAATTCCTGTATGACTACACCGCCAGGCCCAATCCGCGCGGACTGGTCAGCGTCAGTCTGGTGTCGTGGAGCTATACCGGCGGTGCGCACGGCAACGGCAATCTGGCCACCCGTCACTTCGACAGCAGCACCGGCGCACCGGTCAGCCTGCCCGGCCTGTTCAAACCCGGTGTGCAGTGGAAGCCGCGCGTGATGGGCGAACTGGCGCTTCAGATCCGGGCCCGCAACGCCGATGAACGCAAGAAGGCGCCAGAGATGCCGGCCGACTGGCAGCCGTTCGAAATGCCGCGGGACCTGAATGCGCAGCAACCATTCTGGTTCTCGCCCGCCGGCGATCTGGTACTGGCGTTCGGGCAGTATGAAGTCGCCGCGTACGCTTATGGCATGCCACAATTCACCATTCCGGCAGCCCGCATCGCCGATCTGCTTGCACGCTGATTTACCTTCATCCACGACGACTCAGGAGCTTGCCATGCTGTTCCATTCCCAACTTCTCGGCCAGGTCGACATCGACGAGCATTCCGTCCTCACCCTGGCCGCCCCGCTGGCCGGGCTGGAGGACTGCACGCGCTTCAAGCTGTTCCATGACGAAGGGACCGACGACACGTCGCGCCATGTGTACTGGATGCAGTCACTCGACAATCCGGCGGTCACGTTCAGCCTGACCGATCCGGCCTGCTTCGGCATCCGCTACGAACTGGATCTGGAAAACGAGCGCGACGCGCTGCAGCTCGAACGGGCCGAGGATGCCGTGGTGCTGGTCATGGTCTACAAGGACGTGCAGCAGGCAACGCATCCGGCACTGGCGCCGCTGAAGGCAAACCTGTCCGCTCCGCTGGTGATCAACACCGCTTCGCGGCGGGCACTGCAACTGCCGGGGCTGATCGTCGATGTGTGCATGCGCCGGGTAGGCTGAAGACTGCGCCGCCTTTGTACAGGAAAAGGCGGCGCCCTCAGACGGACTGGCAGCAGGCGCCGCCATGCGGCGGATCGGTGACCGGCTCATCCCGCCAGCGGTTCGCCAGCCACTCCATTTCGGCAAACAGCCGGTTGCGACGGCTCTGGCGGCGAAGCTCGACCACATACGGGGCCAGGGCGTCCCAGTCGCGAATCAGCAGCGAGCGCTTCATCCGCTTGTACACCCCTTCATCGAAGGCGCCCTCCCGGATGCCGGCGGCAATGAATTCATACTGGTTCAGCACCGCCAGGATCGTCCGGTTCTGCTCCGCATGGTCGACCAGGTCCCGGCAGGCAAACGGGGTGAAATTCACCTGATCCTCATGCATGCCGGCAAAAACGGCACGCGCCGCTTTCAGCTCCGCATCACGGTTTTCGTTGATCACCACATCGACCGTGGCCCGGCGCCGCGCCTGGACCTCGTTGCGGTCGGACTGGATTCTCAGCAGCCGCAATTGACGCGCGGCGTACAGGCACAGGCCGGCCGTGGCCACGGCGGACAGGAAAACGGCTCCTGTATGGAGCCAGAAGCCGAGGGTTTCGCCAAGGTAAAGTGCGACATCCGTCGCCCGGGAGGAAGACATCCGCCAGGCGCCCCCTTACAGGTCCCAGCCTTCATCGGGCACCAGGCTGACAAATACACGCATGATTCTCTCCTTGTGGAATGAAACCGTCGCGGACAACCCGACCGCACGATGAGTCTAGACGGCTTCTTCCCGCGGTGACAAATCCGGCGCAAGAGCGGCGGATGCCACGGACAAAATCCGTGGCATCCGCGCCACTTCAGTCGAAGTGCAGCTTGCCGTCCTTCGCG
This sequence comes from Microvirgula curvata, assembly GCF_054781615.1. Lineage (NCBI taxonomy): Bacteria > Pseudomonadati > Pseudomonadota > Betaproteobacteria > Neisseriales > Aquaspirillaceae > Microvirgula > Microvirgula curvata. Next base: position 187,189 of record NZ_BAAGUB010000035.1, on the reverse strand, counting down.
TCGACCACGATCACCGCTTCCGGCAGGTACTTGCCGGCCAGGATCGCTTTTGCCAGCGGGTTTTCGATCTCGCTCTGGATGGCCCGCTTCAGCGGTCGCGCCCCGTATACCGGGTCGAAGCCGGCTTCGGCGATCAAGGCCAGTGCGGCGTCGGTCACCTGCAGGTTCAGGTCCAGCTTCGCCAGACGGCGTTCCAGCAGCTTCAGCTGGATGCCGGCGATCGACTTGATCTGGCTGGAATCCAGCCCGTGGAACACGACGACCTCGTCGATGCGGTTGATGAACTCGGGGCGGAAATAGGTCTTCACCTCGGCCATCACCGCCAGCTTGATCAGCTCGTAGTCGTCCTGCTCCATCGCCTGGATCTGCTGGCTGCCAACGTTCGACGTCATCACGATCACGGTGTTCTTGAAGTCGACAGTCCGGCCCTGGCCATCGGTCAGCCGGCCATCATCCAGCACCTGCAGCAGGATGTTGAACACGTCCGGGTGCGCCTTCTCGATTTCGTCGAGCAGGATCACGCTGTACGGCTTGCGGCGGACCTGTTCGGTCAGGTAGCCCCCCTCTTCGTAACCGACATATCCCGGTGGCGCACCGATCAGGCGGGCGACCGAATGCTTCTCCATGTACTCGGACATGTCGATGCGGATCAGGTGATCCTCGCTGTCGAACAGGAACGAGGCCAGCGCCTTGCACAGTTCGGTCTTGCCGACACCGGTCGGGCCGAGGAACAGGAACGAGCCATACGGCCGGTCCGGATCGGACAGACCCGAGCGCGAACGGCGGATCGCGTCGGACACCGCCCGCACCGCCTCATGCTGGCCGACCACGCGGGTATGCAGCACGTCTTCCATCCGCAGCAGTTTGTCGCGCTCCCCTTCCAGCATCTTGCTGACCGGGATGCCGGTCGCCCGGCTGACCACCTCGGCGATTTCCTCCGCGCCAACCTGGGTCCGCAGCAACTGGTTTGGCCGCTGCAGGCTGCCCTCGCCCTTTTCCGCCGCTTTCAGCCGCGACTCCAGCTCCGGCAGCTTGCCGTACTGCAGCTCGCTGGCCTGGCCAAAATCGCCACGGCGCTTGGCATCCTCGATCTGGTTGCGCAGCTTGTCCAGTTCGTCCTTGATCGACTGGGTGCCGACCACCTGGGCCTTTTCCGCCTTCCAGATTTCCTCGAGGTCGGAATATTCCTTGCTCAGCCTGTCGATTTCTTCCTCGATCAGCTGCAGGCGCTTCTTCGAGGCCTCGTCGGTTTCCTTCTTGACCGCCTCGCGTTCGATCTTCAGCTGGATCAGCCGCCGGTCGAGCTTGTCCATCGATTCCGGCTTGGAGTCGATTTCCATCTTGATCCGGCTCGCCGCCTCGTCGATCAGGTCGATGGCCTTGTCCGGCAGGAAGCGGTCGGTGATATAGCGGTGCGACAGCTCGGCCGCCGCGACGATGGCCGGGTCGGTAATGTCGACGCCATGGTGGATTTCATACTTTTCCTGCAGACCGCGCAGGATGGCGATGGTGTCCTCCACCGACGGCTCGTTGACCATGACCTTCTGGAAGCGGCGCTCCAGCGCGGCATCTTTCTCGATGTACTTGCGATATTCGTCCAGCGTGGTGGCGCCGAGGCAGTGCAGTTCGCCGCGCGCCAGCGCCGGCTTCAGCATGTTGCCGGCATCCATCGCCCCTTCCGCCTTGCCGGCGCCGACCAGGGTGTGGATCTCGTCGATAAAGATCAGCGTATTGCCTTCATCCTTCGACAGTTCCTCCAGCACGCTCTTCAGCCGCTCCTCGAACTCGCCGCGGTACTTGGCGCCGGCCAGCAGCGAGGCCAGGTCGAGCACCAGCAGGCGCTTGTTCTTCAGCGACTCCGGCACTTCGCCATTGACGATGCGCTGGGCCAGCCCCTCGACGATGGCGGTCTTGCCGACGCCCGGCTCGCCGATCAGTACCGGGTTGTTCTTGGTACGCCGCTGCAGCACCTGGATGGCACGGCGGATTTCATCGTCGCGACCGATCACCGGGTCGAGCTTGCCTTCGCGCGCGCGTTCGGTCAGGTCCATCGTGTACTTGGCCAGCGCCTCGCGCTTGCCTTCGGCATCCTGGCTGCCGACATTCTCGCCACCGCGCACTGCGTCGACGGCGGCGACCAGCGCCGCTTTCTGGCCGCCGAACTGCTTCAGCAGCCGGCCGGCCTCGCCCTTGTCGTCCGCCAGGGCCAGCAGGAACAGCTCGCTGGCGATGAACTGGTCGCCGCGCTGCATGGCGGCCTTGTCGGTCAGGTTCAGCAGGTTGCCCAGATCGCGGCCGACCGTGACTTCGCCATCGTTGCCGCTGACCTTCGGCAGGCGCGCCATCGCGTCCTTCAGCGCCGGCTTCAGCGCGCCGACGTTGACGCCGGCACGCGCCAGCAGGCTGACCGCGCCGCTGTCGGCATCGTCGAGCATGGCGGCGAACAGGTGGACCGGCTCGATGGCCGGATTGTCATTGGCGAGCGCCAGACTTTGCGCGTCGGCGATCGCCTGCTGGAATTTGGTTGTGAGTTTGTCAAAACGCATGACTGCCCCTTTCAACAACGGATGACCGATACATGGGTAGGGTTTTCGGGCATTTCAAGGCCACGGGCAGCGATCTGCCGCACAAACAGGCAAACCGGGCCCGCCATGCACCCGGCCCGGCCTGCCTTCATGCTAGACGCGAAACTGTTCGACTTCCGAGCGCAGGTCGGCGGCCAGCCGTTCCAGTTGCCGCGCGGTGCTCGCGGTGTAGGCCGCAGCGGCATCGTTCTCGCCCGCCATGCGCACCACACTGTCGATACGGGTACCGATATTGCGCGTGGTCTGTGACTGCTGGTCCAGGCAGGCGTTGATATGGTCGATGATCTCCGCCACGCCCACCACCTGGGCACGGATGGCGTTCATGGTCTCGCCCACCCCGTGCGTGGTCTGCACCCCGCTCTCGACCTGACGCACCGACTGGCGCATCACACCGGCGGCCTCTTCGGCCGACTGCTGGATCGCGGCAATCATGCGTCCGATTTCCACCGTCGCCTGACCCGATCGTTCGGCCAGCTTGCGTACCTCGTCGGCAACCACGGCAAAGCCGCGTCCCTGCTCACCGGCGCGCGCTGCCTCGATCGCCGCATTCAGCGCCAGCAGATTGGTCTGGTCGGCAATGTCGCGAATCACTTCGACGATGGAGCGGATCTCCTGTCCACGCGCCTCCAGCCCTTCGATGGTGGTGGTGGCATTGCCCAGTGCCTCGGCGATGCGGCCGACCTCGGCCACGGCAGTGTCGATCGCCGTCTGACCGGATACGGCCGCATCAGCCGCCGCACGCGACGCCCCCATCGCTCGGCTGGTCTCGCCGCAGATGGTGTCGTTGTCGGCATTCAGCTGGCTGACGGCGGCGGACATCGCCTGTGCGGCGTCGTTCTGCTCCCCGGCCCCCCGAGCCAGCTGCTCGGCATTGTCGGCCATGCCGTGCACGGCCGTGCTCATTTCCCCGGTGCCCTGATGCGTCGCCACCACAGCCTGGCGGAACGACCCGAGCAGGCCGTTCAGAGCCCGGGCAATGTCACCGATCTCGTCGCGTCGCGACTCCGGCAGCCGCTGGCCCAGATTGCGCTCGGCCCCCATTTTTGCCACGGCATCGACCAGCTGGCGTACCGGGCGGGTGACCAGGAAACGTGCCGACAGTGCAACCGACAGACCGACCAGCAGCAGCATGACCAGCGCACCGCCGGCCACCCAGCCGAGCATGGCCCGGTTGTCGGCGGCCAGCTCATCGACCCGCTCCATGCTGACCAGCGTCCAGTGCCAGTCCGGATAGCTGGCGTAGCGCACCAGATGCTCGCCCCCCTCGGCCAGCGTGACACGGGTTTCACCGTCCTTGCCCAGCAGCGGGGCGTAGACCGGCTGGCCGTCGACATCCTTGTCGCCGAGCGCGGATTCGCCCATCCGCGTCGGATGCTGCAGGAAGTGGCCGCGCTGCCTGTCTTCGCCGGCGTCAATAATGGCCAGCATGCCGCTGTCGCCTATCCTGACCTTGCGGATGCGGGCCAGCAGTTCGGACATGCCGAGATTGACGTCGATGCCGACCTGGGTCGCACCGATGACCTTGCCGCTGCCGTCGCGCAGCGGGTTGTAGCTGGTGATGTACGGCTTGCCGTAGAACGCGTCCTGGCCGACATACGGCGAGCCGTCGAGCAGACGACGCCAGGCCGGATCGCCATGCGGCATTTTTTCACCGAGCGCACGGCCGCCATCGTCCTTCAGCAACGAGGTCGACACCGATACGAAATCGTCACCGTCGCGCACATAAATGGTCGACACATTGCCGGTGCGCAGCAGAAAGCGGTCAACCTGCTCGCTCTGGTTGTTCAGCAGATGGCCGCCCAGGGTCAGACCCGGCGCCTGACCGCCAGCGGGCAGTGCCACCGCCTGGCCACTCAGCGCAAACACGCCGGACAGCTCGCTCTGGAACGCGCGGTCGAATTGCTGGGCCGACAGCTTCAGCGCCCGGTGATAGGCATCGATCATGTTCAGTGCGTCGCTGACCAGCTGGGTCTGCACTTCGCCGGAGCGGCGCAGCAGCAGGCGGTCCATCTGCACCGACAGGACGGCGACCGCCGCACCGATCAGCACCGCCAGCAGCAACATCTGCACGACGATCAACTTGCCACCGATGCGTAAACGGTTGAGTGGATACATCGGCGTTTCTCCCTGATTTGTTATGGGTTTTATGGCACGGGCACGGCCGGGCAGCGAAAACGGCCGCGTCCTGTGCGGTGGACAGCAGTATTGACGTTTGAATAAGACATGCGCAACTAGAGACTGTATGTTTGTGTCGCTATTGCGGATGACAGCCCATTGCCGCTACGCTGGGCGGCCGTCATATCCACTGTCCAATCCCATGCAGAACCGATCCGCCCGACTGTATGCCGCCGCCGCGATCCTGATCTGGGCATCTCTTGCCGCCCTGGGCGTCAAGCTCGCTCATCTGCCGCCGTTCCTGCTGGTCGGTGCCACGCTGACCTTCGCCGGCCTGATCACGCTGCCGACCCTCCGTCAGTGGCGGGTGCCGGCCTCGACCTTCGCCATCGGCGTCGCCGGCCTGTTCGGCTACCACTTTTTCCTGTTCGTTGCCTTCCGCAATGCACCGCCGGTCGAAGCCAATCTGCTGAACTACCTGTGGCCGCTGCTGATCGTGCTGCTGGCGCCGCTGCTGCTGCCTGGCACCCGGCTGACCCGCCGCCATCTGCTGGCGGCCGCCACCGGCTTTGTCGGTGCCATGCTGGTCGTCAGCAAAGGGCATGCCGGATTCGATAGCAGTTATCTGGGTGGATATGGCGCCGCCGCTTTTGCCGCGCTGCTGTGGGCCAGCTATTCGCTGCTGACGCGCCGGGTGCCGCCGTTCCCGACCGCGGCGGTCGGCGGGTTCTGCCTGGTGTCCGGCCTGCTGTCGCTGAGCTGCCACTTTCTGCTCGAACCGGCCACGCCGCTGCAGGCTGGCGATCTGCCCTGGATCCTGCTGCTCGGCGCCGGGCCGATGGGCGGCGCCTTCTTCCTGTGGGACAAGGCGATGAAAACCGGCGACGCCCGCGAGATGGGCCTGATGGCCTTCCTGACGCCGCTGCTGTCCACGGTCATCCTGGTGCTGGCCGGTGGCGGCACGCTGGACAGCTGGGCACTGGCTGGCGGGCTGCTGATCGTCGGTGGTGCACTGGCAGGCACACGACCGACGGCCAGCGCCTGAGACAGGCATGAAAAAACCGGCCATGGCGGCCGGTTTTTCTGATGGCAATCCCGGGCGGGATTACAGGTAATTCAGCAGCGACAGGCCCTGGGTCTTGGTGAACGCCGCCATCGAGCCCTGCAGGGCCAGCTGAGCCATGGCCATGTCGCTGACCGCCTTCGGCAGGTCGAGGTCTTCGAGCTTGCTCAGCGTCGCGGCATAAGCAAGCGACAGGTCGCCGTTGCCATTGCGGGTCGCCTCGGTTTCATTCATCCGCGAACCGACAGCGGCATTGGCCGTGGTCACCCGGGTCATCGCGCTGTCCAGGCCGCCAATGGCGCTCTGCAGGTCGGCCGTGAAGTTGTAGCCCGGGGTGTCGGTGCCGAGCTGCAGGGCCTTGTGCAGGGTATTGACCGCATCAAACAGGCTGCCGCCGCCTACCGAGCCGAACACGCTCGGACCGGTATCGGTCACCGGCACCTGCCGCGTGGAGGAGATCGGAATGGTCTTCTGGCCGTCATTGCCGTTATAGGTGACGTTCCAGCTGTCCCAGGTCATGCTGCCGCTGGTATTGGACACTTGCTGCGACACATACGGCGGCGTGGTCGAGTTGGTGCCGGAGAACAGGTACTGACCATTGCCGTCGACCTGGTTGGACGCGCCGATCAGCTGGCCGAACATGCCCTGCAGCTGGGCGTCGATCTGCTTCAGGTTGGCCGCGCTGTTCTGGCCGCTGCCGGCCTGGATCGCCAGCGTCTTGATCTGCGAAATCAGTTCGGTAGTCGACTGCATCGCTTCGTCGCTGAAACTCAGCGCCGAATCGGCGGCATTGGTGTTCTTGATGAACTGCTCGTTGCGCCCGTCAGCCTGACGGATGTCGAGAATGCGTGAGGCCGCGACCGGATCATCGGACGGCGTGTTGACCCGCTTCATGGTCGACAGTTGGGTCTGCATCTGGCTCTGCAGCGCCTGCTGGTAGCTGACGTTGCTGCCACCGAGAATATAGTTGGTTGCCGTACTGATACGCATGATTCATTAGCTCCCGCTATTAGCCGCCGACCGCATTCAGGATGGTGTCGAACAGCGTCCCGGCGGTCTGGATCACCTTGCCGGATGCCTGATAGGCCTGCTGGTACTTGAGCAGATTGATGGTTTCTTCATCCAGGTTCACGCCGGATACGCTTTCCCGCGCCAGCGTCACCTGCTTCAGCGAGTTGGTTTGCGCATCGTTCATGACCTTGGTTTCATTGGTGATGCTGCCGACCGAGGTCACCGTCTGGCCCAGCGCGCCCTGAAGGGTCATGGTGCCGGTAGCGCTGCCATTCGTGCCCTGCACCAGGTTGGCGGTCTGCAGGTTGGTGAACTCCAGCAGGTTGCTGTTGTCGGCTTTCTCGGTAAAGCTGGTGTTCTTGCCGAGCTGGAACGTCCCGCCACCGGCCAGTGTGCCGTTCATGGTGAGGTTGACGCCGGTCTCCTCGGGCGGGGTGCCGTTGCTCATGATCTTGTAGCCGCCGGTCACGCCCGGGCGGGCGACAACGGTATAGCCGCTGTAGCCCGCCGGCGCGGAGATGCTCAGACCGGTCGCCGTGTAGTTGATGGTCAGCGAGGCGACGCCGGCCATCAGGTCGTCGGCCAGGGTGTTGTCCTGGGCGGTGGCGCGGCTGATCGAGGTGGCGCTGACCGTGGCGGCGCCGGTCGTGCCGGTGGCCTTCAGCGGCGATGCGGCAGCAATCTTGTCCGGCTGGGTAATGGCCAGCGACAGCGCGTTGATCGCGTCGCTCTCGAAGGCCGAGCGGGTCGCATCATCCATGCCGCCATTGGCGAACGTCTTGCTGTAGCTGTCGAGCAGCGCCGCGTTGGCAGCCGGCGTCGCCGCACTCCACGGCGGGAAATTGAAGTTCAGCGTGAACATGTCGGTACCCTGGGCACCATTCTTGTCCAGACCGGCCTTCTGCTGATTGTTGAAGTTGATCGCCATGCCGAGCGCCGTGGCGCCGAGCTCTTCCTGCGACTGCACCAGCGTCTTGCGCACGCTGAGCGCGCCGCCGAGCGAGCCGCCGGTCAGCAGGTCGGACGGCAGGGGCGAACCATCCTTGTAGCCGATCTGCAGATCCTTGCCCGAGCCCGGCATCACCTGCAGCTCGAACGGGGTCCCGCCGAGCACCATGCTCTGGCCGCTGCCGATGAACACGTTGACCTTGCCGCTGTCACTCGGCACCGACGAGGCTTTCACGTACTTGTTCAGTTCGGTGATCGCCTGGTCGCGCTGGTCGATCAGGTCCAGCGGCTGCTGGGTATCGCCCTGCCACAGCTGGCTGATCTGCTGGTTCAGCGACGCAATCTGCTTGGCCAGCGCATTGATCTGGGTAACCGACGACTTGACCTCGGTATTCACGCCATTGCGCAATTCCTCGATCCGGTCATTGGCGGCCTTGAAGCTGTTGACCATCGACGACGCCTGGTCGAGCATCGCCTGCCGCGACGGCACCGAGTTCGGGTCGGTCGCCAGGGTCTGGATCGCGCTGAAAAAGGTCTGCAGCTGGCTGGACACGCCGGTCGACGAGTTCGCCAGCGTGGAATCGAGCTGGTTCAGGTAGCTGAGCTTGCTGCTGTAATAGTTGCTCGCCGAGGTCGCCGTCTGCACCTGCTTGTTGAGAAAGCCGTCGTACACCCGGCGCACATCGGTCACCTGCACGCCGTTGCCCGGATAGCCATAGCCAGCCGATTGCGGGTACAGGGTCTGCTGGATGATGTCCTTGCGGGTGTAACCAGCGACGTTCATGCCGTTGATGTTCTGCCCGGTGACGCTCATGCCGGCTGCAGCCGAATTCAGGCCGGACAGACCAATGTTGAAGAGGCTCATAATGGACTCGGTCTTTCTCGTATGACTGTTCTATCGACCGCGCAAACGCACTCTTGACCCGGATTGCGGATCAGGAACGGGTGCCGGTCGCGACGCGGGCCAGCTTCTCGGCGTAGGCCGGGTCGGTGGCATAGCCGCCGCGCGCCAGGCCGCGGGCAAAACTCACCGCATCGGCGCCGGTATTCAGTGCGCCGGCGTAGCGCGGATTGTTCTGCAACAGTTTCGCGTAGTCGGCAAACGCTTCGCCGTAGTTGTCGTAGGCACGGAAGCGTTCGACCTTCTTCTTCGGCGAGCCGTTTTCGTATTCGGTAGTGACGATGTCGGTGGTCTTGCCCTGCCAGCTGCCACCGGCCTTGATGCCGAACAGGTTGTGGCTGTTGCTGCCGTCGGCATTGCGGATATTGCGCTTGCCCCAGCCGGACTCCAGCGCGGCATGGGCGACCACCAGGTTCGGCGTGACGCCGAGATTTGCGGCAGCCTGGCGCGCATGCGGTGCAATCTGCTGGACAAAGTCCTCGCGGCCGACCGGAGCGGCCAGCGGGGCTTCCAGCGCGTCGAGCGCACGCATCGGTTCGTAGCGCTTTTCCTCGCCCTGGGCGCGGCTCAGCGCGGCCTGCAGTCGCGGCGAAATCACCGAATTGAACTTGACCGGCTCGGCATTGCGCGTGACCGGCGCATCGGCATCGGCAGCCTGGCCGGACGCCTTCAGGATCTGCTGGTACAGCGCCTCGCCAAGCCCCATGCCACTGCCCTTGGCCATTGTCTGTGCCAGTTGCTGGTCGGCCATGCCGCGGTAGGTGTCCAGCGCATTGCTGTCCTCCTCGCCGTCGAAGCGGGTCTCGCGCATGGTCTTCAGCAGGGTCTGCAGGAACAGCGCCTCGAATTCGGACGCCGCCTTGCGCGCGGCGACCTTCGGGTCATCCTTGGCCAGGACCTTCAGGTTGCCCAGCCGCTGGGTATCGTAGGCCAGGCCGATATCGGCCTGGCTGATCGGCGTCGACGCCATCAGATCACCTCCAGTTCGGCACGCAGTGCGCCGGATGCCTTCATCGCCTGCAGGATGGACAGCAGATCCTGCGGCGTGGCGCCGACCGCATTCAGCGCGCGCACGATCTCGTTCAGGTTGGTGCCGCGCGGCACGCTGACCAGACGACCGCCATCGCTCTGGATGCTGGTACTGGTCTGGTTGGTCGTGGTGGTCTGCCCCTGGCTCAGCGCATTCGGCTGGCTGACTTCCGGCGTCGACTGTACGGTAACCGTCAGGTTGCCGTGGGCGACGGCGCACGGTTCGACGCGCACGGTCTGGTTCATCACCACCGATCCGGTCCGCGCGTTGACGATCACCCTGGCCACCGGCGACGACATCGCCACATCCAGGTTTTCCAGCTTGCCGAGGAAGGCGACGCGCGCATTCGGGTCGGCCGGCGCCCGCACGTCGATACGGCCGGCGTCGACGGCGCGGGCCACCGAGCCCATCGCCCCGTTGATGGCGTTCACCACCCGGCTGGCATTGCTGAAATCGGCGGTCTTCAGCTCAACCGCAACGATATCGTTCTGACCGACGGTGGTCGGCACTTCGCGTTCGACCGTGGCGCCATTCGGGATGCGGCCACCATTCAGCTGGTTGATCTTGGTACTGGAACCGCCGCCACCGGCGCCGACGCCACCGACCATGATATTGCCCTGTGACATGGCATAGATCTGCCCGTCGGCGCCCTTCAGCGGTGACAGCAGCAGCGTGCCGCCGCGCAGGCTCTTGGCATCGCCCATGGCGCTGACGACGACGTCGATCTGCTGGCCCGAGCGCGCAAACGGCGGCAGTACCGCCGTCACCATCACGGCGGCGGCGTTCTTCGGGTCGATCTTCTGGTCCGGCGGCACCATCACGCCGAGCTGGTTCAGCATGTTCGACATCGACTGGCGCATGAACGGTGACGAGTTGGCCTTGTCACCTGTACCGTCGAGACCGACGACCAGGCCGTAGCCAACCAGCTGGTTGACGCGCATGCCGCCGATATTGGCGATTTCTTTCAGCCGTTCGGCGTGAACGGCCGGGGTCGCCAGCACGATGAGCGCCAGCGACAGGGAAGCGAGGAGGCGGGAGGCGTGGGTCATCAGAACGGCGAAATGGTCAGGAAGAAGCGGGTCAGCCAGCCAGGCTGCGAGAACAGGTTGTTGTTGCCCTGGTTCTGCTGCTCGACGCGGGCGTCGGCCAGGCGGGTTGACGAGATGTAGTAGCCCTGCTGCAGGCCACGGTCACGCGAATACGGCTTGATGTCGCGCGGATTGACCACGCCGGACAGGCGGATGAATTCGAGTTCGCCGTTGATGCGCACCTGCTTTTCGCCACTGATCGACAGGTTGCCGTTCGGCAGCACGTCGATGACCGTCGCGGTGATGGTGGACATGAAGCTCGACGACGCCGCCGCCTGGCCACTGCCCTTGCTCGATGCGCTCAGCGAACCGGAGGTGTTCAGCGGATTCAGGTACTCGTTGGAGAACGGCAGGTTGAAGCCCGGGATGTTCATCTTGGCGTCGACGCCCTTGCTGCCCTGCGACGATTCCTGCTGCTTGGTCGTGGTCGATTCCTCGATCACCACCGTCAGCGTGTCGCCGACCTGGCGCGGGATGCCTTCCTCGAACAGCGGCCGGTTGCCGGCAGCCTGGAAAATCGCGCCGTTGCTCGGCCGCGACAACGGCTGCTGCTGCGGACGCGCCGTCAGCGGTTGCTGGACGATGCTGCCGGGCGGCAGCGCGCACGCGGCAAGCAGCGCGCATACGGCGCCGGTGGTCAGGGAGCGGCAAATGTTCATTCGGATACACTTCACAAGGCAAACCCGGAGATTGTCGCGCAACTCCAAGTCGCTGACAAACCTCGCCTTCCTGCCCGTGCACGGGCCGGCGGCGATGCCGGGATTGAGGAACATGACGGGGAACAGGCCCCGTGGCGGCCGGTTTCGGCCACGCGAACGGGTCGCGTGGCAAAACCCTTCCTCTGCTTTGTCGACCATCCGGCCCGCCGGTTTAGGCGGCAGCCGCAAAAAAACCGGATCAGAGCTGCGCCAGACGCTGCAGCATTTCATCGCTGGTCTTGACGCCGCGCGAGTTCAGTTCGTACGAACGCTGCGCCTCGATCATGTTGATCAGTTCTTCGGTCACGTTGACGTTACTGGCTTCGAGATAGCCCTGCATGATCGTGCCCAGACCATCTGCCGTCGGGTTGCCGGTCGTCGGCGTGCCGCTGGCAGCGGTTTCCAGATACATGTTGTTGCCGATCGACTCCAGACCCTGCGGGTTGATGAAGTCCGAAATCTGCAACTGGCCGATCTGCTGCGGCGCCGTCTGGCCCGGCATTTTCACCGTCACGATGCCGTCGCTCGATACCGAGAAGTTCTGTGCGCCCTGCGGCACGGTGATCGCCGGGTCGACCAGGAAGCCCAGCGACGTGACCAGCTGGCCCTGATCGTTGGTGTGGAAAGTGCCGTCGCGGGTATAGGCGATGGTGCCATCCGGCTGCTGGACGTTGAAGAAGCCGCGGCCGTTGATGTCGAGGTCGAAGCTGTTGGACGTCTGCTGCGGGTTGCCCTGGGTGAAGATCCGCTCGGTCGCGACCGGCGTGGCACCGGTACCGACCAGCAGGCCGGTCGGCAGCATGGTGTTCTGCGAACTCTGCGAGCCCGGCTGGCGCACGACCTGGTACATCAGGTCGTTGAAGTTCGCCCGGCCCTTCTTGAACGCGGTGGTGTTGGTGTTGGCCAGGTTGTTGGTCACCACATCGAGCTTGAACTGGCTCGAATCCATCCCGGTCTTGGAAATATAGAGGGAGCGTAGCATCGGAATCCCCGGCAAGCGCGCCGTTGCCGGACGCGCTCACTGTATTAAGCGGTTTTAGTTGTTCACGGACATCAGTTGCGTGGCACGCTGGGCGTCCTGGTCGGCAGTCTGCATCAGCTTGACGCTCATGTCGAAGTGACGCGCATGGCTGATCATCTTGGTCAGCGAGTCGACCATGCTGACATTGCTCTGCTCGATGACCCCGGTCTGCACCCGCACGCCGTCGTCGGCCTGGGCCGGCTGGCCGTCATTGCGGCGGAACAGACCGTCGGTCCCCTTGTAGAACTCGCCGTTGGTCTCGCCGACCAGCTTGATGCGGTCGAGGATATCCACCGTGCGCGGGGTCTGGTCGGTCTGCACCGACGACACCGTGCCGTCCTCGCCGATCATGATCTTGGTGTTCTGCGGCACGGTGATCGGGCCGCCACCTTCGCCAAGAATGACCCGGCCCAGCGGCGTGCGCATGATGCCGTTCTCGTCGACGACGAAACCGCCGCCCCGGGTATAGGCTTCCTGCCCGGTCGAGTCCTGCACCGCAAACCAGCCCCGCCCCTTGATGGCGAAGTCCTGGTCGTTGCCGGTGGTCATCATCGCGCCTTCGCTGCTGTCGTGACCGATGGTCGAATCGACGCTGTACGCCCGTGTCGGCGTCCCGTCGCCGACGACCGGCAGCGCGCGGAACGCGCTGAGTTCGGCCTTGAAGCCCGGCGTATGCACATTGGCCAGATTGTTCGCCGTGACCTGCTGTTGCAGTTCCACATGCTTGGCGCCATTCATGGCGATATACAGCATCTTGTCCATGCGTCAGATCCGCTTTTCGGTTAGCGCAGCGAAATCAGCGTCTGCATCAGCGCGTCTTCGACCTTGATGGTCTGCGCGTTGGCCTGGTAGTAACGCTGCGCGGTAATCATGTTGACCAGTTCGCCGGTCATGTCGACGTTCGAATCTTCCAGCGCCTGCGACTGGATCAGGCCGACGTTGGTGCTGCCCGGCTTGTTGATCACGGCGTTGCCGGACGTGTACGACTCGATCCAGCGGTTGCCGCCGATCGGCTGCAGACCCTGCTGGTTGGCGAAGTTCGCCAGTGCGACCTGGCCCAGCGTCTTGCTCTGGCCGTTCGAGTAGCGCGCAGTCACCGTACCGTCCTTGGCAAACAGCAGGTTGGTCATCACCGACGGCGCATACCCCTGCTGGGTCGTGCTGTTGACGGCAAACTCTGTACCGTACTGGGTGGTGCCGGTGAAGTCCAGCTTGATAGCAAGACTGGCAGCACCCAATGAACCTGAATAGGAGCCGAAGTCAAGCGGCGGTGCAGAGGTAGCCATATTCCCTAAATTGTCAAACGTCAACTTCGCAGGGCTAGGAGTAGGAGTGAGGGTTGTCTTGATGCCATTTGGGTCGGTGATTTCAGCGTGTACATCCCAGCTTGCTACAGATGGGGTACCTGATGCCCCTTTGTAAACATAGTAGGTAGACAGCGTCAACGGATTGCCAAGACTGTCGTAAATCTGTGTCGACGTCGTGCTGTTGTACATGTCTGGAGTAGGGTTAGCGGCATTGAACGCCACCGTCGGCACCGTCGCGCGCGAATCAAGGTTCAGGCCGAATTTGACTGGGCTGTTGTTCCAGTCGCTGGGACGCGGCGCGAGCAAGCTGGTATCGACCTTCATGCGCGACATCGAGCCCTTGAGCACGCTGCCGGCCGAATCAACGCCCCAGCCCATCAGGAAGTCGCCATTGTTGTTGATGTAGCCCTCGCGGTCGATCTGGAACTGGCCGTTGCGGGTGTAGGCCGTGCCATTGGCGTTCTGCATGACGAAGAAGCCGTTGCCGGAAATGGCCAGGTCGAGCTGGTTGCCGGTGGTGGTCACCCCCCCCTGCTTGAACTGCTGGGCGATCGCGGTGGTCGACACGCCGATGCCGTTCTGGGTCGCGGCCACGCCGTAGAAGTTGGCGGCGAACATGTCGGCGAACTCGGCACGCGAGCCCTTGTAGCCGACGGTGGAGGCGTTGGCGATGTTGTTGCCGATGGCGCCGAGCTGATTGTTCGCGGCGTTGATGCCGGCCAGACCGTGTTGGAAAGCCATGATGAATCCCTTGTAAACCTGATATTCGGTAAATGCGTAACGCGTGGACGGTCGTGACCGCTTACATCAGTTCGCGGACCTTGCTGATATCGACGTTCTCGCCGGTCGACAGTGCCAGCAGGACATTGCCGTCCTTCCAGGTCAGCGCATCGACGCGCGAATAGGCCAGTGCCGTCGCCGTGGTCGCCGCGCCGCCCTTGGTGGCGCTGACGCTGAACGTGTAGTTGCCGGAATCCAGTTGCGTGCCATCGCTGGTCTTGCCGTCCCAGACGAAGTGGGCGGTGCCCGCTTCCTGCGCGCCCATGCTGACCTTGTCGACCAGGTTGCCCTTGCTGTCGTAGACCGACACCACGACGGCATCGGCGCCGTTCGGCAGCTCGACGGCACCGGCCGACGAACCGCTCTTGGTGCCGTCCTCGGCCGTCTTGACCGTCAGCGGCAGGCCGGACCCCGGGGTCAGCGCGACGTGACCGATCATGCCGGCGGCCGCGAAGCTCTGGCTGGCGGCATAGGCCGACGACAGCGAGGTCATGGTGGTGTTCAGCTTCTCGATCCCTTCGACCGTACTCAGCTGGGCCATCTGGCTGGTGACCTGCGAGTTGTCCATCGGGTTCAGCGGATCCTGCGACTGCAGCTGGGCCATCAGCAGTTTCAGGAACTGGTCCTGGATCGCGCTGGAACCGGATTTGGTCGTCGTGCTCGACGTATTGAACTTGTCGTACGGGTTGGTGGTAACGGCGGTGGTCATCTGGGTTCGCTCCGGGATCAGGCTTGGCCGATGGTCAGCGTCTTTTGCAAGAGCTGCTTGGTCGTGTTCATCATTTCAACGTTGGTCTGGTACGAGCGCGATGCGGAAATCATGTCGGTCATTTCTTCGACCGGGTTGATGTTCGGCATGGTCACGTAACCGTTCTTGTCGGCCAGCGGGTTGCCCGGGTCGTAGCTCATGCGCGGCGGCGACTGGTCTTCGACGATGGCGGTCACTGCCACCTTGGCGATTTTCGGTTCGGCGCTGTCGACCGGGATCGGGGTGAACACGATGCGCCGGGCCTTGTACGGCTCGCCGTTGCTGGACACCGCACTGTCGGCGTTGGCCATGTTGCTGGCGACGACGTTCAGGCGCTTGGACTGGGCCGTCAGCGCGCTGCCGGCGATATCGAGGACGCGACTAAGCGACATGATTATTGACCCTTGATGGCGTCGGACAGACCGCTGATCCGACGGTTGAGGAAAGTCAGCGTGGACTGATAGTGGATGGAGTTGTCCATGAAGGCGGAGCGCTCCTGGTCCATGTCCACGGTGTTGCCGTCAATCGACGGCTGTACGGCCTGGCGATACTGCACTTCCACGCCGTCGCTGCCGCTGGTCTGCTTGCCGCTCAGGTGGCGGCCATCGGTGCGGTTCATGCCCAGGCTCGACTGGGTACCGGCCAGCTCGGCCTTCAGTGCCGAGGCGAAGTCGAAGTCGACCGCCTTGTAGTTCGGCGTATCGGCGTTGGCGATGTTCGAAGCAATGACCTCGTTGCGCCTGGCGCGCAGGTCGAGTGACTTCTGCTGCAGTTCGAAATGTTTGGCGATCTTGTCGAGCATGGGTATCCGCTGCGATGACAGTATGAACGGGACACATTAAAGCAGGTTTCGTGCCAGATGCAACCCGGCGTATCGGGCCAGCCAGCCCCCTGATTTTGCTGGGTTTTCAAACGCGACAAAAATCCGGCACAGCGAATGCCGCAGTGCCGGACGTGCCAACGGCAAATCTTGCCGCCCCGCTTTCCGGGCGGAGCCGGAACGACAACGCCCGGCGCAGGATGCGCCGGGCGTCATGCTGTCGCGGGCTGCGCGCGGCTAGCCGACCAGCAGTCGCGCGCTCTGGTAGAACACGAAGCTGACCACCCAGGCCAGGCCCAGCGACCACGCTACCGACAGCGTGGTGAAGCCGAAACTCTTCGACTCCTTGTAGATCGCGGCCACGGTGGCGACGCACGGCACATAGATCAGCGTGAACAGCATGAAGCTGTAGGCCGAAATCCAGTCGATGTGGCGGACGACCACGTCACCGAGGTTGTTCTCCTGCACGCCATAGATGACCGCCATCGAACCGAGCAGGATTTCCTTGGCGACAAAGCCGAACATCAGCGCCACCGCCAGCCGGTCCTCGATGCCGATCGGTGCCAGCAGCGGCCGGAAGAAGTGCCCCAGCGCCTCGGCAAAGGTCGGACCGTTCGCCCCGATATGGAAGGTGGTCAGCGCCCAGACCAGCACCACGCCGATCAGGATCATGGTCGATGCCAGCTTCAGGAACGCCCGCACTTCGCCCCAGGCACGCAGCAGCAGATGACGTGGCGTCGGCAGCCGGTACGGCGGAATTTCCAGCACGAACAGCTCGTGACTGTGGAAACCGCGCTTGAACAGCCAGGCCGACAGCATGGCGACGGCAAAGCTGACCAGGTACAGGCTGAACAGCACCCACGGCGCGGCCAGCGGCGAGAACATCGTGGTGGAGAAGAACAGGAATACCTGCAGCCGTGCCGAGCAGACCGAGAACGGGATGGTCAGCATCGACAGCAGCCGCATCTTGCGGTCGCGCATGATGCGCGTCCCCATGATGGCCGGCACATTGCAGCCGAAGCCCATCAGGTGCATGACGAAGCCGCGGCCGTCCAGGCCAAGCCGGCTCATCATTGCGTCCATCAGGAAGGCGGCGCGGGCCAGGTAGCCGGCATCCTCGACAATCGCCATCAGCACGAAGAACACGAACACCAGCGGCGCAAAGGTCAGCACCGTGGTCATGCCGGTCCAGACCCCGTCGAGCAGGAAGCCCGACAGCCAGGACGGCGCACCGGACAGCAGCGGGTCGAGCACCGCGCCGCGCAGGGCGCCCAGCCCCTCGTCCAGCCCGTCCTGGATCGGCGTACTGATCAGATAGGTCAGCTGGAACAGAATGGCCATCAGCACGAAGAACAGCGGCAGGCCCAGCCACGGATGCAGCAGCCAGCGATCGACCTTCTCGGTCGTGCTTTCGGACAGCCGGGGCGGCACATGGAAGGTGGCGTCGGCCAGCGCACGCTGCGCCAGCGACCAGGCGACGGCGTCGCTTTCGTCGGCCAGTTGCGGCGGCAGCACCGCATGACGGGCCTCGTCGCTGCCATTGGCCAGCCGGGCCAGCGCCTCCAGCACGGCCGGCCAGTTCTCGCCGCGCCGCGCGCTGGTCATCAGCACCGGCGCGCCCAGTTCCTTCGACAGCCGGGCCTCGTCGACGGTGATGCCGAGCTGGCGCGCCTCGTCCGACATGTTCAGCAGCACCAGCAAGGGCACGCCGGTCGCGCGCAGCTGCAGCGCCAGCCGCAGCTGCCGGTCGAGCTGGGTCGCATTGAGGATGACGACGAAGGCGTGAAAATCGCTGTCGGTCAGCATCTGCCGCACTACCGCCTCGTCCTCGGCATAGCCGGACAGGTCGTTGATGCCCGGCAGGTCGATCAGGTCGACCATGTGGCCGCCAAGCAGGATTTTGGCGCGGGCGATCTCGACCGTCAGTCCCGGCCAGTTGCCGACCCGTTGCGACAGCCCGGTCAGGCGGTTGAACAGCGTGGACTTGCCGGTATTCGGCAGACCGATCAGGGCGAAGCGCTTCATAGCGGCGTCACCTCGATCTGGCGCGCCACGTCACGGCGCAGGATCACGTCCGTGCAGCCGATACGGACCAGCAGCGGTCCGCCCAGTACCGCACGACGCACGACCTGGATATGGGCGCCGGTTTCGATACCGAAACAGCGCAGGCGGCCCGCTGCGTCCCGGGGAAGATTCAGCGCCGAGACCGCGGCCGGGGTGGCGGGGGCAAGCGCAACAAGCGATGACATGGCAATTCCGACAGAAAGAGGTGGGATGGGACACATTCTCATTATCAGCAAACACTGATGCAATCGTGTGACAGTCCGGAGTTGACCCCGGTCAAGCTTTGCAGGATGACGACCGCGCTGGCGCGTGGATGTCATCAGGCAATGCCACGCCCAATGACATCAACATTGCCGGATCGGTGCTAGACACGCACGACTGCATGCGGCCGAGCGTACTGCCAGATGCAGACCCCGAGCGCGACCAGGTAGAAGGCCAGAAAAATCAGTACGGCCAGCGCCACGCCATGGGTCAGCGCCAGCGACCAGCCAAAGGTCTTGGGAATGAAAAAACCGCCGAATGCCGCCATCACCGACGACACGTTCATGGCAGCCGTACCGGCACGGCTGCCGTCCGCATAAGCGGTATTCACGTCCAGTCCTTCACGCGCAGCCCGCCGGCCGGCCTCGATCAGGAACACTTTCGGCGCCATCTGGTAAGACGAGCCATTGCCCAGCCCGGCCGCAGTGAACAGCACCAGCGACACGCAGACAAAGGCAGTGAAATGCCCCGCGTCGCTGCTGGACGGCAGCGTCAGCAGCAGCGCCACCAGCGACAGCGCCATTACCGCATAGGCACCGCAGGTCACCACGCTGCCGGCAATCCGGTCGGACAGCCAGCCGCCGAACGGGCGCGCCAGAGCTGCCAGCATCGGGCCGACGAACAGGTAGCCGGTGACGTCCTCCAGCGGGAACATGCGACTGGTCAGCAGCGGGAAAGCGGCGGCGAAGCCAAGGAAAGTGCCATAGGTGCCCATGTACAGCAGGCACACATACCAGGTATGCGGGATGCGGATCACGTTCAACTGGTCGCGCGGCGTCAGCCGCACGCCGGCCATATTGTTGCCGTAGCGCCAGGCGGCCCAGGCCCCCAGCAGGATCAGCGGCACCCACATGAAACCGGCGTTCTGCAGCCACACCTGGCGCACTTCCTCGCCATGGCCCCAGATCTGCGGTGCGCCGGCCAGATGGCCGAACAGCGGCACGCTGATCGCCAGCGGAATCAGCAGTTGCGCGACCGAGACGCCGAGGTTGCCGATGCCGGCATTCATCCCCAGTGCGTAGCCCTTGCGCGCGGCCGGAAAGAAAAAGCCGGTATGCGACAGGTGCGACGCCGAGGCACCGCCGCCGAAGCCGCACAGTGCCGCCATGGCGAACAGTACCCAGAACGGGGTGGAGATGTCCTGCACCACGAAGCCGACGCCGATCGCCGGCAACAGCAGGATCAGCGTGGACAGTGCCAGCCAGGTTGCGCCGCCGACCCAGGACCACACCATCGAGTAGACGATGCGCAGCATGGCGCCGAACAACGGCGGCGCCGCCACCAGCCAGAAGCGCTGGTCGTCGGACAGCTGGAAACCGACCGCCGGCAGATTGATGACGACAATGCTCCACATCATCCAGACATTGAAGTTCAGATGCAGGGCGAAAATGGAGCAGACCAGATTGCGGCGGGCGACGAAACGGCCGCGCGTCAGCCAGAAATCCAGGTTCTCGGGGTACCAGCGGGTCAGCGTCGCAGCCATGTCATCGGATGCCCTCGGCATTCATCAGCAATTGGATTCGCGCGATTGTCGTCGCACACGGGCAGATGCACCAGTCTTTCTCCGGATAAATGTCGCATTGCCGGACATGCACGGCTATCCCCTTGGCAAAGTCCCGGCTTTGCGTTCAGATACGCGCTTCTCCGCTTTCTGGCTGTTGCCCGTGTCCCTGCTGCATCGCGCGTCCTGTCTGCTGCTGTCCCTTCTTGCCGTGCCGGCCCTGTCCGCCCCCCTGCCCCCGCTGGGCCCGATCGATGCCGGCACGCTGGCGCTGTGGGTCGCGCCACTCGACGGCGGGCCGCCGGTCTACACCCATCGCGCCGACGCCGCGGTCAATCCGGCATCAACCATGAAGCTGGTCACCAGCTTTGCCGCCCTGGACACACTGGGCCCCGATTTCCACTGGCAGACCGGTCTGTACAGCAGTGCGCCGGTCAATGGCACCAGCCTGGCCGGCGATCTGTACTGGCGCGGCAACGGCGACCCGGCGTTCGATTTCGACGCCCTGGCCGACCTGACCGGACAACTGCGCGATCGCGGCATCCGCCGTATCGACGGCGCCCTGCTGCTGGACAAGTCGGCGTTCACCTCGCTGGGCAGCTCCAGCGAGCAGGACCCGGACGAAGGGCGCACCTATCAGGTCGGCCCGGACCCGCTGCTGACCCAGTACAAGACCGCCGCCGTCCGCCTGTACGCCGGCGACAGCGGCTGGCAGGTCGTGCTCGACCCGCCGCTGCGCGGCATCGACACCCGCAACCGGCTGACCCTGACCCCCGGCGCCTGCACCGGCGGTGTCGGCCGCCATGTCAGCGCCAGCGCGCAGGAACGCAATCTGGTGCTGAACGGCAAGGTACCGGCCGGCTGCGACGGCAGCGTGCTCTATGTGCCACTGCTCGACCACGACACCTTCCAGGCTGCCGCTTTTGACGCCGTCTGGCAGGAGCGCAGCGGTCAGACCGGACTGCCGGTGCGGCGCGGCAACGCGCCGGCCGATGCACGCCTGCTGGCCAGCCACGAATCCCCGCCGCTGTCCGAGGTGCTGGTCGGACTGAACCACTACAGCAACAACGTGATGGCACGTCAGGTGTTCCTGACCCTTGGCGCCCGCGACGGCAATGGCGGCGATACCGTGCGCAATGCCGAAGCTGCCGTCCGCGCGGCGCTGACCCGCCACGGCATCGACAGCCGCGCCTTCGTGTTCGAGAACGGCGCCGGTCTGTCGCGCCGCGAGCGGGTAACGGCCGGCGCCCTCGGCGAATTGCTGCGTGCCGCCCAGCGCGCGCCGTTCTGGGGGGAGTTTGCCGCCCTGCTGCCGCGCCCCGGAGGCGCCGGCACCCTGCACCAGCGCTTGCCGGCACTGGCCGGCCGCGCCCGCTTCAAGACCGGCACGCTGAATGACGTGCATGCCCTGGCCGGCTACCTGGATGCCGGAGGCCGCCGCTATGCGCTGGTCGCCATTGTCAATGCGTCGGGCATTCGCAACAGCGCACTTGATTCGCTAGTTGAACGCATCGCCGCCGCACTGGACGCACAGCAGGTTCAAGACCGCCCCGTCGCGGGCCGATAAGGCCGGAGCCGCCTTGCATTTCCGGCGGCAACCGCCATCGTTAACAGGGCGCCGGCCCTCTCCGGCCGGCATCCTGTTCAGCACACTGTAAGGAACGCCAATGCGGCGCCTGTTAAGCTTGTCACTGCTGTTGCTGCTGCCCTTGCTGGTGCAGGCGCAGAATGTGACCTGGTACATCAGCCCCGGACGTTCACTCGCCTTCATCAAGCCGGCGTGCAGCGAAGAAGACCTGCTGCGCGACTATGGCAACTGGAACGTGGAGCGAACCACCATCCCGCTCGACGGGGCATCCGTCCCCGCCACCGTGCTGTTTCCGCACGATGACGCCAAGCGCGTCGTCCTGCTCTGGCATGACGACGCCGCGCGCCGGCAACTGAAGGCGGCCATCCTGCGTGGCAACCATTCGTTCTGGCGTCTGCCCGGCAATGTGACGCTCGGCACTCCGTACCGCAAGCTGGTCGAAACCAATGCCCGGCCGGTCGGCGTCAGCGCCTTCGGCGAGCAGGGCGGCGTCCAGGTCAGCGACTGGCAGAACGGCCAGTTTGCGCGTTTCGACCGCTTCCTGGATGTCCGCCTCGACGGCTATCCGGCAGCCCCCGTCAACGGCAAGTCCCGGCCGCTGACCCACAATACGATCAACGAGATACGCGTTTTTTTCCCCGAACCCAAATAAGCGACCCCATGCAGCCCGTCACCCTGTACGCCACCGCCACCTGTCCCTACTGCCATCGCGCCGAGCAATTGCTGGCGCAGAAAGGCGTGGCCGATGTCACGCTGATCCGCGTCGACCTCGATGCCGACGCGCGCCAGCGCATGGTGACCGTGACCGGCCGCCGCACCGTGCCGCAGATCTTCGTCGGCGACACCCACGTCGGCGGCTACGACGACCTGGCCGCCCTCGAGCGCGCCGGCAAGCTGGACCTGCTGCTGGCCGGCGCCTGAACGCACGCGGCCCCCGTCCGGGCGTGTTGGCATATCCGCCACAACAGCCTGTGCCGCGTGGCACTCGGCGCGGCTTTCTGCGATCATTCGCCCCAGTGTCAACTTACGTTTTCGAACGACTCAACGAAAGATCATCATGAGCGAACAGCAGGATCAGCTGGATCAGCAGCCCGTTTTCTCCATCGAAAAAATCTATGTCAAGGATCTGTCGCTCGAGATTCCCCATGCACCGGGCATCTTCCTTGAGCGCGCCCAGCCGGACATCGACATGCAGCTCGGCACCTCGGCCCAGCAGCTCGAAGACGGCATCTATGAAGTGTCGATCACCGTCACCGTGACCGCCAAGGCGGAAGAAAAGGTGATGTTCCTGGTCGAAGCCGGCCAGGCAGGCATCTTCCAGATCCGCAACGTCCCGGCAGAAGACCTCGAACCGATCCTCGGCGTCGCCTGCCCGAACATCCTGTTCCCGTACCTGCGCGAAACCGTGTCCGACATCGTCAACCGCGCCGGCTTCCCGCCGGTCCTGCTGTCGCCGATCAACTTCGACGCCCTCTTCGCCCAGCAGCGCGCCCAGACTGCCGAAGCGAGCAATGAAACCCACTAAGACCACCCGCGTCACCGGTATTGCCGGCCTGACCAGGTTGTCCCTGTTTGCCGTGCTGGCCCTGGTGGCCGGCGCGGTGCAGGCGCTGGAATTCCGTTCGGTCAAGGACACCGGCGTGGCGTTCTACGACTCGCCGAGCCTGGCCGGCCGCAAGCTGTTCCTGGTCAGCCGCTACTATCCGGTGGAAGTGCTGACCCGGCAGAACGAATGGGCGCGCATCCGCGATGCCAGCGGCGCAATTGCCTGGGTCCAGTACGCCAGCCTGTCGCCGACCCGCACCGTGGTGGTCACCGCGCCGGAAGCGGTGATCCGCACCAGCCCCGACGTCAAGTCGTCGGTGTCGTTCAAGGCGACCAGGGACGTGGCACTGCAACTGCTGGAGCCGCCGAAATCCGGCTGGGTGAAGGTCAGGCATCGTGATGGCGTCAGCGGTTACGCGCCGCTGGCCGCGCTGTGGGGACTGTAATGACCGGACAGACCGCTTCCCGGCTGGCGGTACTGGGCGCCGGTGCCTGGGGCACCGCGCTCGCCATCGCCTTCTCCCGCCAGCAACCGACGGTACTGTGGGCACGCCATGAAGCCCAGGTTGCCGACATGGCGGCCCGGCGCGAAAACGCGCGCTACCTGCCTGGCGAACCGTTTCCTGATGCGCTGGCACTGACGTCGGACCTGGATGCAGCGCTCGAACATGCCGACCTGATCCTGATCGCCACGCCGATCGCCGGCCTGCGCGCCACGCTGACCGCCGTCTGCGAGCGTCGGCCGGTGCCGCCGCCGGTCCTGTGGGCCTGCAAGGGCTTCGAGGCCGACAGCGGCCTGCTGCCGCATCAGGTCGTCGCCGGCATCCTGCCGCCCGGCGTGCCCTATGGCGCACTGTCCGGCCCGAGTTTTGCCCGTGAAGTCGCCCGGGGTCAGCCGACTGCCATCACGCTGGCCTCCGATGACAGCGCCTTCGCCATTGCCACTGCCGCCCGCCTGCACTGCCCGCGCTTCCGCGTCTACGCCAACGACGACCTGATCGGCGTCGAGGTCGGCGGTGCGGTCAAGAACGTCATGGCCATCGCGGCCGGCGTCAGCGACGGACTCGGCTTCGGTCACAATGCCCGCGCCGCACTGATTACCCGTGGTCTGTCTGAAATCACCCGGCTGGCCACCGCACTGGGCGGCAAGCCGGCCACGCTGATGGGACTGGCCGGGCTCGGCGATCTGCTGCTGACCACGACCGGCGACCTGTCGCGCAATCGCCAGGTCGGTCTGAAACTGGCCGAAGGCAAGCCGCTGGAGCAGGTATTGCTCGAGCTGGGCCATGTCGCCGAAGGCGTGCCGACCACGCGCGAAGTCCAGGCCAAGGCCGAGCGCCTCGGCGTCGACATGCCGATTACCGCCGCAGTCTGCGCGATGCTGTTCCATGGCAAGGCCCCGATGCAGGTCGTGGAAACCCTGCTCGGCCGGGCGCCAAAGGTCGAAAACCCCTGATGGACAATCTGAACGACGCCGCTTCCGCGGCGTCGTTTCCAGCAATGGTTTTCATCTGAGCGTCATCTGCGTCATCCACTCCGGCTGGGCTTCCAGCGCCAGCGCCACCTCGCTCCAGTCAAAACTCCCGCCGGTGTCCGGCAGTCGTGCCGAGTACTGCACGACATCGAACGGGTCAGCCACCAGCACCGCCGGCGCGGTCAGTCCGGCGAACGGGTGTTCGACCACCATTACGCCATAGTCGCGATGGAAATCGCGCCCGCGCAGGGTCGACAGCAGCACCACGCCATGCCAGCCGCGCTGTGCCGCCACCCGCTTCAGCGTCAGCGGCGTATCCGCACTGACCACGATCAGCACCGGTGCCACCAGTGCCGGCGCACTCGCTGCTGGCACACTGCTCGCCACCAGTTCGTCGACCAGCCGCGCGCTGTCCTCCAGCTCGACCGACAGCACGGTCATGATCACCTTGATCCGGTCGCGGAAGCTCTCCAGCGAAATATCGTTGAAGTGCTCGTTGACCAGCATGAAGCCGGGCAACTGCATGCCGGCCTGCGGCAGATCACCGGCAACATGAACGGTATCGCTGCGGCAATACAGCAGATTGAGATTCACGGAACACCTCCCCTTATTCGCTCCGGTGCGATTTCAGTGTAGGCAGGCCGGGTTTCATCCCATCAGGGTGCTGGATGGACGGTAGCGAAAACGGCGGCGGATGACGCACCGCCCGATTGGCGGGTCGGTAACGTTCCCTCTTGCCCTGCGGCCAAACTGGATACATGATCCATATATGATTCATATATGGTGACCAGTATGGGTATTGTGAATATCGACGATAATCTGCACGACCAGTTGCGCAAGGCAAGCGCCGTATCGTGCCGATCGATCAATGCGCAGGCAGCGTTCTGGATCAAGGTGGGCCTGCTGTGCGAGATGGATCCGACGCTGAGTTTCAATGAAATCATTGCTCGCGAACTGCGCGCCGCCGGCGTCGAGGCGCAAGCGGTCAAGGTGGCGGCAACATGATCAAGCGACCGGAAGAAATTGCCCTGCTGGCGGAATCCGGCCGCTTGCTGGCCAGCGTGTTTGCCCGGCTGGATCAACTGGACCTGGCCGGCATGTCCACCCTGCAGGTCAATGATCTGGTCGACAGCTTCATCGTGAATGAACTTGGCGCACGGCCGGCCAGCAAGGGACAGTACGGCTACGCCTACGCCCTGAATGCCTCCCGCAACCATGTGGTCTGCCACGGCGTACCGGCCGCGACCGAGATCCTGCAAAGCGGGGATATCGTGAATTTCGACATCACGCTGGAGAAAAACGGTTATATCGCCGACTCCAGCAAGACCTGTCTTGTCGGAGAAGTGTCACCGCAGGCGAAGCGACTGGTGCAGGTGACCTGCGAAGCCATGTGGAAAGGCATCAGGGCCGTGCGTCCGGGTGCCAGACTGGGCGATATCGGCCACGCCATCGAGCGGCATGCGCGGCGGAACGGCTATTCGGTCGTCAGGGAATACTGCGGGCATGGCATCGGGCGGGACATGCACGAACCGCCCGAGGTACTGCACTGGGGAAAGCCGCACGCCGGTCTGCTGCTGCAGGAGGGCATGGTGTTCACCATCGAACCGATGATCAACCAGGGCCGGCGTGACGTGGAAACCGAAAGCGATGGCTGGGCAGTGGTCACCTGCGACGGACAGCTGTCTGCCCAGTTCGAACATACCGTTGCCGTCACCCGCAACGGAGTCAGGGTCCTGACCCTGCGTGCCGGAGAAAAGGGGCCGGACTGAACTGACAAAGAGCCGTGGATGGCGGGGAAAACAAAAAAACGGCTGCCGGTGGATGTTCTCCATCGGCAGCCGTTGCAGCAAGGCGCTCCTCAGCGCGTGCGTACCAGTTGCCAGGCACGACCGAGGTAGCCGACCGAACCGAACCCGCTCCACACATGAACCATGCGGGTGAACGGGAAGATCAGGAAGAAGGTCATGCCGAAGAAGATGTGCAGCTTGTACGCCAGGCTGACGCCGCGAATGTAACCGGCGGCACTGCTGTCGAAAGTCACGATGGCCTGGGCCCAGTCGCACAGCAGCAGCATGACGCTGCCGTCCATGTGATGACTGCTGGCGAAAATCGTCGACAGGCCGAGCAGCAGCGTGAACAGCAGCCACGGCAGCAGGATCCGGTCGCGCATCGGCGTGACCGCCAGCAGACGCTCATTGCCGAAGCGACGCACCAGCAGGATCAGCAGGCCGATCAGCGCCACGCCGCCCATCACGCCACCGGCGACCATGGCGATCAGCTGCTTGGTCTCTGCCGCCATGAACGGCGCGTACAGCGCATGCGGCGTCAGCAGGCCGACCAGGTGACCAAAGAACACGCCGAGGATACCGACGTGGAACAGCGGGCTGCCGATGCGCAGCGCGCCACGGTGCAGCAACTGGCTGGAATCGGACTTCCAGGTGTATTGCTCGCGGTCGAAGCGGATCAGGCTGCCGAGCAGGAACACGGCCAGCGCAATGTACGGGTAAATCCCGAACAGGAAGTTGTGCAGGTAATCCATCATTCACTCCTCAGGGACGCGGGGTCGCCGCAGCGGCGGTCCGGCGGGGGTGGAAGTTCAGCGGGCTGACCCCGGACGGGTCGGCGGCGGGTTTAAGCAGTGGCTCGGTGCCATCCGCACCCGGTCCGAAGGTCTCCAGCATTTCATCCATGTCGCGAATCGGCGGCTCGGCCAGCGGCAGCGGCGCGACCGGCGACAGCTGCGCCAGCGCATCCAGTACACAGGCATACGGGCTGTCATTGCCGGCCAGCTTGCCGGCGACATAGGCCACCACATGCACGGCATCGCCCAGCAGCACATCCGCTACGGCCGGCTCGACCACGCCGAGCAGTTCCAGGAACTGCGGCAGGTAGTCGGGCAGTTCGTCGACCGCCGGTTCGAGCCCGTGCTTGCGGTACTCTTCGATCAGGTCGACCATCGCCTGGCCGCGATCGCGGCTTTCGCCATGGATATGCTCGAACAGGTGCAGGCTGTGGACCGGCACGCGGTCGAAGGTGGCAACATAGGTCTCTTCGAGCTCGATCAGGTCGTGCCCGGCCAGGTGCGCAAACAGCGGGCGCAGCTGCGCCTTCACCGCCGGCTGCGCGTCCAGCACCGCATCGAGTTCCGGCAGCGCGTCGACCAGCTCGGCGCTCGGGTAGCTCAGCAGCGCGGACATCACGCGAAAGTGATCAGTCATGATTTCTCCCGTCCTCAGGCCGCATCGCGCTTCTTGCGCGACCTGGGCATATCGACATGGATCACCGAGCCCTTCTTGCGGCTGCCGAACAGGCTGGGTTCGGACACGCCATCCGAGCAGCCGTTGCCGAAGCTGAAGCCACAGGAGCCCTTCTCGTTGAAGCTGTCCTCGACGATTTCCTTGTGGCTGGACGGCACCACGAAACGGTCCTCGTAGTTGGCGATCGCCAGGGTCTGGTACATGTCGTCGGCCATCGCCGGCGTCAGCCCGACCTGCTTCAGCACGGCGGTGTCGTCAACCTTGTCCACCGTCTTCGAGCGCATCCAGGCGCGCATCGCCAGCATGCGGTCGAGCGCACTCAGCACTGGCGCTTCCTTGCCGGCCGTCAGCAGGTTGGCCAGGTAGCGAACCGGAATCCGCAGGCTCTTGGTGTCCGGAATGATGCCGTTCATGCCCATCACGCCGGCTTCGGCCGCCGACTGGATCGGCGACAGCGGCGGGATGTACCAGACCATCGGCAGCGTGCGGTATTCGGGATGCAGCGGGAAGGCGATCTTCCACTCCATCGCCATCTTGTAGACCGGCGAGCGCCTGGCCGAGTCGATCCACGACTGCGGAATGCCCTGCTTCAGCGCTTCCTCGGCAATGCCGGGGGCGTTCGGGTCAAGGAAGCAGCCCAGTTGCGCCTCGTACAGATCCTGTTCGTCCTCGACCGAGGCGGCGGCTTCGATCCTGTCGGCGTCGTACAGCACCACGCCCAGATAACGGATGCGGCCGACACAGGTTTCCGAGCACACCGTCGGCTGACCCGCTTCGATGCGCGGATAGCAGAACGTGCACTTCTCGGCCTTGCCGCTCTTCCAGTTGAAGTAGATCTTCTTGTACGGGCAGCCGGACACGCACATGCGCCAGCCACGGCACTTGTCCTGGTCGACCAGCACGATGCCGTCGTCCTCGCGCTTGTACACCGAGCCGGACGGGCAGCTGGCCACGCAGGCCGGATTCAGACAGTGTTCGCACAGCCGCGGCAGATACATCATGAACGTGTTCTCGAAGGTCGAGTACATGTCCTTCTGCACCCCTTCGAACAGCGCGTCCTTGCTGCGCTTGGCGAACTCGCCGCCAAGGTCGTCTTCCCAGTTCGGGCCCCACTCGATCTTGTCCATCTTCTTGCCGGTAATGACCGACACCGGACGTGCGGTGGGCGGCGTTTCCGACAGCGGCGCGTTCTGCAGCCGCTCGTAGTCGTAGGTGAACGGCTCGTAGTAGTCGTCGATCTCGGGCAGATTCGGGTTGGCGAAAATATTGGCCAGGATCTTCAGCTTGCCGCCCTGACGCGGCTCGATGCGGCCATCGTCGCGGCGGCGCCAGCCACCCTGCCATTTTTCCTGGTTTTCCCATTCTTTCGGATAACCGATGCCGGGCTTGGTTTCGACGTTGTTGAACCAGGCGTATTCGACGCCGTCGCGGCTGGTCCAGACATTCTTGCAGGTGACCGAACAGGTGTGGCAACCGATGCACTTGTCCAGGTTCAGCACCATGCCGATTTGGGCTCTGATCTTCATTTGCGATTCCTTGTACGGAAGGGCGTCAAGGGGCGCCGGTACGTATGCACAGTGTGCAGTCCGGCGGCGCCCGCCACCATTCGCCGCTCGCGCTAGTCCTTCCGGGACTCCTGTCCGCCGGAAGAACTAGTCGCGATCAGGCGGCGGTCAGGCCTCTTCCTTGAGCGGGCCTTCCAGCCAGTCGACATTCTTCATCTTGCGCACCACGACAAACTCGTCGCGGTTGGCGCCGACCGTGCCGTAGTAGTTGAAGCCGTAGCTGAGCTGGGCATAGCCACCGATCATGTGCGTCGGCTTGGTCACCGTGCGCGTCACCGAGTTGTGAATGCCGCCACGCTTGCCGCTGACCTCCGCCCCCGGCACGTTCACGATCTTTTCCTGGGCGTGG
Organism: Microvirgula curvata; assembly: GCF_054781615.1. Classification (NCBI taxonomy): domain Bacteria; kingdom Pseudomonadati; phylum Pseudomonadota; class Betaproteobacteria; order Neisseriales; family Aquaspirillaceae; genus Microvirgula; species Microvirgula curvata. Next base: position 157,470 of record NZ_BAAGUB010000035.1, on the reverse strand, counting down.
TACATCAGCGTCATGCCTTCCGGCACGCGCTGGCTCACCACCGCACGGGCCGTCAGCGTGCCGTTGGCGTTGAACACCTCGATCCAGTCGTTGTCGACGATGCCGGCCTTGCGCGCATCGACCTCGGACACCCACACGTGCGGGCCACCGCGCGACAGCGTCAGCATGCGCAGGTTGTCGGAGTAGGTGCTGTGGATGCCCCACTTCTGGTGCGGCGTGATGAAGTTCAGCACGATCTCCGGATTGCCGTTGCCATGCTGGCCCAGCACCGAACGCGTGGTCTTCAGGTCGATGGCCGGCTTGTAGACGCAGAAGCCCTCGCCGAAATCACGCATCCACTTGTGATCCTGGTAGAACTGCTGGCGACCGGTCAGCGTGCGCCACGGGATGTACTCGTGGACGTTGGTATAGCCGGCGTTGTAGCTGACCTCCTCGCTTTCCAGACCGGACCAGGTCGGCGACGAGATGATCTTGCGCGGCTGTGCCTGCACATCGCGGAAGCGGATCGAATCGTGTTCGCGACCGATGGCCAGGTGGGTATGGTCGCGACCGGTGATCTTGCTCAGCGCATCCCAGGCCTTGACCGCGACATGGCCGTTGGTTTCCGGCGCCAGCGACAGAATCATCTCGGCGGCGTCGATGGCCGTATCCAGCCGCGGCTGGCCTTGCGACACACCCGGCTCGGTCACGGTCTTGTTGATGCCGCGCAGGATGTCGATCTCGTGACCGGTCTTCCAGGCAATGCCCTTGCCGCCGTTGCCGACCTTCTCCAGCAACGGGCCGATGGAGGTGAACTTGCGGTGGATGTCGCCGTAGTTGCGCTCGACCACCGTCATCGCCGGCATGGTCTTGCCCGGCACCGGTTCGCACTCGCCGAGCTTCCAGTCCTTCGGATCGAAGGCCTGGCCCAGTTCCTGCGGCGTGTCGTGCATCAGCGGCGTCAGCACCAGATCCTTGCGGGTACCGATATAGTCACCGGCCAGTTCGCTGAACTTGGCGGCGATGCCCTTGTAGATTTCCCAGTCGCTCTTCGACTGCCACAGCGGCTGCACTGCTTCCGACAGCGGATGGATGAACGGGTGCATGTCGGACGTGTTCAGATCGTCCTTCTCGTACCAGGTAGCGGTCGGCAGCACGATGTCGGCGTACAGACAGGTGGTCGACATGCGGAAGTCGAGCACCACCAGCAGGTCGAGCTTGCCTTCCGGCGCCGGGCGGACCTTGATGTCGTGCGGCTTGATGCAGTCGGCCTCGTTGCTGAGCACCGCGTTCTGCGTACCGAGCAGATACTTCAGGAAATACTCGTGCCCCTTGCCGCTGGAACCGAGAATGTTCGAGCGCCAGACAAACAGGTTGCGCGGGAAGTTCTGCGGATCGTCCGGATCATGGCAGGCCATGTCCAGGCTGCCGTTCTTGAGCCGGTCGACCGCATACGCGATCGGGTCGCGACCGGCGGCCTCGGCGGCGGCAGTCACGTCGAGCGGGTTGGCGGACAACTGCGGCGCACTCGGCAGCCAGCCCATGCGTTCGGCCTTGGCGTTGTAGTCGATCAGTGTCATCGACTGCATCTCGCCACCGGCGGTCGGCGCAAGGATTTCATTCACGCCGAGTTTTTCGTGCCGCCACTGGCCGGTATGGGCATAGAAGAAGCTGGTGCCGTTCATCTGCCGCGACGGACGGTGCCAGTCGGCGCCGAACGCCAGCGGGGCCCAGCCGGTCTGCGGGCGCAGCTTTTCCTGGCCGACATAGTGGGCCCAGCCGCCACCGGACTGGCCGACGCAACCGCACATCACCAGCAGGTTGATGATGCCGCGGTAGGTCATGTCCATGTGGTACCAGTGGTTCAGACCGGCGCCAACGATGACCATGCTCTTGCCATGGGTGCGATCGGCGTTGTCGGCGAACTCCCGCGCCACCTGGATCACCAGTTGCGGATCGACACCGGTATGCTTTTTCTGCCAGGCCGGGGTGTACGGTACGTCGTCCTGATAGCTCAGCGCGACATTGCCGCCGCCAAAGCCGCGGTCGATGCCATAGTTGGCCAGCATCAGGTCATAGACGGTCGCGACCAGCGCTTCTTCGCCATCGGCCAGGCGCAGCTTGCGCACCGGCACATTGCGGTCGAGCATCTCGTCGTGTTCGCTGCCGAAATACGGGAAGGACACCGCCACCATGTCGTCGCGGCCGTGTTCCAGCGACAGCAGCGGATCGATATCGCGCGGCGTGCCGCCGTCCTTCATTTCCAGGTTCCAGCGGCCGACCTTGTCGCCGCTTTCGCCCCAGCGGAAACCGATCGAGCCGTTCGGCGCGACGATTTCGCCGCTGCGCTCGTCAAAGCACAGCGTCTTCCATTCCGGGTTGTTGTCCTCGCCCAGGTTGCCGTCCAGATTCGACGCGCGCAGGAAGTATCCCGGGATCAGTTTGCCGTCCTTTTCCTCGATGCGGACCAGCATCGGGAAGTCGGTGTACTGCTTGCCGTAATCGCGGAAATATTCGCTCTTGCCGGTCTTGTGGAATTCGTTCAGCACCACATGGCCCATTGCCAGCGCCAGCGCGGCGTCGGTGCCCTGCTTCGGCGCCAGCCAGATGTCGCCGAATTTGACCATTTCGCCGAAGTCGGAGCTGACGGCGACCGTCTTGGTGCCCTTGTAGCGGACTTCGGTATAGAAGTGCGCATCCGGCGTCCGCGTCATCGGAACGTTGGAACCCCAGACCATCAGGTAGGTACTGTTGTACCAGTCGGCCGATTCGGCCACGTCGGTCTGCTCGCCCCAGACCTGCGGGCTGGCCGGCGGCAGGTCGCAGTACCAGTCGTAGAACGACAGCGGCACGCCGCCGATCAGCGACAGGTAACGCGAACCGGACGCATACGACACCATCGACATGGCCGGAATCGGCGAGAAGCCGATCACCCGGTCAGGACCGAAGCGCTTGACGGTAAACGCGTTGGCGGCAGCGATGATCTCGTTGGTTTCTTCCCAGTTCGAGCGCACGAAGCCACCCAGGCCGCGTACCTGCTTGTAGGTCTTGCTCTTGGCCGGGTCCTGGCTGATCGCCTCCCAGGCTTCGATCGGTCCCATGGTCTTGCGTGCCTCGCGCCACAGTCGCGCCAGGCGACCACGGATCATCGGGTGCTTGACCCGTTGTGCCGAGTACACATACCAGGAATACGACGCACCGCGCGGACAGCCGCGCGGCTCATGGTTCGGCAGGTCGGGACGGGTACGCGGGTAGTCGGTCTGCTGGGTTTCCCAGGTAATCAGGCCGTTCTTGACGTATACCTTCCACGAACAGGAGCCGGTGCAGTTCACGCCATGGGTCGAGCGCACGATCTTGTCGTGCTGCCAGCGGCTGCGATATCCGTTTTCCCAGGTCCGGTCTTCGTCGACGACGGCGCCGTGACCATTGGAAAAGGTGCTTTTTGTTTTGCTGAGGAACTTCAGCCGGTCGAGAAAGTGACTCATCTTGCCTCCGTGCGCATTCGCCGAACGACACCGCCACAGCAGGCCGTCCAATGACTTTGATGACGAACAGAAGGCTACGCGGGCCGGGCGCCAGCGATAACTGGCCGGACGGTGGTCCGGGCCAAGGCAAGAGAACTAAACGGGACTAGACCGAAAGAGCTATGGCATGCGGTCTGCCCATGGCGGGCATGGCAAAAGGAGGTCCCCGATGGTCTGGACAGCCGGGAATTCCGCCACCGGGAACGGACAAGTAAAGCAGCGGCCTGCCCCGCAGGCGCCACTCACGCTGCAGCAGTCACTGCGCGGCCAGACGCCGCGTCGCCCGCTCGACCCGGCGCGCCTCGACCCGCATCGCCGCCAGGGTATTGGCGACAAAGTCCAGATGCGTCTCTGCCGCAGCGCGGGCACGGGCCGGGTCCCGGCCGTCGATCGCATGCCAGATCGCCCGGTGCTGGGCCAGCAGATCGCTGGCCACCGGCTTGATATTGAACAGATTGGCGATGTTGTCGTGGATATTGCTTTGCAGCATGCCGAGCAGGCTGGTGGTCAGGTGGGCGAGCAGCACATTGTGCGCCGCATCGGCCAGCGCACTGTGGAAGGCGACGTCGGCCGTCGACTGCAGCACCAGGTCACCGGTCGCGTAGCTGGCTTCCAGCTCGGCGAACAGCTGCGCCAGCCGGGTCCGGTCGGCATCGGTCGCCCGCACCGCCGCCAGCGCGGCGACTTCGCCTTCGAGCATGCGCCGGAACTCCAGCACGTCGTCGCGCAGATCGACATGCTGGCCAAGCAGCTCTTCCCACGGGCCGCTGAAACTGCGCTCCAGCCGGTCGGTCACAAAAGTGCCGCCGCCCTGCCGGCTGTCGACCATGCCGCGCGCAGACAGTTGCTTGATGGCTTCGCGCAACGAAGCGCGCGATACGCCGAACTCGTCGGCGAGTTGCCGTTCCGGCGGCAGACGATCACCGGGCTTGTACACGCCATCGAGGATGCTGGCCTCCAGCTCGCGCACGATCGCATCGGCCAGCCGGGGCACGTTGATGGGCAGATGACTCATTTTTTCTCGCATTTTCAGCCACAGGCGGCGCGAAGCCGACCAGTCGGTCCGACGCCCGTCGCGTGGTGGCGCATTGTAACGACATATCCGCACCCCGACGAGGGACATTGAAATTGGTCTTACCTTTACATAAACAATAACTTATTCACTGCCAAATGGGGTAGATCCCGATTGACAAGACCCTGCGAATCTTAATAGATTGCCAAACCAGAATAAATAATTGGTCATACCAATTAGCCAACCACAGAGGAACCTATCATGACGGCAAGCTGTCCCCGGCCGCAGGACGTGTATTTCTTCGGCACCTGCCTGCTGGACCTGTTCCTGCCGGATGCCGGCGTCGATGCCGTCGCCCTGCTCGAGCGCGAAGGCATCCGGGTCCACTATCCGCAGGGCCAGAGCTGCTGCGGACAGCCGGCCTACACCACCGGGGTGCCGGACGAGGCGCGCGAAGTGGCCCGGGCGCAGCTGGGGCTGTTTCCGCAGGACTGGCCGATCGTGGTGCCGTCCGGTTCCTGTGGCGGCATGATCAGGCATCACTGGCCAACGCTGTTCGCCGGCGACCGCGACGAGGCCCTGGCCTGTACGCTGTCGGCCCGCGTGGTCGAGCTGTCCGATTTCCTGCTCAATGTGCTCGACTGGCATCCGCAGGACCAGGGCGCGCCGGCAAAAGTCGCGGTCCACACCTCCTGCAGTGCGCGCCGCGAGATGGGCACCCACCTGAACAGCTGGGCGCTGGTCGACCGCCTCGCCAACGTCGAGCGCGTGGTCCATGGCCATGAGTCGGAATGCTGCGGCTTCGGCGGTACCTTCAGCATCCGTCACCCGGATATCGCCGGCGCGATGGTCGAGGACAAGGCCGCCTCGCTGCAGCAGAGCGGCGCCACCGAGTTCGTCACCGCCGACGCCGGCTGTCTGATGAACATCAACGGCAAGCTGTGCAAGGACAATGCCCCGTTCAACGGCAAGCACCTGGCCACCTTCCTGCTCGAACGCACCGGAGGCAAGGCATGAGCGCACGCAACAGCATTCTCGGCAAGCTGCGCGCCGCCCCGGCAGCCGCAGCGGTCGAACCCGATATTGCGGCGTTCTACGCCGCCCGCCTGCAACGCCCGCTGACGGCGATGATTGCCGAATGGGCGATGATGATGCGTGCCGTGCGCACCGAGGTGGTGTTCTGCCGCGAACCGGACTGGGACGCCGCACTGGTGCGCGTAGTCAGCGACAAACAGATCGGCCGCCTGCTGCTGGCACCGGCGACGGCGCACGGCAAACGGGCGATGGACACCCTCGCCGCACAGCCGAAGCCGCCGCGCATGCACGGTTACGACCGCGCCATCGACGAATGGAAGGCCGAACTGTTCAACGAGGTCGATGCCGGCTTCACCAGCGTGCGCGCCGGCATCTGCAGTACCGGCAGCCTGATCGCCTGGCCGACGCCGGACGAGCCGCGCACCATGAGTCTGGTGCCACCGGTCCATATCGCGCTGTTCGACGCCAGCCGCATGTACGACACCCTGTACCAGGCCATGCAGGTCGAAGGCTGGAAAAACGGCCTGCCGACCAACTCGCTGCTGATCTCCGGTCCGTCCAAGACCTCGGACATCCAGCAGACCGTCGCCTACGGCGCCCATGGTCCGCGCGAACTGATTGTATTGTGCGTGCTGCCGACTGACGTTTCCGTCAACGACGTGGAAGGAACCGCGCAATGAACGCCCAGCCGATTACGGTCTATCCCGGCACCGCCTTCCGTTCACGTTCGCACGAGGCGGTGAACGATCCGCTGTTGCGCCAGAGTTTCCGTGGTGCGATGGACTTCCTGATGAGCAAGCGCGCGGCCATGTTCCCGGACGAGGCCGAGCTGCAGCAGCTGCGCACGCTGGGCGAAGCCATCCGCCAGCGCTGCCTGGCCAAACTGCCCGAACTGCTGGAAACGCTGGAAGCCAACCTGACCCGCAACGGCGTCCAGGTGCACTGGGCGGAAACGCCGGAAGAAGCGAACTCGATCATCCAGGGCCTGATCGCCCGCCGTGGCGGCAAGCTGGCGGTCAAGGGCAAGTCGATGGTCAGCGAGGAAACCGAGCTCAACCATCATCTGGCCGAACACGGCATCGAGGCGATCGAATCCGACATGGGCGAGTACATCGTCCAGCTTGCCGGCGAAAAGCCCAGCCACATCATCATGCCGGCGATCCACAAGACCAAAGAGCAGATTGCCGGCCTGTTCCATGAACACATTCCCGACACCCCGTATACCACTGACGTCGACGAACTGATCCAGATCGGCCGCCATGTGCTGCGCGACAAGTATGTCAGCGCCGACGCCGGCATTTCCGGGGTGAACTTCGCCGTGGCCGAGACCGGCACGCTGTGTCTGGTCGAGAACGAAGGCAATGGCCGCATGTGCACGACGGTGCCGCCGATGCACATCGCCATCACCGGCATCGAAAAAGTGGTCGAGCTGCTGGCCGACGTGCCGCCGCTGTATACGCTGCTGACCCGCTCCGCCACCGGCCAGCCGGTGACCACCTACTTCAACATGATCTCCGGCCCGCGCAAGCCCGGCGAGCTCGACGGCCCGGAAGAAGTCCACCTGGTGCTGCTCGACAACGGCCGCAGCCAGGCCTACGCCGACGAACAGCTGCGCAAGACGCTGCAGTGCATCCGCTGCGGCGCGTGCATGAATCACTGCCCGGTCTACGCCCGCGTCGGCGGTCACGCCTACGGCACGGTGTACCCGGGTCCGATCGGCGAAATCATTTCGCCGCACCTGCTCGGCCTGGAAGCGACCGCCAGCCTGCCGACCGCCTCCAGCCTGTGCGGCGCCTGTGGCGAGGTCTGCCCGGTCCGGATTCCGATTCCCGACCTGCTGATCCGCCTGCGCACCGAGGCCATCCGCGATCCGCACGAGCACCCGGCCCATCCGCTGCGCGGCCAGGGCGCAGGGCGCGATACGCGCCAGCTCGCCGCCTGGCGCCTGTGGCGCTTCATTCTCACCAGTCCCGCCCGCTACCGGGTGTTCAGCTGGCTGGCGACCCGTTTCCGCATGCTGACGCCGGCAAAGCAGCTGGGCTGGACCCAGAACCACGTTCCGCTGAAGCCCGCTGCCCGGACCCTGTCCGAGCGCATGGCCAACCGTCGTTAAGGAAGCCGATCCGATGATGTCCGCCTCGCATCAGGCGTTTTACACCGCCGTCCGCCAGTCGATCCCCGACGAACGGCTGATTACCGACCCGACCCGCACCCTGGCCTACGGGACCGACGGCAGCTTTTACCGGCTGGTGCCGAAGATCGTCATCCGCGCCGAAAGCGAAAGCGAAATCCGCACCGTGCTGCGCGAGGCGCATGCGGCTGGCGTGGCCGTCACCTTCCGCGCCGCCGGTACCTCGCTGTCCGGTCAGGCGGTCAGCGACTCGGTGCTGGTCACGCTGGGCGACAACTGGAACGGCCAGCAGATCCTCGATGGCGGCGCGCGCATCCGGCTGCAACCGGGCGTGATCGGTCAGCACGCGAACAACACCCTGGCGCCGCTGGGCCGCAAGATCGGCCCGGACCCGGCATCGATCGCCACCGCAAAGATTGGCGGCATGGCGGCCAACAACTCCAGCGGCATGTGCTGCGGCACCAAGCAGAATGGCTACCACACGCTGTCGGCAATCCGGGTCGTGCTGCCGGACGGTGCCGTGCTGGACACCGGCGACGCCCTCAGCGTTGCGGCCTTCCGCGAATCGCATGCCGTCCTGCTGGCCGGGCTGGCGCAGCTGGCGGCCGACATCCGCGCCAACCCGGCGCTGGAACAGAAGATCCGCCACAAGTACCGGCTGAAGAACACCACCGGCTACGGCATCAACGCCCTGGTCGACTTTGATGACCCGGTCGACATGCTGGCCCACCTGATGATCGGCTCGGAAGGCACGCTGGCCTTTATCAGCAGCATCACTTACGACACCGTGCCGGATCATCCGCACAAGGCCAGCTCGCTGACCCTGTTCCACGATCTCGATGCCTGCTGCCGTGCGGTGACGGCGCTGCGCGAGCAGGCGCCGGTCGACGCGGTCGAGCTGATCGACGCCAAGAGCATCCGCGCCGTGCAGGACAAGGCCGGTCTGCCGGACTTCCTCTACGGCGAGATTCCCGATGCAGCCGCCGCGCTGCTGATCGAAACCCGCGCGCCGAGCGCCGCCATCCTCGCCGACCAGTGCGCGGCCATCAACGGGCTGGTGGCCGGATTTACCCCGGCGGCGGAAAGCGGTTTCGCCACTGATGCCGGCGTCACCGCCATCTACTGGTCGGTGCGTTCCGGGCTGTTCCCGGCGGTCGGCGCGGTACGCCCGGTCGGCACCACGGTGGTGATCGAGGATGTCGCCTTCCCGATCGAGCACCTGGCCGATGGCGTGCGCCGGCTCAACGTGCTGTTCGAGCGCTATGGCTATCACGAGGCGCTGCTGTTCGGCCATGCGCTGGAAGGCAATCTGCACTTCGTCTTCACCCCGAGTTTCGACACCGCTGACGAAGTCCGCCGCTACAGCGACTTTATGGACGCGGTCAGCGAACTGGTTGCGGTCGAATTCGGCGGGTCGCTGAAGGCCGAGCACGGCACCGGCCGCAACGTTGCCCCGTTCGTCAGGCTGGAGTGGGGCGGCGATGCCTACGACATCATGCTGACCATCAAGCGCCTGTTCGATCCGCATGGCGTACTGAACCCGGACGTGATCATCAGCGCCAACGAGCAGGTCCACCTGCAGAACCTGAAGGCGATGCCGGCCGCCGACCCGCTGGTCGACCGCTGCATCGAATGCGGCTTCTGCGAACCGGCCTGTCCGAGCAACGGCCTGTCACTGACGCCACGCCAGCGCATCGTGCTGTGGCGGGCGATCAACGACCTGCGCCGCAGCGGCGCCGACGCCGAACGGCTGGAAGCCTTCGAGCGCGACTACCCGTATTACGGCATCGACACCTGCGCCGCGACCGGCATGTGCGCGACCCGCTGCCCGGTCGGCATCAACACCGGCGAGCTGATGAAAAAGCTCAAGGGACCGACGCGCAGTCCGGGCATGGCGACCTGGTCGGCCACCCACATGCGCACGCTGACCGCTGCCGCCCGTACCGGGCTCGGCGCCTTCCATGCCGCCCGCAGCGTGCTTGGCGACGACACTGCCATCGGCGCCACCCGGCTGGCGCACAAGCTGTTCCCGACCATCCCGATCCTGCCGGCGTCGACGCCGCGCCCCGCCGCCGCCCTGCCGGCCCCGGCCGCGCATGGTGAGCCGGTCGTGTACTTCGTCAGCTGCGTGAACCGCACCCTGGCCGAGGGTAGCCACGGTCGCGACAGCGTGGCCGCCAGCACCGTCAGCCTGTTCGCCAAGGCCGGCCTGCGCGCGATCTACCCCGAGCAGCTGGCCAGCCTGTGCTGCGGCCAGCCCTTCGATTCCAAGAACGCCACCCAGGCCGCCAACCGTGCCAGCGCCGACACCAATGCCGCGCTGCTGGCCGCGTCACGCAATGGCGAAATTCCGGTCTATGTCGACAACGGACCGTGCGCGCTGCGCCTGCTCGATGCGCAGAAAGCCGGCCTGGTCGACCCGCGACTGAAGCTGTACGACGCCGCCAGCTTCCTGACCGAGTTCGTGGTACCAAAGCTGGACTTCCCGCACAGGGTCGCCAGCCTGGCGGTCCACGTACCGTGCAACGCCAGCAAGATGGGGGTCGGCCCTCAGCTGGTGGCGCTGGCCCGGCAGTGCGCCGAGCGGGTGACCGTGCCGGACATCGCCTGCTGCGGTTTTGCCGGTGACAAGGGTTTCACCACCCCGGAACTGAACGCCAACAGCCTGAAACGGCTGAAGCCGGCCATTGGCGGCTGTGATTCCGGCGTGTCGATGAGTCGTACCTGCCAGATCGGACTGACGGCGCACGGCGACATCGAATACCAGAGCATCGAAGCACTGCTCGACCAGTGCAGCTGTACACGGCAGACCGATACTCTCCCTGCCTGACGATAACAAGAGGCCTCGCGCCCCGCCACTACACGACCTACAAAGGAGAACACTGCCATATGGCATCAGAGTCATACCCGGACAGCCGCTGACGACGTCACCCGATGACGAACACGTCGACTGCCGCCACACAAGATCACAACAGGCGGCTTCAACGACTTAAATGACCAAATGACTGCGCTGCGCGGCCCTGCCCCGCAGCCAGGGAGAAATTTTCAAGATGCAGACCTGGACGCAAATCTACGAGCCGCTCGGCAGCCTCGGCCTTTCGGCCGCCGTCGCCGTGCTGCCGATCGTGTTCTTCTTCATCGCGCTGGCGGTACTGCGCATGAAGGGGCACATCGCCGCCACCCTGACCACGCTGATCGCTCTGGCCGTGGCGATTTTCGCCTACAACATGCCGGTCGGCATGGCGCTGGCCTCGATCGGCTACGGCTTCCTCTACGGCCTGTGGCCGATTTCGTGGATCATCATCACGGCCGTGTTCCTGTACAAGATCACGGTCAAGACCGGTCAGTTCGAGATCATCCGCGCGTCGGTGGTATCGATCACCGATGACCAGCGGCTGCAGATGATTCTGGTCGGCTTCTCGTTCGGCGCCTTCCTGGAAGGCGCGGCGGGCTTCGGCGCACCGGTGGCCATCACCGCCGCGCTGCTGGTCGGCCTGGGCTTCAACCCGCTGTACGCCGCCGGCCTGTGCCTGATCGCCAACACCGCACCGGTGGCCTTCGGCGCGATGGGCGTGCCGATCATCGTCGCCGGCAAGGTGACGGGCATCGATCCGCACCTGATCGGCCAGATGGCCGGTCACCAGTTGCCGCTGCTGTCGCTGCTGGTTCCGTTCTGGCTGGTGTTCATGATGGACGGCCTCAAGGGCATCCGCGAAACCTGGCCGGCCGTGCTGGTGGCAGGCGCCACCTTCGCCGTCACCCAGTTCCTGACCGCCACCTACCTCGGGCCGGAACTGCCGGACATCACCTCCGCCCTGGTGAGCCTGGTGTGCCTGACCGCCTTCCTGAAGGTCTGGCAGCCGAAGAACACCTTCTCCTTCGCCACCATGTCGGTGTCGGCAGGGGGCGCCGCGACGCTGGGCGGCAGTAGCGCCAGCCGTCCGAAGGCCGACAAGCCGAAGCTGCAGTACACGATGGGTCAGGTCATCAAGGCCTGGTCGCCGTTCATCATCCTGACCGCCGTGGTGACCATCTGGAGCCTGAAGCCGTTCAAGGCCCTGTTCGACAAGGATGGCGTACTCGCCGGCCTGACCATCAAGTTTGAAATGCCGTACCTGCACAATCTGGTAATCAAGGCCGCGCCGATCGTCGCCGAAGCCAAGCCGATGGATGCGGTGTTCAAATTCGACGTGATCTCCGCCACCGGTACCGCCATTCTGCTGACCGCCCTCATCTCGATGCTCGTGCTGAAGATGAAGCCGGCCGATGGCCTGAAGACCTTCGGCGAAACGCTGAACGAACTCAAGCGCCCGGTGTTCTCGATCGGCATGGTGCTGGCCTTCGCCTTTATCGCCAACTACTCGGGCCTGTCGTCGACGCTGGCCCTGGTGCTGGCCGGTACCGGCGCGGCGTTCCCGTTCTTCTCGCCGTTCCTCGGCTGGATGGGCGTGTTCCTGACCGGCTCCGATACCTCGTCCAACGCGCTGTTCGGCTCGCTGCAGGCCACCACCGCGCACCAGATCGGTGTCCACGACACGCTGCTGGTCGCCGCCAACACCACCGGTGGCGTGACCGGCAAGATGATCTCGCCGCAATCGATCGCCGTGGCTTGCGCCGCCGTGGGCCTGGTCGGCAAGGAATCCGACCTGTTCCGCTTCACGATCAAGCACAGCCTGCTGTTCGCGACCGTGATCGGCATCATCACCTACCTGCAGGCCTACTACTTCACCTGGATGATTCCGGGCTGAGCGTAGCTGGCTGACGCAGAAAGCGCCCGACGGATTCTCGCCGTCGGGCGCTTTTTCATGGCGGCCCTTCGACGGCCGGCACGGCGGCCACATGCATCGGCACCGGTCCGCCGGCCTGCCCGGCGGCATCGCGCGGGATCCACGCTCCCTGGCGACTGCCCAGCGCTGCGAAATCCGCCTGCCGGTACAGCAGGTCGAGCACACGTTGCACCGCATCACCGCTCAGGGTGTCGCGTGCCACCAGCAGCGCCGGCACCGCCAGTGTCGCCACTGCCTGCCGCTGCCCGTCATAGCTGTCGGCCGGAATGGAAAACGCCAGATACACCGGATTGTCCCGCCGCATCGCCTCGATCACCGCGTCGTCCAGGGGCAGCAGACGAATGCGCTGGCTGCGCGCCAGCACGGCCAGATCGGCGGACGGCACCCCGATGGTGTGAATGATGGCATCGAGCCGGCCCGCGGCGAACAGGGTCAGCGCATCGCGCAACGCCATCGATTCGGCCTTCAGTCCATTGGCCGCGGTCAGGCCATGCCGGCGCAGCACTTCCACCACCGTCTGCCGGGCGCCGGAGTCGGTCGAACCGATCGCCACCCGTCGCTGGCGCAGGTCGGCGATCCGGTACACGGGCAACCCGTCACGCACGATGACATGCACCGCCTCCGGATACAGCCGCGCCAGCAGGCGCAGCCCGCCATCCGGCCGCCGCCCGCTGAACACGCCCTCGCCCCTGGCGGCCGCCAGCAGCACGTCGGCCTGGACAATGGCGACGCCGACCGTCCCGTCATCCAGCAGTTCCAGGTTCGCCACGCTGCCACTGGTGGCGATATTGACCACTGCCGGTGCGCTGCCACGCACGGTCGCCATGGCCTCGCCGATGCGCCAGTATTCGCCGCCGCGTTCGCCGCTGGCCAGGGCAAGTCCCTGCTGCAGCCGGGCCAGCCGGTTCTCGATATTCTGCAGTGCGGAGCCCAGCTCCTCTTCGACAATGCGGTCCGATGCCGGTCGCGCCGGCCCGGACAGCGCATGTACGGCAGTCGACAGCGCATGGGTCAGCCGCTCGACGGTGTCGGGCGGCACCGGCCTGCCCGCTGGCGGCATGGCTCTCTCCGCCACCGGCGTGGCCACGACCTGCCAGCCCTTGCCGGCACGGCGATAGCTGATGCGGCCAAAGGCGCGCAGCGTATCGCCGGCCCAGTTGCCACCGGCGCGCACCCCGTACAGCCCGCGCGGACCGCAGCCGATCAGTTCGGCCAGCCGGGCCACATTGTGCGTCCGCCAGGCGCCGAAGTCGTATGGCTGGCCCAGCCGGAGCGCGACGCGAAAGTAGACCACCCGCTGCGCGGGAGCCATGCGGTCCGGCGCACTGCCCAGCCGGTCCAGCGTCTCCACCACCAGCCGCCGCTCGCCAAAGTCCCGGTCAAGCCGCTGCTGCAGATCGTGGACGAGTTGTGCCGGTGGCGGTGACGGCGAACAGCCGGCCAGCAGCAGGAGCAGAAGCAGGCAGACGGGTTTCATGGCATCCGGAAGGCAGGCAGGGACAGAAAACCGGTCAGGACCAGCGCATTGACCAGGCTGACGCAGAACTCGCCAACCAGCGGCACGATCAGGAACGCCAGCGGCGACGGTCCGTAGTGGCGGGTGACCGCCTGGATGCCGGCCACGGCGGTCGCGGTCGATCCGACCATGAATCCGCAGAAGCCGGCCGACAGCACGGCTGCATCGTACTGCTGCCCCATGCAGCGAAAGCAGACCCGGATCGCGTAGAGGGTCGCCACGCCGGTCTGGATCACGAGCATCAGCAGCAGCGGGAAGGTCAGCCCGAGCTGTGCCCAGCGCTGCAGTGACAGCATCGACAAGGCCAGGAACAGGGACAGAAACAGCGCCGACAACATCTCCAGCGTCGGCCCGTGCACGCGGAACAGATGCAGGCGCGGCCCGGTGTTGCGCAGCAGCACACCGATCAGCAGACACCAGACGAAGGCCGGCACCTCGAAGGCGCGGTCGGCAAACTGCTGCGCCACAGCCGGGCCGCCCGCCACGCAGGCCAGCACCAGGGCCAGCGTGACCAGCACCCGCGCACCGTCGGGCCGCTCATGGTCGCCGGCTGCCGGGCTGGCACCTGGCAGCCGGTGACGCTTCATCAGCCAGCGCGCCACCGGCCCGCCCGTCAGCCCGCCGACCAGCAGCCCGAATGTCGCCATGCTCATGGCCACTTCCTCGGCGCCCTGCAGATTGAACTGGTCAAGAAAGCGTTGCGCATACGCCTCGCCACTGCCGTAGCCGCCAACCAGGGTGATCGAGCCGGTCAGCAGCCCCATTGCCGGCGGCAGATCGAACACCCAGGCCAGGCCGAGCCCGATCAGGTTCTGCAGCAGCACGTACGGCACGATCAGCGACAGGAACAGCAGCAGGCGCGGCCCGCCACGCCTCAGCAGCGTCCAGTCCGAGTCGAGCCCGACGGTAGAAAAAAAGGCCAGCAGCAAGGGCCCCCGCGCCGACGGATCCAGCACGATGCTGTGGCCTGAAACGGAAAAAAACAGGCTGACGAGCGCAACGAACACAATGCCGCCCGTTACCGGCTCGGGAATGTTGCAGCGGGCCAGAAGCCCGACACGACGGTTGATCGCCGCCCCCAGCAGCAGGATCAGCACGGCCATCAGCAGCGTTGTCACACTGTCCAGTTTCCACGACATTTGTCTCTCCCCTGCCACGCCAGCCCTGTCGTCCGGCCGTCGGCGACCGGATGCCATCGTCGTCGCCGGCCACCTCGCCCGGCGCTTTTTTCGCTTTAAGCCACCGGCCAGAACGAGGCAAGATCATGCCGGCGGACGGTCCGTGCGGCGCGCAGAAATGCACGCGCCAAACCCATGCCGCGAGTATGGAAAACCATGACGGGCCGGTCCGTTTTACCGGCGCGGCGCAGGGCGTACCGTTTGTCGGCCCGGGCATCGCAGCTGACGGCACGCGGATATTTTTACAGCGAGGGGACACACAAAGACGATCTGCCCGGCGAAGCGGGCGCCGGGCAGATCGCGGGATGGAGAAACCGGGGGTCAGTCGTCGAGCGCGTCCGGTGTCGGTGCCGGCAGGTCGGCGCTCGCATCATCGGCCGCTTCCAGCAGCCCGGCCGGCAGCGTCTTGTTCGGCTTGACGCCCAGCTCGCGCAAGCGCTCGGCCTGGCGCACCAGATTGCCACGTCCGGCCACCAGCTTGTTGCGGGCGGCATCGTACGACTTCTGCGTCAGCGCCAGCCGGCGACCGACCTCGTCCAGATCGCCGACGAAGCCGGCAAACTTGTCGTACAGCTGCCCGGCCTGGCGGGCGATATCCTGGGCATTGCGGGTCTGCTGCTCCTGCCGCCACAGGTTGGCGATGGTGCGCAGCGTTGCCAGCAGCGTGCTCGGGCTGACCAGCAGCACATTGCGCTGGTAGGCATCGGAGAACAGATTGCGGTCCGAGGTCACCGCCAGCATGAAGGCCGGTTCGACCGGCACGAACAGCAGCACGAAATCGAGCGATTTCAGCTGGTACAGGTCATGGTAGTTCTTGCCGGACAGCCCCTTGATATGGGCGTGCAGTGAATCGAGATGCTGACGCAGCGCCAACGCACGGCCGGCATCATCGTCGGCCTCGGTATAGCGCAGGTAGGCGTTCAGGCTGACCTTGCTGTCGATGACGATCTGCTTGCCTTCCGGCAGTTGCAGGATCACGTCGGGCTGGTGGCGGCTGCCATCCTCGCGATTGAAGCTTTCCTGGATGGTGTATTCCTCGCCCCGGCGCAGCCCGGACGACTCCAGCACGCTTTCCAGCACCACTTCGCCCCAGTTGCCCTGGGTCTTGTTGCCGCCCTTCAGCGCACGGGTCAGGTTGACCGCATCCTCGCTGATCTGCCGGTTCAGGTCGGCCAGCCGCATCACTTCCTGCTGCAGCGAGAAGCGCTCCTTCGATTCGCGCGCATAGCTGTCGCTGACCTGCTTCTGGAACTCGCCGAGCTTGTCCTTCAGCGGGCCGAGCAAGGCGCCGATGTTCTGCTGGTTCTGCTCGGTAAAGCGACGCGACTTTTCCTCCAGCAACTCGTTGGCCAGATTCTTGAACTGCTCGCCCATCTGCGAGCGGGCATCGTTCAGCGTCTGCAGTTTGTCGTCGTGCGCATTGCGCTCGCCTTCCAGCCGGGTCCGCAATTCGCTGAGTTCGGCCATCAGCCGGGCGACATCCTGCTCGCGGGTCGCCCGGGCCTGCTCGGCCGCGACCCGCTGCGCTTCCAGCTGCGGCAGCCGCGATGCCCGCTCGACCAGCTGCGCATGCTCGATGCGCAGGGTGTCGATTACCGCCTGGCTGGCGGCCAGATCCTCGTCACGGTTCAGCAGCGCCTCGCGCAGACGTGCGCATTCGGCCTCGCGCGACGTCACCCGCTCGCGGGCAGCGGCCAGTTCGGCCACGAAGTCGGCCTCCTGTTCGGCCAGCGCCTGGGCGGTGCGGCTGCGCAGGGTCAGGAAAACCGGCACTGCGCCCAGCAGCGCGGCGAGAAGGGCTATCAGCAGAACGGAAACGGCAGACATCGGACGATCGGGCGGCAGGAACAAGGCGCCAGCCTAGCATGGCCGGCCGCACTGCGGCGCACCGGCCCGACCGTTTATGTTGCATTGCCGCAAGCGCCATGGCCGGCCGGGGAGGATTGCCGGCCCGGCCTGATGCAGGATCACTGAAATATCCTTCCGGCCACGCCGATGGCGAGGGGATCGACCGGCCAGCCGTTCAGGAAAAACCGCCTGATAAATCATGCTAGTATCGCCGCTGTCCCCCTGATCCCGTCGCGCTTTCATTCATGCCGTATTTTTGTCGGGCAATCTGCCTGGCACGGCTGGCGGGGTTGATTCGTTTCACTTCCATCGGGAATGGTTTTTCCAGATGACGTCTTGCCTCATTGCTGCCCCCCGCCGCTGCACGCGGTCCTTTCCCCGCCGGGCCCTGGCCCTGTCCGCCATCGCCGCGCTGTCACTGACCGCCGTGGTGCCAGCCCATGCCGCACGCGCGACGCCGGCCACCCGGGCCGAGCCGACACCGGTCGAAGCGCTGAAGCCGGGCCAGTTCCTGTGGCATCCGGAATTCTCGCCGGACGGTCCGGTCACCATCGTTGTCAGCCTCGACGAGCAGCGTGCCTATGTGTATCGCAACGGCATCAGCATCGGCGTGTCGACCGTCAGCACCGGCAAGCCGGGCAAGGACACGCCGACCGGCGTGTTCACCATCCTGCAGAAAAAAGTGACCCACAGTTCCAGCCTGTACAACAGCGCACCGATGCCGTACATGCAGCGACTGACCTGGGACGGCATTGCCATGCATGCCGGCAACCTGCCCGGCTATCCGGCCTCGCACGGCTGCATCCGCCTGCCAATGGATTTCGCCAGGGCGCTGTTCAGCGTCACCGGCTTCCAGTCGACCACGGTCATCATCGCCAACACCCGGTCGGCGCCGAGCAATATCGGCAGCCCGGGCTGGCTGGCACCGACCGTGGTCGACGGCAAGCCGGTCGCACCGAACGAGGGGCGCGAGTTCTGGAATGATCCCGACCCGGCTTCCGGCACGCTGTCTCTGCTGGTCAGCCGTGCCGACCAGCGCCTGTACGCCTATCGCAACGGCCAGCAGGTCGGCGAGGCCGTCGTCGGCTTCGACGACAGTACCGGCAGCGGCAACACTTCGGTCTTCACGCTGCTGAACCAGCCGACACCGGGCATGTCCCTCGGCGAGGCCGCGCAGGCCCTGCGCTGGTCCACGGTCAGCGTCGGCGCGCCGGCGCGCGGCGACACCCCGGCCGCCGTACTCGGCACCGTCCATGTGCCCGAAGCGCTGGCCAGCAGGATCCTGTCCACCCTCGGCACCGGCAGCACGCTGATCGTGACCGACTGGCCGGCTTCCCGCGACAGCGGACGCGGCCAGGACATGACCGTCATCACCACCGATGAAGTCGAGGAGAGCCCGGCCGCCGCCACGCCGGTTCCCACCCGCTGATTCCATCCAGTCCGCCCCCTGAACCGGGTGCGGTTTTTTTTCTGGCTTTTTCTGGAGCGTTGCCAACATGACGCTGAGTCGTTGCAAGAAAACCCTGTTGTCCCTGGCCGGCATGGCCTCATTGCTGCTGCTGCCGCTGCAGGCCTCCGCCGGCGGCCTGCCGACGCCCGAGCAGTTGCAGCAACTGGCGCCGGACATCAGCCTGAACGTGCTGCAACTGGCCATGGGCGCGGTCAAGTGCGCGAATGCCACCCTGGGCGACAAGGAGAACTTCCTGACCGTCATCGACTTTTCCCGCCCGTCGCGCGAAAAGCGGCTGTGGGTGTTCGACCTGCGCGCCATGCGGCTGGTATTCGATGAATGGGTCACCCACGGCAAGAACAGCGGCGGCGACGTCGCCACCGACTTCTCCAACCAGCCGAACAGCTACCAGACCTCGCTCGGGCTGTACCGCACCGGGGAAACCTACTACGGCAAGCACGGCAAGTCGCTGCGGCTGGCCGGTCTCGAACAGGGCATCAACAGCAACAGCGAAGCGCGCGGCATCGTCATCCACTCGGCCTCCTATGCCGATCCGAGCGTGATCCCCAGCCTCGGCCGCCTCGGCCGCAGCGAGGGCTGCCCGGCCGTACGCCCGGCCGTGGCCCAGCCGCTGATCGACACGCTGCAGCAGGGCAGCTATGTCTTCGCCTACTACCCGTCGCAGCAGTGGATCAACAGTTCGCGCTTTCTGAACAACGACTACTGCCCGGCCGGTCGCGGCACGCAGCGCGCGGCGCTGTAGGAAGGTCGGTACCGGGGGCAGGGAGATGGGCCGGGGGCTGCGCAAGCCACTGCCCCTGACCTGCCGCCGGCGCAAAAAAGAAAGCCAACCCCGTGCAGAGGTTGGCTTTGCTGTCTGGTGGGCCCCCCGAGAGTCGAACTCGGCACCAACGGATTCTGGTTTGTGTGACTTTCGCCACTCCCCGGACTATGCCTTCACCATAGCTTTCGCCTTAGGTGGGTGCCGTCTAGTCTCTACACCTTCAACAGGACTTTCGACCTGAAGCTTGGCTCGGCATTGCCATACGCATCGCTGCGCTTAGGTTTCACCGAATTTGACACCATCCCATGCGCAGTTTCCACGCGCATGGCACAAATTTTATGAGTCCGCTGCTCTAACCAGGCATGAGCTAGAGGCCCGAAAACCGGATGGCCCGGCATCAAGCCGGGCACGGCGTGATTCTAGCATACGTGTCGGCAACATGCGTTTCGCGCGGGCCGGTGGCATGCGCCATCCGCATCAGGTACGGAAATGCCCGACCAGTTGCTGCAAATCGGTCCCCAGCCGCGCCAGTTCGACGCTGGAAGTGGCAATCTCGACACTGGCCTGCGCCGACTGGTCGGTGGTTTCGCGCACGTTCAGGACGCTGCGGTTGACCTCCTCGGCCACACAGCTCTGCTGTTCTGCCGCGGTGGCAATCTGCGTGCTCATCAACTGGATGTCGGCCACCTGGCGGGTGATCGTCGTCAGGGCCTCGCCGGTATTGCGCACGCCATCCACCGTGGCCCGGGTCTGGGCCACGCTGGCCTGCATCATGCGCGCGCTTTCCTCGGTAATGTGCTGCAACCCGGTGATCAGCGCATCGATCTCCTCCGAAGACTGCTGGGTGCGCAGCGCCAGCTTGCGCACCTCGTCGGCAACCACGGCAATGCCGCGACCGGCCTCGCCGGCCCGCGCGGCTTCGATGGTCGCATTCAGCGCCAGCAGATTGGTCTGTCCGGCCACTTCCTTGATCACCTCGAGCACGCCGGCAATGCGTTCGCTCTCACGGTGCAAGCGGGTCAGTGACGCCGCCGACTGACCGACCTCGCCGGCCAGTGCCTCGATCTGCGTGACCGCCTGCCGCGATACGGCCAGCGCGCTGCAGGCCTCGTCATCGGCCTGACGGGCAGCCAGCGCGGCCTCCTCGGCGCTGCGCGCCACCTCGCGCACGCTGGCGGTCATCTGGCCCATGGCCGTCGCCACCATGCCGGTTTCGTTCTTCTGGCTGTCGATGCCGGCCCGGGTCTGGCTGGTGATGGTGGCCAGCTGGGTGGCGGACGCTGCAAGCTGGTGCGAGCCGCCCCGGATCTGGCCGATGACCTCGCGCAGCCGGTCGTTCATGTGCCCGATGGCGCGCAGCAACTGCCCGAGCTCATCCGTGCGCCGGCTATGCAGCTCCACCGTCAGGTCACCACTGGCGATGCGCTCGGCGGCCAGCAGCGTCTGCTGCAGCGGCCGGGTAATCTGGCGTCCGATAAGCCAGGCGATCAGTCCGCCCAGCAGCAGGGCCAGCGCGGTAACGGCAAGCAGCACGATCTGCACCTGATGCACGCTGACGGCGGCCCGCGCTTCTTCGGCCAGATACAGCGTGTTGATATCGGCCTGCAACGTCGACAACAGCGCATTCGGCCGGATGACCGCCTGCGGACCGGCACCGGTCGCATCCAGAGCGCGCTGGCGGGCGTCGACATAGCGGTCGAGGGCGCCGCGCAGGTGATCGATCGCCGCCAGGTCTTCCCGTGGCCAGCTGCCGTTGTCGATCTCCGCCCTCACCGCCATCAGGGCCTGGCGCAGGGTCTGCACATGCTGGTCCTGGGCCGCGCGCCGGGCCGGATCCGCCGTCAGCGCATAGGCGTAGTTGGCTTCCCGCGCGTAAACGGTCTCGTCGAACAGCGCACCAAGCCGGTTGATGCGTGTCAGCGACTGCCCGTCACTGCGCAATCCGTACAGCCCGGTCAGGGCCAGCAACACGGCCAGTGCCAGCAGCAGGCCAAAGCCCAGTGCCAGCTTGCGGCTTACGGTCAGGTTTTCCAGCGAGAATCTGCCAGCCATGTCGACATGCTCACTTTGCAAAAAAATTACAATATTTGCATAGTTTGGTGAGTAATGCCTTGATTGAAAAGTCAATAATCCTGACCGGATTACCGGGAAAACCCGCCTGCGCGCCGTGGCATCAGGGCATTCCCGTGTCCGCGCCCCCGGGCAGACATGAATGAAACAGGGGATTGCCGTGTGTCGGCAATCCCCTGTTTCCGTGTGCAGCATGGCGACGGCCATGCCGACCGCCGCCCCGGCCCGCCTTACGGCGTGCTCGGATCCGCGTCGAGGAAGCTGCGCAGGCGTTCCGAACGGGTCGGGTGACGCAGCTTGCGCAGGGCCTTGGCTTCGATCTGGCGGATACGCTCGCGGGTGACGTCGAACTGCTTGCCGACTTCTTCCAGCGTGTGGTCCGTGTTCATTTCGATGCCGAAGCGCATGCGCAGCACCTTCGCCTCGCGCGGCGTCAGGCTGTCGAGCACTTCCTTGGTCGCTTCCTTCAGGCTCGAGTACATGGCCGCGTCCGACGGAGCCATGGTCTGCAGGTCTTCGATGAAGTCGCCCAGATGCGAATCGTCGTCGTCACCGATCGGCGTTTCCATCGAGATCGGCTCCTTCGAGATCTTCATGATCTTGCGGATCTTGTCCTCGGGCATTTCCATGCGCTTGGCCAGTTCGGCCGGATCCGGCTCCAGGCCGGATTCCTGCAGGATCTGACGGCTGATCCGGTTCATCTTGTTGATCGTTTCGATCATGTGCACCGGGATACGGATCGTGCGCGCCTGGTCGGCGATCGAACGGGTGATGGCCTGACGGATCCACCACGTCGCATAGGTCGAGAACTTGTAGCCGCGACGGTACTCGAACTTGTCCACCGCCTTCATCAGGCCGATGTTGCCTTCCTGGATCAGGTCGAGGAACTGCAGGCCACGGTTGGTGTACTTCTTGGCGATCGAGATCACCAGACGCAGGTTGGCCTCGATCATTTCGCGCTTGGCCTTGCGGGCCTTCGCTTCACCGGTGGCCATCTGCCGGTTGATTTCCTTGATTTCCTTGATCGGCAGCATCGTGCGGTCCTGCAGATCGCACAGCTTCTGCTGCTTTTCCATCACGGCGTGCTTGTAGCGTTCCAGCGTCGACACGAACGGCTTGCCGCTCGAAATCACGTCCTCGACCCACTGCGGGTTGCTTTCGTTGCCCGGGAAGGTGGCGATGAACAGGTCACGCGGCATGCGGCACTTGGTCACGCAGATGTCGAGGATCTCGCGCTCATGGCGACGGATCTCGTCCACCTCGGTACGCAGCATGTCGCACAGGCCTTCGACCTGGCGGGCAGAGAAACGCACCAGCATGAAGGCATCGGTGATTTCCTGCTGCACTTCCAGGTACTGCTTCGACTGCGGGCCATGCTTTTCCAGCTGCTTGATCAGCTTGTCGAAGTTCTTCTGCACGCCGCTGAAGTGTTCCAGCGCCTGACGACGGAGTTCCTCGAGGTTGGCGCCGGCCACGGCCGCAGCGGCCTCGGCGTCGTCTTCCTCTTCTTCTTCCTCGTCGACTTCCTCGTCACCTTCGGTTTCGGCGGCGGCGAGCGCTTCCTCGGCCTTGGTGGCTTCGGCCAGCGCAGCGGCGGCGGCGGCTTCCGCCTCCGCGTTCGGGTCGATAATGCCGTCGATGACTTCGTCGATGCGGATTTCTTCCGCTGCCACGCGATCGATCTGGGCAAGCAGGTCCCGGATGATGCCCGGGCAGGCGGAAATCGCCTGGATCATGTGCTTGAGGCCGTCTTCGATACGCTTGGCGATTTCGATTTCGCCTTCACGCGTCAGCAGCTCGACCGTCCCCATTTCGCGCATGTACATGCGCACCGGGTCGGTCGTGCGACCGAATTCGGAATCCACGGTCGACAGCGCGCTCTCGGCTTCTTCCACCGCGTCTTCGTCGGCGACCACCGGTGTCGAGTCCGACATCAGCAGTTGCTCGGCATCCGGCGCTTCGTCGTACACCTGGATGCCCATGTCGGTGATCATGCCGATGATGCTTTCGATCTGCTCGGCATCGAGCACGTCCTCGGGCAACGAGTCGTTGATCTCGGCATAGGTCAAAAAGCCGCGCTCTTTGCCCTGAACGATCAACTGCTTGAGCCGCTTGCGGCGCTCTTCGGTGTTGTCCTGGGCTGCCGCCGGATTCTTCGCGTCAGAATCTTTGTTGCTGTTGGGAGTGGCCGCCATTGTGCAATCCTGCAAAATTGAGCTGGAAAAACATCAAATTGTATCAGATTTCTCGTCTCACGTCAGGACGTGGGACGAATCCGCACGAGCAAGTCAAGCAGCTCGCGCTTTTCATCCGGACTCAGGCCCTGCTCGGCATCTTTCTGCTTGAGCCGGTCAAAGCGTTCACCCGCGATTCGTGCACCGAGCTGGTCGATCGCCCCGGCAAATTCCTCCGCCGGCGGCGCCTGCAGCGCAGCCGGATCGACCAGCAGCTCGGCAACCAGCGGCTCGATGCGCTGGCCAAGATCAGTATCGCGCAAGCGCTCCAGCAGACCTGCACTGTCGCTTGCGCCTGTTGTCTGGATGAAACACACCAGTTCGCCCAGCAGCTGGGCATCGCCGGCCAGTTGCGCCGGCGGCGGCAATACGGTGTCGCGGGCCAGCGCCGGGTCGAGCATCAGCGCGCGCAGCAGCCAGCGCGGCAGCGACACTTCCACCCGCCGGCTGCCGATTGCCTTCGAGCGCACGCCCTGCCGCCCGCTCAGGCCGCGCCGCAGCCCCCACAGGCGGTCGAGTTCGTCGACGTCGAGGTGGGCCATCTCGGCCAGCTTCTTGCGCAGCAGGATGGACAGCGCCTGGGCCTTGACGGCCAGTGCCAGCGGCTTGGCCAGGTTCAGGAACTCGGCCCGTCCCTCGTCGCTGCCAAGGTCCACCCGCTGCGACAGCTCGCGCGTCAGGTAGGCCGACAGCGGCACGGTTTCGGCATCCAGTATCGCCTCGAAACCTTCACGCCCGTATTCACGGATATAGCTGTCCGGATCGTGTTCGCTCGGAAGGAACAGGAAGTCGACCCGTTTTCCGTCACGAAGTTCCGGCAATACGTTTTCCAGCGCCCGCCATGCGGCACGCCGGCCGGCCTTGTCGCCGTCAAAGCAGAAAATGACCCGGTCGGCATGGCGGAACAGCTTGTGCACATGGGTGGCCGTGGTCGCGGTGCCCAGCGTGGCCACCGCGTACGACACCCCGTGCTGCGCCAGCGCCACCACGTCCATATAACCTTCGACCACCAGCACCCGGTTGACCTCGCGGATCGCCTCGCGCGCCTCGAACAGGCCGTACAGCTCACGCCCCTTCTCGAACAGCGGCGTCTCCGGCGAGTTCAGGTACTTCGGCTCCCCCTTGTCGAGGATGCGGCCGCCGAAGGCGATCACCCGTCCGCGCACATCGCGGATCGGAAACATGACCCGTTCGCGAAAACGGTCGTAGCGGGTACCGTCATCGCGGACGATCAGCAACCCGGCCTCGTCCAGCTTCGGGTCCAGGTAGTCGGAAAACACCGCCTGCAGGCCGTTCCAGCCCGCCGGCGCATAGCCAAGCCCGAAGCGGCCGGCGATTTCACCGGTCAGCCCGCGGCGCTTCAGGTACTCGACCGCCACCGGCGACGACTTCAGCTGCTGCTTGTAGAAGCGGGCCGCCTCGACCATGACCTCGGACAGCGAGTCGACGGTCCGGCGGGTTTCCGCCTCTTTCGCCGCCAGCTCGGCCGCGACCTGCGGCACCTGCATGCCGGCCAGCTGCGCCAGTTCCTTGACCGCATCGACAAAGCCGTAGCCGGCATGTTCCATCATGAAGGTGATCGCCGTGCCGTGGGCGCCACAGCCGAAGCAGTGGTAGAACTGCTTGGTCTGGCTGACCGAGAACGACGGCGATTTCTCCTTGTGGAACGGGCAGCAGGCCATGTAGTCGCGCCCGGCCTTCTTCAGCGGCACGTAGCGCTCGACCACATCGACGATATCGGTGCGCGACAGCAACTGGTCGATGAAATCCTGCGGGATCATGCCCGGCGCCCGGCTCAGCGGCCGGCCAGCGCGGACTTGATGCGGGCCGACACGGCGCCCATATCGGCCCGACCGGCCAGTTGCGGGCGCAGCACGCCCATGACCTTGCCCATGTCGCCCATGCCGGCGGCAGCGGTGGCGGCGATCGCGTCATGGATCAGTGCATCGATCTCGGCATCGGTCAGCGGCTGCGGCAGGTAGGCGGCGAACACATCCATTTCCGCCTTTTCCTTGTCGGCCAGATCCTGGCGGCCGGCCGCTTCGTACTGCGACACCGAGTCGCGGCGCTGCTTCATCTGCTTGTCGATCACGGCGATGATCGCCGCGTCGTCCATGTCCGCGCGCTCGTCGACTTCCTTCTGCTTGATGGCGGCCAGCAACAGGCGGATCGCGCCCAGCCGGGCGGTGTCCTTGGCCTTCATCGCGGTTTTCATGTCTTCGGTAATGCGTGCTTTCAGCGTCATGGCGATCTCGATCATTCAACAATGAGGACAATGTGGGGCCAATGCAGCGCGACGACAAGACGACGGTCATCGCTGATTTTGCCAGCCCGGAAACGGCGAAACCGCAAGCTTGCGCTCGCGGTTTCTTGCTTTGCTTCTCGCGGTACCGAAAAAATCAGTAGAGCTTCGGCGGCAGCATCTGGCTGCGCAGGCGCTTGTAGTGGCGCTTTACGGCAGCAGCTTTTTTGCGCTTACGCTCTGCGGTCGGCTTCTCGTAGAACTCGCGGGCGCGAAGTTCGGTCAGCAGACCGGTTTTTTCGATGGAGCGCTTGAAGCGGCGCATTGCCACTTCGAACGGCTCGTTCTCTTTCACGCGAACGCTAGGCATGAAGAATCACCAATCCTTTGGATGTGTTTGATCAAAATAAAACAACCGAAGAATTCGGCTGAGTCCGTAATTGTAGCCGGGCACCGTCCAAAATGTAAAACATTGTTTTTTCAGACGGTCCACGAGCTGCGCCCGCGCTAGTTGCCGCTGCCGATGCGGCCGTCAACCGGCGAGCTCGGGCTGGCCTGGTACGGCTTCTTCGCCATGCGCCCGGCCAGCCAGGCTTCGCGCCCGGCCTCGACCGCCAGCCTCATTGCCCGCGCCATCCGCACCGGCTCGCGCGCGGTGGCAATGGCGGTATTCATCAGCACGCCGTCACAGCCGAGCTCCATGGCGATGGCCGCATCGCTGGCCGTGCCGACCCCGGCGTCGACCAGTACCGGCACCTTGCATTCGTCGATGATGATCTGCAGGTTCCACGGATTGAGAATGCCCATGCCGGAACCGATCAGGCTGGCCAGCGGCATGATCGCGCAGCAGCCGATCTGTTCCAGCTCGCGGGCAACGATCGGGTCGTCCGAGGTATAAACCATGACGTCGAAGCCTTCCGCCACCAGCACTTCGGCCGCCTTCAGCGTTTCGCGCACGTTCGGGAACAGCGTTTTCGGGTCGCCCAGCACTTCCAGCTTGACCAGCCGGTGGTCGTCGAGCAGTTCGCGCGCCAGCCGCAGCGTGCGCACGGCGTCGTCCGCGCTGTAGCAGCCGGCGGTATTCGGCAGCAGCGTGTAGCGGTCGGCCGGCAGGGCGTCGAGCAGGTTCGGCTGGCTCGGGTCCTGACCCAGATTGACGCGACGAATGGCCACGGTAACGATCTCGGCACCGGACGCATCCAGCGCCCTGGCGGTTTCGTCGAAGTCCCGGTACTTCCCTGTGCCTACCAGCAGGCGCGAAGCGTAGCTGCGGCCGGCGATAACGAGTGAATCCATGCTGTCCTCGGAATGAAATGGGCGAATGCGGGTGCGGCGGCTGGTCAGCCGCCGCCGACGGCGACGACGATCTCGACCGCATCGCCACTGGCCAGCGCCGTGTCGGCATGGCGGCTTTTCGGCACGAGTTCGCCATTGACCTCGACCGCCACGCGGCGTTCCCGCAAGGACTCATGGGCCAGCAATGTCGCCACGGTCTGCGGCGCAGACACTTCGCGCCGGACACCGTTGACGGTAAGCACCAGGATATTCATGGGTAGTGTGACTTGGCGGACGATGGAAAGCGGGAAAGTGTAATCACCGGTGCAGCGCAACCCAAGCGTTTTGTCGCCGTGCCGGCTCAGCCGCGCACGGCGCGCTCGACCAGCGGCTGCGCCAGGATGTGGTTCAGCACTTCGTTCAGGTGCTGGGCGCTTCCGACCTGCAGGCGGAAATGAATCTGCACATAGCCTTCGCCATGGTGCGCGTCCTGCATGTCGACGCTCTCGATATTCGCCCCGCCCTCGCTGATGGCGGCGGCAACGCTGGCCAGTGCGCCACGCGCACTCTGCGCCAGGATGGTCACCGGCACGCTGAACAGGCGCGGCGTGCGGATTTCCCACTCGGCATCCAGCACCCGGTCCGGGTCGAGCCGTTTGAGCTGGGCGCAGTCGCGGGTGTGCAGCACCATGCCCTGGCCCTTGGTCAGCGCGGCGGCGATGCGTTCGCCCGGCAGCGGCGAGCAGCAGGCCGCGTACTGGATCGAACTGCCCTCGTTGCCGCGAATCACCAGCGGTCCGCTGCGCGCCGGACCACCGAGCACTTCGCCGGCCAG
The DNA here is from genome assembly GCF_054781615.1 of Microvirgula curvata. Taxonomy (NCBI): domain Bacteria; kingdom Pseudomonadati; phylum Pseudomonadota; class Betaproteobacteria; order Neisseriales; family Aquaspirillaceae; genus Microvirgula; species Microvirgula curvata. The sequence continues at coordinate 129,570 of NZ_BAAGUB010000035.1, read as the reverse complement.
TTCCAGCAGCCGGGCCGCGACGACCATCGCCTGCTGCTTGCCGGCGCCAATACTGGCCAGCACGTCGGTCGACTTGACGTTCTTGTCGCCGACTTCCTTCAGGTACGCACTCCACACGCCATCGGACAGCACGAACGGCTGCGCGGCCAGCGAATGGATCGACTGCTTCAGCAGGCGGTCGCCCAGCACGCGCGCTTCCTCGCGATGCAGGGTCTTCAGATAGCTGCGGATCGCCGAGCGCGCCCGGCCGCTGACGACGAAGTTCAGCCAGCTCGGGTTCGGCTTCGAGTGTGCGGCGGTGATCACTTCGACCGTGTCGCCGTTTTTCAGCTCGGTGCGCAGCGGCACCAGTTCGTGATTGACCTTGGCGGCGATACAGCGATGGCCGATGTCGGTGTGGACCGCATAGGCGAAATCGACCGGTGTCGCCCCCTGCGGCAGCACCAGGATCTTGCCCTTCGGCGTAAACACGTAGACCTCGTCCGGGAACAGGTCGATCTTGATGTGTTCGTAGAACTCGACCGCATCGCCGGTTTCGGCCTGGATGTCGAGGATGTCCTGCAGCCACTGGTGGGTGCGCTGACGCGCCGCGTCCATGGTCGGGCCACCGGACTTGTACATCCAGTGGCTGGCCACGCCGGTTTCGGCGATCTTGTGCATTTCCCGCGTGCGCACCTGCACTTCGATCGGCGTGCCGTACGGACCGAACAGCGTGGTGTGCAACGACTGGTAGCCATTCGACTTCGGAATGGCAATGTAATCCTTGAACTTGCCGGGAATCGGCTTGTACAGCCCGTGCAGCGCGCCCAGCGCCAGGTAGCAACCGGGCACGTCGTTGACGATGACACGGAATGCGTAGATGTCCAGTACCTCGGAGAAGCTCAGGTGCTTTTCCTGCATCTTGTGATAGATGCTGTACAGGTTCTTTTCGCGGCCCCGGATGGTAGCCTCGATATTCGCTTCCAGCAGCTTGCGCGCCAGCGACTGCATGATCTTGCCGACCAGTTCGCGCCGGTTGCCGCGCGCGGCCTTCACCGCCTTGGACAGCACGTGATAGCGGTTCGGGTACAGGTGCTTGAAGCACAGGTCCTCGAGTTCGCGGTACACCTTGTTCAGGCCGATGCGGTTGGCGATCGGGGTATAGACGTCCAGCGTTTCCTGGGCAATGCGCCGGCGTTTTTCCTCGCGCATCGAATCCAGCGTGCGCATGTTGTGCAGCCGGTCGGCCAGCTTGATGATGATCACGCGGATGTCGCGCGCCATCGCCAGCACCATCTTGCGGAAGTTTTCCGCCTGGCGCGATTCCTTGCTCTGGTATTCGAGCCGCTCCAGCTTGGACAGCCCGTCGACCAGTTCGGCCACCTGCTTGCCGAAACGCTCGGCCAGCGTCGCCTTGGCAACGCCGGTGTCCTCCATGGTGTCGTGCAGCAGCGCAGCAGCCAGGCCCTGCGCGTCCAGCTTCCATTCGGTGAGGATCTGCGCCACCGCCAGCGGATGGGTGATGTACGGTTCCCCGCTCTTGCGGGTCTGGCCGGTATGCGCGTCGCGCGCGAACTCGAAGGCCGTACGCAGGAACGGTACGTCGTCCGGCTTCAGGTAGGTCGCGGCAGTGGAAAGCAGCGCTTCCGCCTGGGCATTCACCATGGCGTCATAGTCGATGGTGTGGGCGTCGGCGCTGTTCATGCTGTTATCGTTCGCGGTCGGTGATCAGCTGCGGGCGCGGTCGAGCAGTTCGCGACCGACATGGCCGGCGGCGATCTCGCGCAGGGCCACCACGGTCGGTTTGTCCTTGGCGCCGTCGATCAGGGTCTGGCCGCCGTTGGCGATCTGGCGGGCGCGGTAGGCCGCGGCCAGCGTCAGGTCGAAGCGGTTCGGGATGCGCTTGAGGCAATCGTCTACAGTTACTCGTGCCATCTGTTTGTCCTGTTCGTGTCGTGTAAGGGTGGGCGGATCAGTCCAGCGACTGCATGGCGGCGATCTGCCGGCCACGGCGCTCCATCTGCTGCAGTTGCGTCAGGCGCTCGGCGCGAACCACGGACACCAGGTCCCTGACCGCTTCATCGAGTTCTTCATTGACCACAACATAATCGAATTCGGCCACATGGTCGATCTCGCTGCGCGCGGCGGCGAGCCTTTTCTGCATGGTGGCCTCGTCGTCCTTGCCCCGGCCGCGCAGGCGGTGCTCCAGCACTTCGACCGACGGCGGCAGGATAAAGATCCCGATCGCTTCCGGAAACGTGCGCCGTACCTGCTGCGCGCCCTGCCAGTCGATTTCCAGCAGGATGTCGCGTCCGGTCGACAGCTGCTCGCGGATCCAGGTTTCGCTGGTGCCGTAGTAGTTGCCGTAGACCTCTGCGTATTCGAGGAAGTCGCCACGGTCGATCATCGACTCGAACGTGGCCCGGTCGACGAAATGGTAGTGACGGCCGTGCGTCTCGCCGTCCCGCGGTGCGCGCGTGGTATAGGACACCGAGAGCTGCACCTGCTTGTCGGCTGCAAGCAGGGCTGCGACCAGCGTGGTCTTGCCGGCGCCGGAAGGCGCGGTGACGATGAAGATATTACCGCTCTGCATGGGATTGGAAGGCAAGGATTCGAAATTGTCGAATTTTCCAGATTATCACAAAAGGCCATCGCCGCCGACACCGGCCGCCATGCCGATCACATGATCCAGCGCAGTCCCGTGCGATAACAGCGCGTTGGCGCAGGCATTTTTTGCGTAGAATACGCGCCTTCCTCCTTATCCAAACCTTATGGGATGCGCCGAGATGGCTTCTCTCGATTCGTTTTTCAAGCTGAAGGAACACGGCACGTCGGTCAAAACCGAAGTGATTGCCGGCCTGACCACCTTCCTGACCATGGCCTACATCATCTTCGTCAATCCGGCGATCCTGTCCCAGACCGGGATGGACTTCAACGCCGTGTTCGTCGCCACCTGCATTGCCGCCGCCCTCGGCACCATGGTGATGGGGCTGGTGGCCAACTACCCGATCGCACTGGCTCCGGGCATGGGCCTGAACGCCTACTTCACCTTCGCCGTGGTCAAGGGCATGGGCGTACCGTGGGAAACCGCGCTGGGCGCGGTGTTCATTTCCGGCGTGATCTTCGTCGCCATCACCAGTCTGAAAATCCGCGAGCTGATCGTCAATGCGATTCCGCATTCGCTGAAGCTGGCGATTTCGGCCGGTGTCGGCCTGTTCCTCGCCATCATCGGTCTGAAGGGCGCCGGCGTGATCGCCGCGTCGCCGGCCACCATGGTCACGCTCGGTGACATCCAGTCGCCGAGCACGCTGCTGGCGGTGTTCGGTTTCATCGTCATCGTCGCACTCGAATACCGCAAGGTGACCGGCTCGATCATCATCGGCGTGCTGCTGGTCACGCTGCTGTCGGTGCTGCTGAACCTGACCGAATTCAAGGGTGTGTTCGCCGCACCGCCGTCGATCGAACCGACCTTCATGAAGATGGACCTGGCCGGCGCTTTCCACAGCGGCCTGATCGGCGTGATCTTCATCTTCTTCTTCATTGACCTGTTCGACACCACCGGCACCCTGGTCGGCGTGTCGCACCGCGCCGGACTGCTGGACAAGAACGGCCGCCTGCCGCGACTGCAGAAGGCGCTGTTCGCCGACTCCACCGCCATCATGGCCGGCGGCATCCTCGGCACTTCCAGCGTGACCGCCTATGTCGAATCGGCAGCCGGCACCGCCGTCGGCGGCCGCACCGGCCTGACCGCCGTCGTCGTCTCGCTGTGCTTCCTGGCGGCGCTGTTCCTGTCGCCGCTGGCCGGCACCGTTCCGGCCTTCGCCACCGCGCCGGCACTGTGCTATGTCGCCGTGCTGATGGCACGCGGCCTGTCGGAAATCGACTGGGACGACCTGACCGAATCGGCGCCGGCGGTGATCACTGCCGTTGGCATGCCGTTTACCTACTCGATTGCCGATGGCATCGCGTTCGGTTTCATCAGCTATACCCTGATCAAGATCCTGTCGGGACGTTACCGCGACATCACCCCGACCGTGGTCATCATTGCGGCATTGTTCGCGGTCAAGTTTGCGTTCTTCCACTGACCACCACACTACCGACGGGACTACCATCGTCCGCTGCGCCCGCCACCAGGCGGGCGCCAGACAGCTGGAAAATTTTTATGGCCGAGTTGCAACACCTCACTTACGCCGACTATATCAAGGCGCATATCCGCACCGTTTCCGACTGGCCGCAGCCAGGCGTGCAGTTCCGCGACATCACGCCGCTGCTGCAGGATCCGAAAACCTTCCGCGTACTGGTCGATATTTTTGTCCATCGCTATATGGACCAGCGCGTGGACATGGTGGCCGGGCTCGATGCGCGCGGGTTCATTCTCGGTTCGGTCGTTGCCTATGAGCTGAACGTCGGCTTCGTCCCGATCCGCAAGAAGGGCAAGCTGCCGTTCACCACCATCGCCGAGCAGTACGAACTCGAATACGGCAGTGCCACGGTCGAGGTCCATGCCGATGCCTGCACGCCGGGTCAGCGCTTCGTCGTCATCGACGACCTGATCGCCACCGGCGGCACCATGACCGCCGGGGTCAAGCTGCTCCGCCGGCTCGGTGCGGACATCGTCGAAGCCGGCGCCATCGTCGATCTGCCGGAACTCGGTGGTTCGCAGGTGATCCGCGATGCCGGTATCCCGCTGTTCACCGTCTGCGATTTCGCCGGCCACTGATTCGCCCGCTCCCCGGCGCGGATGACGCCGGGGTCCCCTGTCCAGAACCAAAGATGGTCAGACCACCGCCTCATACAGGAGAGCGAGAATGCAGCAAACTCCCCCCACTACCACGCCGCCGGCCGCCGGGCCGGAAGGGCTCCACCGCAGCCTGAAGGCCCGGCACCTGACCATGATCGCCATCGGCGGTTCCATCGGCACCGGGCTGTTCGTCGCCTCCGGAGCATCGGTGGCCCAGGCCGGCCCTGGCGGCGCACTGGTCGCCTATGCGCTGATCGGCCTGATGGTCTATTTCCTGATGACCAGCCTCGGCGAACTGGCGGCCTACATGCCGGTTTCCGGCTCGTTCGCCACCTATGGCGAACGCTACGTCGACCCGGGCTTCGGCTTCGCGCTCGGCTGGAACTACTGGTTCAACTGGGCGGTCACCATTGCGGTCGAACTCGCCGCGGCCCAGATCGTCATGCATTACTGGTTCCCTCACGTTCCCGGGATGTACTGGAGCGTGATCTTCCTCGCGCTGATGTTCCTGCTGAACTTCATTTCGGTGAAGGGCTTCGGCGAAGCCGAATACTGGTTCGCGATGATCAAGGTCATTACCGTCATCGTCTTTATCGGCGTCGGTCTGGCCATGATCTTCGGCGTGATGAGCGGCCACACGTCGCCGGGACTGAGCAATTTCTTCATTGCCGACGCCCCGTTCGCCGGCGGACTGCCGGCCATGGTCGGCGTGGCGATGATCGCCGGCTTCTCGTTCCAGGGCACCGAACTGATCGGCGTTGCCGCCGGCGAATCGGAAAACCCGGAAAAGAACATTCCGCGCGCCATCAAGCAGGTGTTCTGGCGCATCCTGCTGTTCTATGTGTTCGCCATCTTCATTATCGGCGCCCTGCTGCCGTACACCGATCCGCTGCTGCTGAAGAACGACGTGACCGACATCGGCACCTCGCCGTTCACGCTGGTCTTCCAGCGCGCCGGGCTGGCCTTCGCCGCCGGGCTGATGAACGCGGTGATCCTGACCGCCATCCTGTCGGCCGGCAACTCCGGCATGTATGCGTCGACCCGCATGCTGTACAACATGGCCACCAACGGCATGGCGCCGAAGATCTTCGCCCGGCTGTCCAGCGGCGGCGTGCCGCGCAATGCGCTGTATGCCACCACGGCCATCGGCATGCTGTGCTTCACCTCGTCGCTGTTCGGCGACCAGGTGGTCTACCTGTGGCTGCTGAACACGTCCGGCATGTGCGGCTTCATCGCCTGGCTCGGCATCGCCATCAGCCACTACCGCTTCCGCAAGGGCTTCCTGCTGCAGGGCCACTCGCTGGACGAACTGCCGTACCGCTCGCCGTACTTCCCGTTCGGCCCGCTGTTCGCGTTCTTCCTGTGCATGGTGATCACGCTGGGACAGAACTACGAGGCCTTCCTCGGCAACCGGATCAACTGGAGCGCGATCGTCGCCACCTATGTCGGCATTCCGCTGTTCCTCGCCATCTGGTGGGGCTACCGGATCAAGCACAAGACCCGCTTCGTCAAGTACAGCGAAATGTCGTTCCCGACCAGCGCCCACGAGCGTTCCGGCGACAAGCACTGACAGCAGCTGCAAAAAGCCCCCGGCCAGACAGGCCGGGGGCTTTTTCGTTGCCTGGGCAACCGGGGTCAGGACTCGGAGGTGTCCTCGCCGTGGCGGTGCTTCTCCGCGGCCATCCACACATAGATCGGCAGGCCCAGCATCAGCAGCAGCATGCCCCACATGATGGTTTCCGCCCCGGCGCCATACAGCGCCCAGACCGAATAGGCGAAGCCCAGCGAAGCAATGGCCACCGCACGGCCGACATGGCGCGCCGGCTTGCGGCCGGTGGCGATGAACAGCAGCTCGGCCGCAGCGGCAAACGCGTACGGCAGCAGGGTGGTCATGGTCGCCAGCAGGATGATGAAGTTGAAGATTTCCACCATGCCGCGGCTGCCGGAGTAGTTGCAGATCAGCAGAATGGTCACCAGTACCGACGACACCAGCAGGCCGAAGGCCGGCACCCGGCGCTTGCTCAGCTGGGCGAAACGTTTCGGAAACAGTCCGTCGCGCGCGGCGGCGGCCGACACGTGGCACGGCATCAGCGACCAGCCGTTGATTGCGCCGAGGCAGGACACGGCCGCACCGATGCCGACCACGGTATAGGCCCAGTCACCCCACATCACCCGGGCGGCATCGGCCATCGGCGCCGGCGAACTGGCAAGCTGGTCGTGCGGCAGCACGCCCATGACCGCAACGGTCACGCCGATATAGACCACGGCAGCGATCAGCGTGCCGATCAGTGTGGCGCGCGGGATGGTCTTTTCCGGGTTTTCAACATCGCCGGCCGGCACCGCCGCCGATTCGAGACCGAGGAAGGCCCACAGCGTCAGTGCGGCGACCGAGCTGATGCCCTGCCCGACCGGCAGGTTGTTCGGATTGAAAACCAGGTTGTCGGCATCGAACCAGAACAGGCCGAGGGTCGCGATGGCCACCAGCGGCAGCAGCTTGATCACGGTGGTCACCACCGCCACCCCGCCGGCGCTCTCGACCCCGCGCAGATTGATGCAGGTCACCAGCCACACCAGGCCGATCGAGCACAGACCGCCGGCGTAATGGTTGCTGGCCAGGATCGGGAAAAAGCCGGACAGATAGCTGGTGAAGGCGACCGCAATGGCGGCATTGCCGGCCCACAGCGCAATCCAGTAGCCCCAGGCGATCCAGAAGCCGGCAAAGCTGCCGAACGCATCATGCGTGTACGCATACGGTCCGCCGTCGCGCGGCATCCGCGCCGTCAGGCTGGCAAACACCAGCGCAATCAGTACCGCCCCCATCGCCGTCAGCACCCAGCCCACGATCGCCATCCCGCCATACGGTGCCAGTGACGATGGCAGCAGGAATACCCCGGACCCGATCATGTTGCCGCAGACCAGTGCAATGCACATCCACAAGCCGAGGCCCTGTTTCTTCTCAGCCATCATTAGCTTTCTCTGATTTACCTACCCAGAGGGTAATGGCATTGCCGCTCGTTTTCCAACAAAAAATGCACAGAAAGTAAAAAAGCCGGCATGTCATAACATGCCGGCCCGGACTGTCCATCCACCCCTAACCCGCGAAGAACGGACGAGCGAAGCGAGGTTTCCCCGCGGCGGCGGGGACGGAAGAGGCAGGATTCAATCAGACAGACTGCCGTGCTCACGGCAGATCCAGTCAGTCGGGCGTGTACCGACGCCACTGCTGCCGTCGGTGCCCACCTTCATGAGCAGTCTGGGCCGGCATGTCATAACATGCCGGCCCAGCTTCTCCTGCCGCGATTTTTCCCTGCTTATGCTGCCGGTTTGGTGTCCCTGGACAGGAAGAAGGCATCGGAGAAAAACGCGTCTTCCGGCAGCCCGCGCTCGCGGATAAAGCTGCCGTGCGCCGCCTCGACCATGACCGGCGCGCCGCAGGCGTAGATCTCGTGGCCGGACAGGTCACTGAAGTCGTCGAGCACCGCCTGGTGAACGAAACCGGTCCGGCCGGTCCAGCCGTCCGTCGCCAGCGGTTCGGACAGCACCGGCACATAGCGGAAGTCCGGCAGCCGGGCTTTCCACGCTTCCGGCAGCGCCGGCATGTACAGGTCGGCCAGGGTGCGCGCGCCCCAGTACAGCACCATCGGCCGCGTCACGCCGATATGGATCGCATGCTCGATAATGGCCTTGACCGGTGCAAAGCCGGTGCCGCTGGCCAGAAACACGATCGGCTTGTCGGAGTGTTCCTGCAGGAAGAAGCTGCCCATCGGCCCCCGGAAACGCAGGATTTCCTTTTCCTTCATCTGGTGGAACACGTACTCGGAAAAAGTCCCGCCCGGCATGTGGCGGATATGCAGTTCCAGCAGGCCGTCCTCGTGCGGCGCATTGGCCAGCGAGAAGCTGCGGGCCTTACCATCCTTCATCAGGATGTCGATGTACTGGCCGGCGAGAAACTGCAGCCGTTCGGACACCGGGATCTTCAGCTTGAGCACGGCGACGTCGTGAACACGTTCGATTTTTTCGACCCGGCACGGCAGGGTCTTGATCTGGATGCTGCTGGCCGCTTCGACCTCGCGCACCGAGACGGTGACATCGCCGACCGGCTCGGCACAGCACAGCAGTGCCATTCCGTCCTGGCGTTCGGCATCGGGCAGCGCCTTGGCCTGGTGCGGACGGTGGCTGACCTCGCCGGACAGCACCTTGCCCTTGCAGGCGCCACAGGCGCCGTTGCGACAGCCATACGGCAGCGCCACGCCCTGGCGCAGTGCGGCCTCGAGAATGGTTTCCTGCGCTTCGACCGTCAGACAGCGGCCACTCGGTTGCAAAGTCACTTGGGACATAAACGATCCAGATGCGGTGCGGACAGCGGGTGACGCGGCAAACCCCACGCATCACGGCGACAGCCATCCGGGCTGATTGCGATAAAAAAGCCCCGTGTTCGGCGGTGGCGTTGGCGACCGGCTACAATGCCGGCATGCCCGATTTCCCGACCCTGCTCGTCGTCGGCGCCGGCGATGTCGCCCGGCGCGCGCTCCCTCGTCTGACCGGCCGCTACCGCGTGCTGGTGGTTCACCGCCGGGCGGAACAGGCCACCATGTGGCGGGCACTGGGCGCGCAGCCAATCCGCGCCGATCTCGACGATCGCGCGTCGCTGGAGCGGCTGGCCGGGCTGGCCGACTGCGTGCTGTACACCGCGCCGCCGGACGAATCCGCCAGTGGTGACAGCCGGGTCGCGCGGCTTGCCAACGTACTCAAAAGGCGGGCAAGCATACCACGCCGGATAGTCTATATCAGCACCAGCGGCGTGTACGGCGACCGCCACGGGGCGCCGACACCGGAAACGGCGCCATGCCGTCCGGACTCGGCGCGCGGCATGCGCCGGCTGACGGCAGAACGGCTGTGGCGACAATTTGCCCGCCAGACCGGTGCCAGCGTCACCATACTGAGGGCACCGGGCATCTATGCCGGTGACCGCCTGCCGCTGGCACGGCTGCGCGCCGGCACGCCGTGCGCGATCGCCAGCGAGGACACGCCGGCCAACCGCATCCATGCCGACGATCTGGCCCTGCTGTGCGTGGCCGCGCTCGAACGCCATGGTGGCATTCGCTGCTACAACGTCTGCGACGACAGCCAGCTGGCCACCGGCGAGTGGCTGGATGCCATCGCCGACCGTTACCGGCTGACCCGCCCGCCGCGTCTGCCGCATGCCGAACTGGCCGCGGCCGTGTCGCCGGCGCAATGGTCGTTCCTGCGCGAGTCTCGCCTGCTGCTGAATGCGCGCATGCATGCCGAACTGCCCGTTGCCTTGCGCTATCCGACCCTGGACGCCTTTCTGGCGTCCGCTGATGCCACCATCGAACTGGTCGCCGGCGCGGCCGCCGGGTAACATCGCCGGCTTTGTCATTCCCCGCGTCCCGCCACATGGAAAATCCCGACTTCCAGCGCCATATCAAGAGCTTCGTCCTGCGTCAGGGGCACCTGACCCCGGGACAGAAGCGCGCCTACGACACGCTGTTCCCGCGTTTCGGCATCGAGTACACCGGCCAGCCGCTGGACCTGGATGCCGCCTTTGGCCGCCAGGCAGCGAAAATCCTCGAAATCGGCTTCGGCATGGGCCAGGCCAGCGCGGAAATCGCCGAGCGCCATCCCGAACAGGATTACCTGGGCATCGAGGTTCACGGACCCGGTGTCGGCAGCCTGCTGAAGCTGGTCGGCGAGAAGCAACTGGAAAACATCCGCGTCATCCGCCATGACGCGGTCGAAGTCGTGCGGGAAATGCTGCCGGCCGACAGCCTGGACGGCATCCATATCTTCTTCCCCGACCCGTGGCACAAGAAACGCCACAACAAGCGCCGGCTGGTGCAGCCCGAGTTCGTCGCCCTGCTGGTATCGCGACTGAAGCCGGGGGCCTACCTGCACCTGGCGACCGACTGGGAAGACTACGCCATCCAGATGCTGGACGTGCTGTCCGCCAATCCGGATCTGGTCAACACCGCCGCCGGTTACGCGCCACGCCCCGACTACCGGCCACTGACCAAGTTCGAGCAGCGCGGCCTGCGCCTCGGCCACGGGGTCTGGGACCTGGTGTTCCGCCGGAAACCACTCGTCAGTCCGCAATGACAGTCATGCAACCCCTGCCTAGATCTAGATAAAGACCAGGCAGAGAGTGCTACCGGACACCACGGTACGGCCTCGCTCCCCGCCGGCCAGCCGTGGAGATCATGATGCCTGCAGTTCAGAATGCCCAGTCCCCGGCTACCCGCCCGCGCCTGACTGCGGCGGTGTCACCCGCCCCGCTCACGCGGGTCGGCATGCATGGTCAGCTGGTAGACCGGATCGGCACCCGCCAGTGGTATCACCTTGGCAATGGCGCACGCAGCTACGACCCGGTTTCCCAGCGTTTCCTGCGTCTGGACCCGCACAGCCCGTTCGGCAGGGGCGGTATCAATGCGTATGCATTCTGCAGCGGTGATCCGGTCAACCGGCGCGATCCATCCGGCTATTACGTGCTTGGCACCACCACCGACATCACTGGCTACATTGCCAACGCCACCGGCATCCTGGCCAGTCTGGCCGGCATCATCCTCAACTTCATGAGTGGCGGCACGCTGGCCCTCATCATCGCCTCGGTCGGCCTTGTAGTGGCAGTGACAGGCATGTCGCTGCAAAGCGCCGGCAGCGCACTGGGAGCGGACTCCGCACTGGGCAATGCTCTGTCGCTGGCCGGCAATATCCTGGTCGCCATCGGCAACACCATCGGTTTTGCCACGGCGGTTCATGGCATCAAGGCGATGGTCGCCCTCCACAAGATACAACTGAGACAGGCGAATCTCGCGGCACTGCAGCACTTGCGGCGCAGACCCGCACGAACGGTGTCCATGCTGTCAGAAAGGTTCAGCACCACGCGGCAGTGGGTCTCGCAGCATTTCCACAGATTACCCCCCCGGCACGCGCCATTCAGAACGCGGTCTGCCCCGGCATCGGTGCCGGTGTCATCTGGCCAGAGCAATGCGGCATTCCATGCCGAGACCGCTGCCGGGTCCCTGTTTGAACTCAACGTGCGGGGTCTCCAGTTCACCAGCGGGCTGCCGCGCTCCCTATCCTGGCACAGCAGCCTCTCACAACTGCCAGGCACTCTGGTCTGAGCGCGGCAGCAGGCGCTCGATGGCATCGACAAGCGCTGCCGGCCTGGTCGCAGGCGCATAGCGATCGACCACCGCGCCCTGCGGGTCGACCAGAAACTTGGTGAAATTCCACTTGATGCGCTCGGTGTTCAGCACGCCGGGCTTCTCGTGCGTCAGGTAGGCGTACAGCGGATGCGCCTGCGCGCCATTGACATCGATCCTGGCAAACATCGGAAAACTCACCCCGAAGCGGGTGGTGCAGAACTGGCCGATTTCCGCCTCGTTGCCCGGCTCCTGTCCGCCGAACTGGTTGCATGGAAAGCCGAGCACGCTGAACCGGCGGTCATGGAAACGCTCTTGCAGCGCCTGCAGGCCAGCGTATTGCGGGGTAAAACCGCACTCGCTGGCGGTGTTGACGATCAGCAGGACCTGGCCCGCATAGTCGGACAGTTTCTGCTCGCTGCCGTCGAGACGCACGGCGGAAAAATCATGGACACTCGGCATCGCTGCTCCTTGGCAATGGGTCACAGGGTATAATCCCTACCAATCTACTCAAGTTATCCCCTGGCCGCTGCATGTTCAATCCCAGCCGTGACGAAGCCCGCCGTTTCCTGTTCGATACCTGGCAGAAGCACCATGCCGGACAGCCGCTGACCGACCTCGAACGGATCGCGCTGGCCATCGAACTGGAACACCCCGAATACCAGCCGATGCTGGCCGACCCCGACCGCTACCTCGACCGCGACTGGCGTCCGGAGGGCGGCGAGACCAATCCGTTCCTGCACATGATGATGCATCTGTCGATCGAGGAGCAGGTGTCGATCGATCAGCCCGCCGGCGTCCGCGATCTGGTCGACCGCCTCGCGGCCCGGCTCGGCACCCGTCACGATGCCCAGCATGCGGCGATGGACGGTCTGGCGGAGATGATCTGGCTGGCCCAGCGCAACGGCAGCATGCCGGACCCGAACGTCTACCTGAACGTGCTGCGCCGCCGGATCGGCGAGGGCGAAGCCTTCGACCTCGCCCGGCCGGGCGACGAACCCTGAACCGATGGAGAACGGCATGACCGGTGAGCGCTGCCCGTGGTGCGGGACCGACCCGCTGTATATCGCCTATCACGACGAGGAATGGGGGCGCCCGGTCCACGATGACCGCAAGCTGTTCGAGATGCTGATCCTGGAAGGCGCCCAGGCCGGTCTGTCGTGGATCACCATCCTGCGCAAGCGCGACGGTTATCGCCGCCGCTTCCATCAGTTCGACCCGCAGCGGGTCGCCGCGATGAGCGACGAGGAGCTGGAGGCCGCACTGCAGGACCCGGGCATCGTGCGCAACCGGCTCAAGGTGGTCAGCGCCCGCCGCAATGCACGGGTCTTCGTCGCCATGCAGGCCGAGCACGGTTCGTTTTCCGACTGGCTGTGGTCGCACGTGGACCGGCAGCCGGTCGTCAGCCGTTTCACCCGCTACACCGACGCGCCAGCCTCGACCCCGCTGTCTGACCGGATCAGCAAGGCGCTGAAAAAAGCCGGCATGAATTTCGTCGGCAGCACGGTCATCCAGGCGTACCTGCAGGCAGTCGGCGTGGTCAGCGACCACCAGGCCGATTGCCCCTCGCACCCGGACCACGTCCGGCCACCGTCGGTCTGAGGACAGCGCCAGTCCATTCGTCGGGAATTGCAACCGGCGCCAGACCAGCCCTTACTATGCAGGAAGAAGGAAACGTTCAGACACCAGTCCATCGACCGCGAATTGATGTGCGGCCAGGAACTCCACGAGGAGGAAACGCCATGCCATCACGTCCCCCGTCTCCGGCAGCGGCCAGGGCAGCAGCGCAAGCCGTCAGAATCTGGAAAAAGCGTCCACGGCTCGGCCTGCATGGCATGCTTTCAGACTATGTCGGCAACAAAAATTACTACCATATGGGTAATGGTGTACGCAGCTACGACCCGATGATTCAGCGCGTCCTGCAACCGGACCCATTGAGCCCGTTCGGGACGGGAGGCATCAATCCCTATGCATTCTGTCTGGGCGACCCGGTCAACAATCGTGATCCTTCCGGTTATTCAGCGATTTCCAACACCGGAATCGCCCTCGGCCTGGTCAGTCTGGTCCTCTCCATTGCCACCTTTGGCACGGCATCCATACTGGCCAGTCTGGGGCTGGCGCTGGCGATCATCTCCGTCGCTACCGGCGCGGCCTCCAATCTGCTGGCCGGCTCAAGCCCTGGACAGGCAGCAACGCTGGGAAGGGTATCCTACGGCCTGGGGGTCGCCGCGAGTCTGGTTAGCCTGGTCCTGGGCGCCATCGGTTTCGGCGCATGGCGGTTGGGCAGACATCTGCGGAAAAACCCCGATTTTGACATGTCACTGAGAGTCTGGAACAAGGGGCCGGGCGTACAGACAGTCGGCATCCATGGCTCACCCCATGCGACGATCGCCGCAAACAAGCTGTTGCGCGCCCCCCAACTGGCCAGACGTATCCGCCCGCTGCTCGACGCCGACACGGACACCGTGTTGCTGGGGTCGTGTCACGCAGGCCAGGGCAACAGCATGTCCTCCGTCGCCCAGGTTGTCGCAAACCGGCTGGGCAAGACTGTCGTGGCCGGCAAGGGAACCGTTTCACCCGAGTACCTCTGGAAGACGTTCACGCTGCACAAGCTGCCGTACGAGGACGTCCGGGTCTTCCAGGCTCAGGGCATGTGGACCTCTGCGCGCACCAGCCTGGTCAATACGGTCCGGTTCGAACAGCAGAGCGCAGCGATTTACCTGAGGCAGCTGTACGCACGCCATTGATACGGCGTCAGCGGCTCAGATCGTCTTCGAGTAGCGGGCGTGGGTCTGTTTCTCGCGCAGATAGCGGTCGAACACCATGGCAATGGTGCGGATCAGGAAACGCCCCTGCGGCGTCACGGCGATCCACTCGTCATCCAGCTCGACCAGTCCGTCAGCCTCGTATTCGGCCAGCCGGGCCATTTCCGGCGCGAAATACTGCTTGAAGTCGATGCCGAAACCCTCGCCCATCGCTTCCATCGACAGCGAGAAGCGGCACATCAGCGCCTGAATGATTGCCCGGCGCAGCAGGTCGTCGGCACTCAGCAGCAGACCGCGGACGATCGGCAGCCGGCCTTCGTCCAGCATCGCATAATACTGTTCGAGGTCTTTTGCGTTCTGGTGATAGCTGGCGCCGACCTTGCCGATGGCCGAGGTCCCGATGGACACCAGATCATGGTCGGCATGGGTCGAGTAGCCCTGGAAGTTCCGTTGCAGCCGTCCCTGGCGCAGGGCCACGGCCAGATCGTCGTCCGGCAGGGCGAAGTGGTCCATGCCGATGAATTCGTAACCGGCATCGGTCAGCATCTGCACCGCCATCTGCAGAATGTCGAGCTTGACCTCGGCCGACGGCAGATCCGCTTCGTTGATGCGCCGCTGCGGCATGAAGACCGTCGGCAGGTGGGCGTAGTTGTACAGCGCCAGCCGGTCCGGACGGATGCTGAGCACCGTCTCCAGCGTACGCCGGACCGAGTCAACGGTCTGGTGCGGCAGGCCGTAGATCAGATCGAGGCTGACCGACTTGAAGCCGGACGACCGCGCGGCGTCGATGACCGTCAGCGTCTCCTCGACACTCTGTACCCGGTTGACGGCCTTCTGCACCTGCAGATCAAAATCCTGCACCCCGACCGACATGCGGTTGAAGCCCTGGGTCGCCAGCAGCCGCACCGTGTCGGCGCTGACCTTGCGCGGATCGATCTCGATCGAGTATTCGCCAGTGGGCAACAGGTTGAAATGGCGACGGATCGCGTCCATCAGCCGCTGCATCTGCTCGTCGGACAGGAAGGTCGGCGTGCCGCCGCCGAAGTGCAGCTGGATCAGGTCCTGGCGCGGCCCCAGCCCTTCGGCATGCAGCGCCAGCTCGCGTTCGAGATAACCCAGATAGGTATCCGCACGCGTCTTGTCCTTGGTAATGACCTTGTTACAGGCGCAGTAGTAGCAGACTGTATTACAGAACGGTATATGAGCGTATAATGATACTGGCTTGGCGCTGGCGCCGATTTGCCTTTGCTCAAGGCAGTGGCGATAATCTACGCCGTTGAATTCGGTGGTAAAACGGTCTGCCGTCGGATACGAGGTGTAGCGAGGACCGCTGCCGTCGAGGCGTTCGATCAACTCTCGGTCGAAAATGAACTGGGCGGGAGCCACGTTGTCGTGAATTGCTGTCGTCATAAATGGATAAACCTCTCAGGCAGTGAACCACTTTGCCTGAATCGTGCAGGGGCGCCTTTGATAGTCGTCAAGCCTGGCATGATAACAACCTGAACGGATCATCATGGCCGAACACAATCCGCTTACTGCCCACACGCTGAAGATCTCCTGCTCGAACTGCAGTCTTCGCGAATTGTGCCTGCCCATCGGACTCAATCGCGAGGAGATGAGCCAGCTCGACGCCGTGATCCGGCAGAGCCGGCGCCTGAAGCGCGGCGAGTACCTGTTCCGCGCCGGCGAGGCGTTCAAGTCCATGTTCGCCATCCGGACCGGCTTTTTCAAGACCTGCATTTCCAGCCATGACGGCCGCGAGCAGGTCACCGGTTTCCAGATGTCCGGCGAGCTGCTGGGCCTGGATGGCGTCTCCAGCAGCCTGCACGGCTGTGATGCGATCGCGCTCGAGGATGCCGAGGTCTGTGAACTGCCGTTCTCGCGCATGACCAGTCTCGGTCGTGACATCCCGACCCTGCAGCATCATTTCTTCCGGTTGATGAGCCGTGAAATCGTCCGTGACCAGTCGGTCATGCTGCTGCTCGGCAACATGAAGGCGGAAGAACGTCTGGCCGCCTTCCTGCTCAACCTGTCCCAGCGCTTCTCCGCCCGCGGCTTCGCCGCCAACGATTTCATCCTGCGCATGAGCCGTGAGGAAATCGGTTCCTTCCTCGGTCTGAAGCTGGAAACCGTCAGCCGCACGCTGTCGAAATTCCAGGCCCAGGGCTGGATCATTGTCGAACACAAGCACATCCAGCTGATTCAGCCGGAGAACCTGAAGACCCTGGTCGGCGGCTGCCAGCAGAGCATGCCGATCGCCACCACCTGAACCCGGTTCAGAACAGTCCCAGCGACAGGCCGAGCGCCAGCGTCGCACCGACCTCGGCCGCGCGCTCCAGCGCGGCCTGGTCGGGCTCCCCATGCACGATCAGCGGCTCGCAGGCCGGCGTCAGCGGATAGCCGCGCGCAATGCGTTCGATCGCGACTCGCGCCCCGCTGCCGTCATTGCCGGCACAGATCAGGATCGCATACGGCAATCCTTCCACCCGCCCCTGGGCCGGGTAGAACGTGCGATCGAAAAAATCCTTCAGCGTGCCGGCCATGTAGCCGAAATTTTCCGGCGTGGCGACAATCAGGCCGTGACAGGCCAGCAGATCGTCGATGCCGGCCTGCTGCGCCGGCAGCAGCCGCACGTCGATCTCCCCCTCGCCCGCCTCACTGGCCGCCGCCGCCGCCGCCCGCGCCAGCTGCAGGTTGCGCCCGGTCTGACCGGCCCACAGGATCAGCAGCTGCTTCATCATTCCTTCTCCCCGCCATCCAGCGCCGCGATGCGCGCCATCAGGGTGGCCAGCCGGCCGGGCTCCGGCCAGTGCGCCGGCACCACGAAGCCGCGCGACACTTCCTGCCAGTCGTCATCGTCGACGGCCTGCATTTCCGCCACCATCAGCGCCTCTCTCCTGCCCGCCAGCCGCGCCTGCAGCTCGGCGGCGGTCTGCACGTCGGCCCGGCCAGCCCGGGCCGGGGACAGCCAGTCGAGCCGGAGCAGGTGCAGATAGCGGCTGTCGGCCGCCCGTGCCGGCCAGGCCTCCCCCTGATGCCGCCACCAGTGCACCGGTTCGCCGCTGCCGGCCGGCCGGAACAATTGCCCGCGCAACACGGTAAAGGCCGGGCAGCCGGCGAAACCGGGCGGGAGGGTCGCCGCCGCACGCGCATCGCCGGCCAGCGCCAGCTGGCGCACCAGTTGCGCACGTTTCAGCGCCAGCGCATCGCGCAGGTCGGTCCCGGCCCAGCACTGCGGCGCGACTTCCAGATAGAACTTGCACGCCATTTCGACATGGAGCGGCCGTCCGTCCAGCCGCAGCAGGAAATCGAACTCACCAAGGGTATGCGCCTCGACCCGCACCGCGCGGTTGGCCGCCACCAGTTCAAGCTGCGCACTCCGCTGTGCCAGCCAGAAGGCCAGCAGCGCCTCGGCATGGGCGCCAAGGCGCCCGGTGCGCCGGGCCGCCAGCCAGTCCAGCAATACGGCAGGGCGGCGGTCCAGTGCCAGCAGCCGTTCGGCAGCCCGCGGTCCGGCCAGCAGGGCCCGGTCGAACTCGACACCGCTGTCCCACGGCGACGGCCCGAGCAGCAGTGACGCCAGTGCCCGCACCGCCGGTTCGCGCAACGAGGCCAGCAACGGCAGCAGGCGGGGATCGGCGGCGCAGTTCACGCGACTCAGTCGTGTCGGTACGGGTCCGGCCCGCAGCGGCGTTCGATCTGCTTCAGCATGCCGCGCAGGATATCGATCTCCTGCCGCTCCAGGCTGGCGCGGTCATACAGGGTGCGCAAGCGGCGCATCAGCCGTTCGCCATTGCGCCGGTCATAGAAACCGATACCGTCGAGCACCCGGTCGAGATGACCATAGAACCCTTCGACCTCTTCATGACTGGCCAGTTCGGCATTGGCCCGCAAATGATCAAGCGGAAATGCCAACTGGCTGAACAGCTCATAGCACATGACCTGTACCGCCTGGCCGAGGTTCAGCGAAAAATAGTCCGGGTTGCCGGCAATGGTGACCAGCCGGTTGCAGCGCGCGACCTCGTCGATCGACAGTCCGTAGGTTTCGTTGCCGAACACCAGTGCAACCTCGACCCCGTCGCGGGCCGCCGCCAGCAGCTCGGCACAGGCGTCGCGCGGCGCGGCCAGCGGCGTGGTCAGCTCGCGCTTGCGGCTGGTCAGCGCACAGGCGATGGACACGCCTTCCAGCGCGGCATCGAGCGTGCCGGTCACCACGGCGTTCTCCAGCACATCGGCCGCGCCGGATGCCAGCGTGGTCGCCTCGGCATCGGGAAAACGCTTTGGCTCGACCAGATACAGGCGGGTCACGCCCATGGTCTTCATCGCGCGCGCGGCGGCGCCGATATTGCCGGGATGGGAAGGACGCGCCAGAACGACGCGCACATTACGCAAAAAATCAGGGACTTCGGGTTTCGACATTGAGAAAACTGCGTTAAAATTCCGGCCATCAAAAGGCCCGGAACATCCAACTGTCCGGGTCTTTATCGTTCCTTAAACCCGGACTATCCAGACGCGCGGCGGCAAGAATTCGCGGCGCGCCCCCTTTGCCAGAGAGGCTCCCATGCATCCGATGCTGACCATCGCGGTCAAGGCCGCGCGTCGCGCCGCCAACATCATTCAACGCGCGTCGAACAACCTCGACCTGATCCGCGCCGAGCAGAAACAGCACAACGACTTCGTCAGCGACGTCGACCGTGCGGCCGAAGCGGCCATCATCGACATGATCCGGGATGCCTACCCCAAGCACGCCATTCTAGCCGAGGAATCGGGCGGGGCCTCGCTGTCCGACGCCGAATACCTGTGGATCATCGATCCGCTGGACGGCACCACCAACTTCCTGCACGGCTATCCGCAGTATTGCGTATCCATCGCCCTCGCGCACAAGGGCCAGATCCAGCAGGCCGTGGTCTACGATCCGAACCGCAACGACCTGTTCACCGCCAGCAAGGGCGGCGGCGCTTTCCTCAATGATCGCCGCATCCGCGTCAGCAAGCGCATCAGCCTGGCCGACAGCCTGATCTCCACCGGCTTCCCGTACACCGACGTCAGCTATCTGGACCAGTACCTGGCCATGTTCGCCGACATGATCCGCAAGACTGCCGGCGTGCGTCGTGAAGGTTCGGCCGCGCTCGACCTGTGCTACGTCGCCAGCGGCCGCGTGGACGGCTACTGGGAACTGAACCTGAAATCGTGGGACATCGCCGCAGGCAGCCTGATCGCCCAGGAAGCCGGCGCCATCGTCACCGACGTGTTCGGCGAACAGGGCTGGCTGGAATCCGGTGACGTGGTCGCCGCCAACCCGAAGGTGCTGGCGCAGATGCTGCACACGCTGGCGCCGCACGTCCGGTAATCATTTCCGGCAGTTTGCGATCCGCCCCATGGCAGACCTCCGGTCTGCCATTTTCATTTGTGGGCGGCTGCCAGCCGCTCGGCCAGCCCCCATGTCCCGACAAAATCCAGGAAGGCGCGCAGCGCGGCCGACACGTGGGTGCGGGTCGGATAGACAGCGAAATACTGGTTCGGCAACGGCGGATACGCTGCCAGCAGTTCGACCAGTTGCCCGCTGGCCAGCTCGCACCGGCACATGAACGCCGGCAGCATGGCAATACCGGCACCATGAACGGCAGCCTGCTGCAGATACATCAGACTGCTGCTGCGCATGCCCGGCGACGGCACGACCCGCTGCAGGCCATCCGCCCCCGTCAGCGGCCAGTCCGGGGCCGGATGATGAACCAGACAGGCATGAGCGGCGAGATCGGCCGGTGAAACCGGCAGGCCGGCGCGCGCCACATAGTCCGGGGCTGCCACCAGCGCGCGGCGTACCTCGCCGACATGCCGGCTGACAAAGCTCGAATCCGCCAGCCGCCCGGTACGAAACGCCAGGTCGATGCGCTCGCCGATCAGGTCGAGATGGGCATCGGTCACCAGCATGTCGACGCTGATCAGCGGGTAGCGGCGGCGAAATGCCGGCACCAGCCCGGCGAACAGCAGCGCGCCGGAGGCCTCCGGCGCAGTAATGCGCAACTGGCCGGCCGGCGCATCGCGCAGCCGGGAAACGGCCGCATCGGCGGCACGGCCGGCTTCGACCATGCGCTGGCAGTGGCCGACATACAGCTGCCCGGCGGCCGTCAGACTCAGCTTGCGCGTACTCCGCTGCAACAGCCGCACACCCAGCGAGGCTTCCAGCCTGGCCAGCTGCTGACTGACCGTGGATTTGGGCAGGCCGAGCGCCTGCGCCGCAGCAGTAAAGCTGCCGCTTTCCACCACCTGCACAAAGACTGCCATCCGGTCGAATTCCGGCGTCATTGTTCATCCTGACGGACAAAGTTTCCACATTGGGCAGTCTAATCGGCGAATCCACCGCCGACTACACTTCCGGCATCACTCATCGTCATCGCCTGGAGACACCACCATGAAAGCCGTCGGCCTGTACCGCTACCTGCCCATCGACCACGCCGAGTCGCTGCTCGACATCGAGTTGCCACTGCCGGAACCGGGACCGAATGACCTGCGCGTCGCCGTGCGCGCCATTGCCGTCAATCCGGTCGATACCAAGGTGCGCGCGCCAAAAGCACAACAGGAAAGCACGCCGCGCGTGCTTGGCTGGGATGCAGCCGGCGTGGTCGATGCCGTCGGCCGCGATGTCACGCTGTTCAAACCCGGCGACCGGGTCTACTACGCCGGCGACATCACCCGTCCCGGCTGCAACGCCGAGTTCCAGCTGGTCGATGAACGCCTGGTCGGCCCGATGCCGGCCAGCCTCGACTTTGCCGCCGCGGCCGCTCTGCCGCTGACCGCCATCACCGCCTGGGAGGCCTGCTTCACCCGTCTCGGCATCAGCCCGGACGGGCAGGATGCCGGCAAGACGATACTGATCGTCGGCGGTGCGGGAGGGGTCGGTTCGATCGGCATCCAGCTGGCCAGAACGCTCGGCCGGCTGACGGTGATCACCACCGCCTCACGAACCGAATCCGCAAGCTGGTGCCGCGAGCTCGGTGCCGATCATGTCATCGACCATCGCGGCGACCTGGTCGCACAGGTTCGGGCACTGGGGCTGGACACGGTCGACTACATCGCCTGCTTCAACGACACCGACCAGCACTTCCCGGCACTGGCCGAGCTGATCCGGCCGCAGGGCACCATCGTCACCATCGTCGAGAATGCCCGCCCGCTGCCGGTCGAGCTGCTGAAAAGCAAGAGCGCGGCCTTTGCCTGGGAGTTCATGTTCACCCGCGCCATGTTCCGCACCGACGACCGCATCGAGCAGCACCGTCTGCTGGCACGCATCGCCGACGGCATCGACGCCGGCCGGCTGCGCTCCACGCTCGGCGAAGTGCTCGGCCCGATCGACGCCACTACCCTGCGTCACGCCCACGCCCGGCTCGAGGCCGGCCACACCATCGGCAAGCTGGTACTGGAAGGCTGGTCCTAACGGAAAAACACACTCGGGGCAACACCGAACTGGCGCTTGAACATGGCGGTGAACGCACTGGGGCTGTCGTAACCGAGGCCAAGGGCGACATCGACCACCTTGCTGCCGGTGGCCAGTGCTTCCAGCGCTGCCTGCAGCCGGGCCTGTTGCCGCCACTGGCCGAAGGTCATGCCGGTCTCGCGCACAAAACGCCGGGCAATGGTGCGCGGATCGAGCGCCAGTCGCGCCGCCCACTGCGCCAGTGTGGTGGCATCGTCGGGGCTGGCCACCAGTGCCGCGCACAATTGCTGCAGGGCAGGGTCAGTTGCAACGGCAGGGTCGGAATCTCGCGCAGCTCATCCAGCAGCAACCGCATCAGCCGCCCGTCGCGAGAGTCAGACAGATAAGGTATCCGGACATCGATGGCAGCCAGGATCAGCTCGCGCAGCAGCCCGGAAATGCCGAGCACCCGGCAGCTGTCCGGCAAGTCCGGCGCGGCATCGCAGCGGATAAAGACCGTGCGCATGCGCACATCACCAACCATGCGCACCCAGTGCGAGGTGCCGGCCGGCATCCACAGCCCGCGCGTCGGCGGCACCACCCACTGTCCATGCGCGGTGCCGACCACCAGCACCCCCTGCACGGTATGGATCAGCTGTGCGTTCGGGTGACTGTGCGGCGGCGTGACATGACCGTCGGCATAATCGATCGCCATCGCAATCACCGGCACGTCACGCCGGTCGTAGGCCAGATAGCGGGGAGGGAGCTGCATCGATGACCTTTCGCTGGCATCGGTGCAGTCCACCTGCCCGATTTGCGCCAGTTGCTGCCTGATTCTCGCAGGACGGGCAGCAGGTCGCCAGTTATGATCAGTCGCTATCGCCACCCACCCTGCGCTCCGACGTCATGACCACCACCACCACTGCCCCGCCCCGGGCCGACAGCGAACGCACCGGCTTTCGCGTGCTCGGCGCCATCAGCTTCTCGCATTTCCTGAATGACATGATCCAGTCGCTGATCCTGGCGATCTATCCGCTGCTGAAAAGCAGCTTCCATCTGAGCTTTGCCCAGATCGGCCTGATCACCCTCACCTACCAGATCACCGCCTCGCTGCTGCAGCCGGTGGTCGGACTGTATACCGACAAGCGACCGCAGCCGTACTCGCTGGCCATCGGCATGGGCTGCACCCTGGTCGGCCTGCTGACGCTGGCGGCGGCGACCGATTATCCGACGCTGCTGCTGGCTGCCGCGCTGATCGGCACCGGTTCATCGATTTTCCACCCGGAATCGTCGCGCGTGGCACGCATGGCATCCGGTGGCCGCCACGGCCTGGCCCAGTCGATCTTCCAGGTCGGCGGCAATGCCGGCAGCGCAATGGGCCCGCTGCTGGCCGCCTGGATCATCATTCCGCAAGGCCAGCGCAGCGTCGCCTGGTTCTCGGCCGCCGCCCTGCTGGCCATGGTCGTGCTGTGGAAAATCGGCGGCTGGTATCGCCGCCAGCAGCGCGCCCGCAAGACCGCTGCCCGCACCGCACCCGGCCATGCGCTGTCGTCGCGCCAGGTCACACTGGCCGTCGGCGTGCTGTTGATGCTGATCTTCTCGAAGTATTTCTACCTGAGCAGCCTGACCAGCTATTACACCTTCTACCTGATCCACAAGTTCCAGCTGTCGGTGCAGTCCGCGCAGCTGTACCTGTTCGTGTTCCTGTTTGCCGTTGCCGCCGGCACCCTGCTTGGCGGCCCGATCGGCGACCGCATCGGCCGCAAGCGGGTGATCTGGGGCTCGATCCTTGGCGTGGCGCCGTTCACGCTGCTGCTGCCGCATGCCAGCCTGGCCTGGACCGGCCCGCTGACCTTCATCATCGGCTTTATCCTCGCTTCGGCCTTCTCGGCCATTCTGGTATTCGCCCAGGAACTGCTGCCGGGCAAGATCGGGGCGGTATCCGGCCTGTTCTTCGGCTTTGCCTTCGGCATGGGCGGCATCGGCGCGGCCGCCCTCGGCCGGCTGGCCGACGTGTACGGTATCGACATGGTGTACCAGCTGTGCGCATTCCTGCCGCTGATCGGCCTGCTGACCGCCTTCCTGCCCGACCTCGGCCGCCGGGCGGAAAAACGCTGAGGTCCCGCCACCCGGTCCCGGGTGGCGACCGTTCCCTCCGCCGTCTGATGCACTTTTGCGACATTGTGCCTGCAACCCTGTGGAGGGATTTGCTGCAGGCACGTCGCAGGAGGACGCTTGCCCTCTGCGGGTGACCCCACACGCGGCCACTGATCGTGGTATAAAATTTTATACATGACGTATCATGGAAATCGACAAGGAAATTCGCTGGGCAGGCTCGGCCTACACCGATTTGCTGGATTTCCCCGAGGACGCCCGCCGGCAAGCCGGCTTTCAGCTGAGCAGGGTGCAGGCAGGGCTCGACCCTGCCGACTGGAAACCGTTCGACGAGATCGGTCCCGGCACACGGGAAATACGCATCAGGGAGAGTGATGGCATCTACCGGATCATGTACGTCGCCAAGTTCGAGGAAGCGGTTTATGTCCTGCACAGTTTCCGGAAAAAAACGCGGGCGACCAGCGAGCGCGACAAGCACATCGCCAGGCTGCGTTACCGCGCCGTGGTCAATGCCAGAAAGTTCGAGCGATGAAAATTGATACCGAAATCCGCCATGTGACCAGGGCAGACGCCAACCTCTTCTCCGAACTCGGCTTTTCGCCAGAGGAGGCCGGGCGTCTGCAGGCCGCCGCCGCCAGGGAAATCAACGAGACACAGCGTCTCAAGGTGCAGTTGATGACCGAGCTGGCATCGTGGATTGAACATCATCACCTCAAGCAGACAGAAGCAGCCAGCATCCTGAGGGTTTCTCGCCCGCGCGTCTCGGATGTCATCAACAGGAAAACGTCGAAGTTCTCCATCGACACCCTGATCGAGATGCTCGGTCGCATAGGAAAACCGGTCAGGCTGGAGATTGACTGACCTCCAGACGGCTCATGAAGGCGGGCACAGCCGGTCACAGAGGCGTCGGCACACACCGACCGGCAGAAAATATCGTGAACACGGTACACCGGTGTGCACGCAATCCCTCCGCCGTCTGATGCACTTTTGCGACATTGTGCCCCCCGACGCCGGCAGATTCTGCCGGCGTTCTCGCATCCGGGGTATGTGTTCCGCGGCGCGGCATTGCACAATAGCGGTTTGCATTCACGTCCCGTCCGCCCGGTAAACCGACGGACGGTCGCTTATTGAGGACACGATGGCCGGCAAGCCGACACCCACCCCCGCAACCGATTCCGCCAGCACGCCGCAGCACACCCCGATGATGCAGCAATATCTGGGGCTGAAGGCCGACCACCCGGACAGCCTGCTGTTCTACCGCATGGGCGACTTCTACGAGATGTTCTACGACGACGCGGTCAGGGCCGCACGGCTGATGGACATCACGCTGACCGCCCGCGGCCAGTCCGGCGGCCAGCCGATTCCGATGGCCGGCGTGCCGTTCCATGCCGTCGAGCAGTACCTGGCCCGACTGGTGCGTCTCGGTGAATCGGTGGCGATCTGCGAGCAGATCGGCGACCCGGCCACCAGCAAGGGACCGGTCGAGCGCAAGGTGGTCAGGGTGGTCACCCCGGGCACGCTGACCGATGCCGCACTGCTCGACGACAAGCGCGAAAGCCGGATCGTTGCGCTGGCCTGGCGCAAGGGGCGGCTAGGCATTGCCGCGCTGTCGCTGGCCAGCGGCGATTTTCGCGTGCTCGAAACCGATGCCGAGCGGCTGACCAGCGAACTGGAACGACTGAAGCCGGCCGAAATGCTGGTCGCCGACGACAGCGCCACGCCGGCGCTGCCCGGCGGGCTGGCTGCCAGCCTGAAGCGGCTGCCACCCTGGCACTTCGACGAGAGCAGCGCCCGCCAGCGGCTGGCACGGCACTTCGCCGTGCAGGATCTGGCCGGTTTCGGCGCCGAGGACCTCGGCGTGTCGCTCGGTGCTGCCGGTGCCCTGCTCGAATATGTAAAGAATACCCAGTCGGGCGAACTGAGCCATGTCGGCGGACTGACCGTCGAGCATACCGGCCAGTATCTGGACATGGATGCGGCCACCCGCCGCAACCTGGAACTGACCGAGACCATTCGCGGCGAGTCGTCGCCGACACTGGCTTCACTGCTGGACCGCTGTGCGACCAGCATGGGCAGCCGCCTGCTGCGCGAGTGGCTGCACCACCCGCTGCGTGATCCGGCCGCCATCCGTGCACGGCTGGATGCGGTAGCTGCCCTGCAGTCATCCGGCAGCGAACTGCACGCCACGCTGGACGGCGTGGCCGATATCGAGCGCATTACCGCCCGCGTCGCCCTGCGCAGCGCCCGCCCGCGCGACCTCGCCAGCCTGCGCGAAAGCCTGCTGCGCCTGCCGGCGCTGCGGGCGCAACTGGCCGGCGGTCAGCCGGCCGCACTGCTGGCCGTGCTGCACGATGCCCTGCCGGCGCAGTCGCCGATCGCCGAACGGCTGGCACTGGCCATCAGTGCCGAACCGGCGGCCATGGTGCGCGACGGCGGCGTCATCGCCGGCGGTTTTCATCCGGAGCTCGACGAGTTGCGCAATATCCAGCACAACTGCGGCGAGTTCCTGCTGGCGCTGGAAAACCGTGAGCGCTTGCGCACCGGCATCACCACGCTGAAAGTCGAATTCAACAAGGTCCACGGTTTCTATATCGAGGTCAGCCGCGCCCAGGCCGACAAGGTGCCCGACGACTACCGTCGCCGCCAGACGCTGAAAAATGCCGAGCGCTACATCACGCCGGAACTCAAGACCTTCGAGGACAAGGCGCTGTCGGCCAACGAGCGCGCCCTGGCGCTGGAAAAACGCCTGTACGAGGCACTGCTCGACGAACTGGCCCCGCACATTCCCGAGCTGCAGCGCATTGCCCGCGCCGTTGCCACGCTCGACGTGCTGGCCAATCTGGCCGAGCGTGCCACCACCCTCGGCTACTGCAAGCCGGTGCTGACCAGCAGCAGCGTGATCGATATCCAGGCCGGTCGTCACCCGGTGGTCGAGTCCCAGGTCGAGCGTTTCATCCCGAACGACACCCGGCTGGCGGCCGACCGGAAACTGTTGCTGGTCACCGGGCCGAACATGGGCGGCAAATCGACCTACATGCGCCAGGTGGCGCACATTGCGCTGCTGGCGCATATCGGCAGCTTCGTGCCGGCGCAGCAGGCGTCGATAGGGCAGCTGAGCCGGATTTTCACCCGCATCGGTGCCTCGGACGATCTGGCCGGCGGTCGCTCGACCTTCATGGTCGAAATGACAGAAACCGCCAATATCCTGCACAACAGCGACGCAAACAGCCTGGTGCTGATGGATGAAGTCGGACGCGGCACGTCGACGTTCGACGGCCTGGCACTGGCCTGGGCCATCGCCCGCCAGCTGATCGAGAAAAATCGCGCCTATACTCTATTTGCAACCCACTATTTCGAACTGACCCGGCTGGCATCGGATTATCCGACGGTGGCCAATGTCCATCTGTCCGCCGTCGAACACAAGGATCGCATCGTATTCCTGCACCATGTCGAAGACGGGCCGGCCAGCCAGAGCTATGGTATCGAAGTCGCCAGTCTGGCCGGCGTGCCGGCCCGGGTTGTTCGTGAGGCCAGGAAAAAACTGGCCGAACTGGAAAACCAGGCAGCCAGACATGACGGGCCCGACCTGTTCTCGATGGCAACAGCGCCAGCAACGGTTCCGGAAGAGGTTTCCGCCGTGCTCGATGCCCTGTCCGACCTGGACCCGGATGCGCTGAGCCCGCGCGAGGCACTGGCGTTCCTGTTCCGAATCAAACAAAAAATAGGAAAATTCTGATTTTTCCGAAAATTCCCAGCAATTATCCAACAGTTTTCTATATTGGCTATGTCAACGGACCCGGAACCCCAGCAAAAGCGGTTTTATACTCCGTGATGACAGCGAGAAATTGACACCCATAATGGGTAGAAAACACAAAAACAAAACCCATTAGTCAACATTCATAACCATAACCCAGGGGCCCTCCCTTCCAGGTCCCTTGCACTGAAGGAAAACAGCACATGTCCGCGCAACCTGGAGCCACGGCCCCTGCCTTGCAATCCTTGCTTTGCCCCGATGACAACCATGTTGCTCCGTCGCTGGCCGAGGTACGCAGCCTTGCCCAGCGCTGTCTGGGCAAGTTTTCCCGACATGCCATGTCGCTGATCGGCGCGCACGGGATCAGCCTGCCACCGGCACTGGACCTGTTCGGCACTTCGGAAGGCAATATGGCAATCCACGGTGCTCACCCGGATGCGGACCTGATCGATGCCGTGCTGTGTTGCGATATCCAGGCAGCCCAGTATTTCAAGGAAGCCGAAGTCCTGTTCGAAACGGTCAGGACACTCGAAACCTCATCGGCCTGTGCGCCCCGTCAGGACAATGAGCGCTTCCACATCGGCCTGACGACGACCGGCCCGGTCGCCTACTTCACGACAGGTGCCTGACACCATGTCGAACCCTGTCGCGTAGCCGGAAACGGCTACGCCGACACGGCGCCCCTCCCCGATTTTCCTCATGCCTTCCCGCGCCGGCGCCAGCCGTCCTGCGCGCGTGGCATCGACGGCCGCTGCCTGTCCGCGGCCGGCTGCAGCCACGCCTGACGCCAGGCCGGCGGCAGGGCCTCCGGGCCGGCCTCGCGCCACGCCCCCGGCAGCAGGCCATCGAGACGCAGCGGCCCGATGGCTGCCCGCACCAGCCGCAATGTCGGCAGCCCGACACTGGCCGTCATCCGCCGCACCTGGCGGTTCTTGCCCTCGCTGATCACGATCTCCAGCCATGCCGTCGGCACCGACAGCCGGTGACGTACCGGCGGCACCCGCTCCCACAGTCCGTCCGGCGTGTCGATCAGCCGCGCCTGGGCTGGCGCGGTCACGAAATCGCCGAGATCCACGCCCGCCCGCAGTGCATCAAGCTGTTCCGCCGACGGCGTGCCTTCCACCTGCGCCCAATAGGTCTTGGGCGATTTGGCACGCGGATGGGCAATCACATGCTGCAGCGGACCGTGATCGGTCAGCAGCAGCAGACCTTCGCTATCGGTATCCAGCCGCCCTGCCGGATACACGCCGGCCACCGGCACCCACTGGGCCAGTGTCGCGTGCGGCGGGCTCGGGCTGAACTGGCAGATGGTGCCAAACGGTTTGTTGAGCAGGATGAGGCGCGGCATGGGCCGGCTCCTTGCAGAAACGGGAGCCGGATTGTAATCGGATTGCACGGGCAGCAAGTGACGGCGCGCGAAGACTACTTGCCGCCTTCAAGCACCGGAACGGCCACCTCGGCACCGGGAGAGACCGTCATCGGCCGCCGCCGGCGCTGGCGACTGAAGCGCATTTCCTCCGGATACGGGAAGAAATCGTCAAGGATGCCCGCCCGGATCCGGTCCTGCTTTTCACGCCAGAACTGCGGCGTCAGCAGATCGCGGTGATAGTGGAGAAAGGTGCGGCGCACCACCGGATCGCCGAGCAGGAAGCGACCGAACTCCTCCGGGAACACGTCGTTGCGGGCAACCGGATACCACGGTTCGGCCGCCATTTCCTGTTCCGGCGTCTGTGCCTCGGGAATGTCCCGGAAGCAGCAGTCGGTCATGTATTCGATTTCGTCGTAGTCGTAGAACACCACCCGCCCGTAGCGGGTCACACCGAAGTTCTTGAACAGCATGTCGCCGGGGAAAATATTGGCGGTGGCCAGGTCCTTGATCGCATTGCCGTACTCGCGCACCGCTTCGATTTTCTGCTCGTCGGCCGCCTCGTCGAGGTAGATGTTCAGCGGCTTCATCCGCCGCTCGATGTACAGGTGCTTGATGATGATCTGGCCGTCGTCCTCTTCCAGCATCGACGGCGCCAGGCGGCGGATTTCGTCCAGCAGCGCCTGGTCGAAGCGCCCGCGCGGAAAGGCCACATTGGAGAACTCCAGCGTGTCGGCCATGCGGCCGACACGGTCGTGATGCTTGACCAGCAGGTACTTCTGCTTGACCGTCGCCCGGTCGACTTCCTTGGTGCCGCCAAACACGTCCTTGATGATCTTGAACACGTACGGGAACGACGGCAGCACGAACACCAGCATGACCAGCCCGCGAATGCCCGGCGCCACGACAAAATGGTCGTCCGAGTACTGCAGGTGGTGCATGAAGTCGCGATAGAAGATGTTCTTGCCCTGCTTGCCGAGGCCCAGCATGGTGTACAGCTCGGCCGACGACTTCATCGGCAGCATGCTGCGCAGGAAGCGCACATAGGCTGACGGTACCGCCATGTCGACCAGGAAATAGGCACGGCTGAAGCTGAACAGGATGCCGATCCGCCAGACCTCGAGCAGGATGGTATCGAGGTACAGCAGTCCGTCGTCGTCATGGCGCACCGGGATCGCGAACGGCCAGCTCTGCCCGCCGTTGATGACCTTGCCGATGATGTAACCGCTCTTGTTGCGGTAGAACGCCGAGTACAGTACCTGGATCTGGTAGTTGGCTTCGAGTCGCGGCCACTGGCCGCCAAGGAAGTCCTTCGCCATCCGCAGCAGGCAGACAATGTCATGGCGCAGGTCGGCAAACGGCCGCTGCCAGCCGAAATCGGCGACGATGCGCTCGATGGTGGCACGGATGCCCGCCGCTGCCGGATAGTAGCTGCGGTAGGTCGGCGGGTCGGATTCGAGATACTCCGTGCTGATCGCCGGCCGGACAAAAATGAAGTCGTTGTTGAAGTAATCGCGATGCAGCACGCGGCAGAACACCGAGTTGAAGAAGGTCTCGGCCAGTTCCGGCTGGCGATGGTTGGTCAGCAGGCCGATATAGTTGAATTTCGCCTGCTGCCAGATATCGTCGTCGAGCAGATCGGCATGAAACTCGGTGCGCAGCCGCTGGATGGTCTCCTCGACCCGGTCGTCGTAGAACTGGATCCGGTCGCGGATGCCCTGCTGCATGCCGGCCCAGTCGCCTTCCTCGAACCAGGCGCGCGAACGGGCCGAGCTGGCGCGAAACAGGCTGTAATGCTTGTCGAAACCGTCCACCAGTGCCTGCGCGATGTCGCGGGCAACCGGATTGCTCTCCTCGGGGATGCGCATGTTCGCCTTCTCTGCCCGCCGTGCGGGGCCTGCTGTCGGATAATGACCGTGACCGGCGGGGCGCCGCCGCGGCCCGGCTTGTGCGCCGTGTCATGGGCCGGAACGCCGCCGTCATGCCGGTGTTTTCCTGCATGGTCGGGCATTTGTCGGACAGCGGCAAGCCGTCAACATGGCGCGATATTGCATCGCAACACCGCTGTTTTTCGCCGGTTGACGCCCGGCTTTTCGGATACAGACAAAGCACGGGCGCGCCTCTAGCAACCGCTCGCTTTTTTTCGGATAATGATGCTCGACGAAGAGAAGCCGAAAATAACGAAAAGATGTAAAAAACCGACTGCGGCGCTCGCCCGTTTCCTTCCGTATCCGGCCCGCGCCTGCCATTTCTCCTTCTCTGGCATTCCGTCCGTCCCGCCGAAGCCCTCCCCTGCGGCGGGGTCACTTGTCATAACCGTTCAACAAAAGATGGAGCAGGCATGAGCACGTCCCACATTCAGGTGCCACAAGGCGGTCAGAAAATCATCGCGGGTCAAGCGATCCCGAACAACCCGATCATCCCGTTCATCGAGGGTGACGGCATCGGCATCGACATCACCCCGGTGATGAAGAAGGTCGTCGACGCCGCAGTGAAGAAGGCCTATGCCGGCCAGAAGCAGATCCACTGGATGGAAATCTACGCCGGCGAGAAGTCGACCCGCGTCTATGGCGGCGACGTCTGGCTGCCGGAAGAGACCATGGCCGCCCTGCGTGACTACGTGATCTCGATCAAGGGCCCGATGACCACGCCGGTTGGCGGCGGCATCCGCTCGCTGAACGTGGCGCTGCGCCAGGAACTCGACCTGTACACCTGCCTGCGCCCGGTGCGCTACTTCACCGGCGTGCCCTCGCCGCTGAAGCGCCCGGACCTGACCGACATGGTGATCTTCCGTGAGAACACCGAAGACATCTACGCCGGCATCGAGTGGGAAGCCGAAAGCGACAGCGCGAAGAAGATCATCGCCTTCCTGCAGAACGAAATGGGCGTGAAGAAGATCCGTTTCCCGGAAACTTCGGGCATCGGCATCAAGCCGGTGTCGCGTCAGGGCACCGAGCGCCTGGTGCGCAAGGCCATCCAGTACGCGATCGACAACGGCAAGCCGTCGGTGACCATCGTGCACAAGGGCAACATCATGAAGTACACCGAAGGTGGCTTCCGTGACTGGGCCTACGCACTGGCACAAAAGGAATTCGGCGCCAAGCCGATCGACGGCGGCCCGTGGTGCTCGTTCAAGAACCCGAAGACCGGCGGCGACATCATCGTCAAGGACGCGATCGCTGATGCGTTCCTGCAACAGATCCTGCTGCGTCCGGCCGAATACAGCGTGATCGCCACGCTGAACCTGAACGGCGACTACGTGTCCGACGCGCTGGCCGCACAGGTTGGCGGCATCGGCATCGCCCCGGGCGCCAACCTGTCCGACGCCGTGGCCATGTTCGAAGCTACCCACGGTACGGCACCGAAGTACGCCGGCCAGGACAAGGTGAACCCGGGTTCGCTGATCCTGTCGGCCGAAATGATGCTGCGCCACATGGGCTGGACCGAAGCCGCCGACCTGATCATCAAGTCGATGGAAGCCGCCATTGGCGACAAGGTCGTGACCTATGACTTCGCCCGCCAGATGGAAGGCGCGCAGGAAGTGTCTTGCTCGGCCTTCGGCGACGCGATGATCGCCCGCATGTAATACCGACGGCCGGCAACTGCCGGCCGGCCCGGACAGACGCGCCCTCTCATGAGGGCGCGTTTTCGTTTCCGGGACCCTGTCAGGCCGCTGCGAACTTTCGCGCCCCCATCACGCAGGCCACGGCACCGAGCGTCACCACCAGCATCGCCCAGCTGACTGCCTCGTGCAGCAGCAGCGCGGCCAGCGCGAGACCGAAGAACGGCTGCAGCAACTGCAACTGGCCGACCGCCGCAATGCCGCCCTGCGCCAGGCCGCGATACCAGAACACGAAACCGATCAGCATGCTGAACAGGGCAACGTAGCCGAGCCCGAGCCAGGCCGGCACGCCAACCGCGTCCAGCGATGCCGGCAGCGTCCACGCGGTCATCGGCAGCATGACCGGCAGCGACAGGACCAGCGCCCAGCTGATGACCTGCCAGCCCCCGAGCCGGCGCGAGAGCCGCGCACCCTCGGCATAGCCCAGACCGCACACCCCAATCGCCGCCAGCATCAGCATGTCGCCCGGCAGCGATGCCGCAATGCCGCCCAGCAGCGCATAGCCGATGACAAAGGCACTGCCGAGCATCGAGAACAGCCAGAAGGCCGGCCGGGGACGCTCGCCACCGCGCAGCACGCCAAAGATCGCCGTGCACAGTGGCAGCAGCCCCACGAAGACCATCGAGTGCGCGGACGTCACGTGCTGCAGCGCCAGCGCGGTCAGCAGCGGAAAGCCGACCACGCAGCCCAGCGCCACCAGCACCAGCGAGGGCACATCGCCTGCCGCCGGGCGACGCTGCCGCAGGACCAGCAGCAGCGCCAGCCCGAGCAGGGCGGCGATGCTCGCCCGGGCACAGGTCAGGAACACCGGATCGAGATCCCTGACCGCGACCCGCGTCGCCGGCAATGAGCCGGCAAAAATCACCACCCCGATAAACCCGTTTATCCAGCCACTCGTCGTCTTGTCCACAGCCCGCCCCTTTCAGATTGGGCTCAAGTAGAGCATGAGGCTGCCGGCTTACCCAGATACAATCCAGTACAATTCAAAAGAACTGTTATCCCACAGCAAGCAATACAGTCAGGAATGAAATGACGCCACACAGCACCCGGATCGATGTCGTCATGCACGCGATCCGGACCGGCATCGCCTCCCGCACCTACCTGCCGGGAATGCGGTTGCCTTCCGTCCGGGCGCAGGCAAAGGCCATGCAGCTTTCGGTCTCGACCGTCGTCGAAGCCTATGAGCGCCTTGCGGCCGAAGGCATCATCTGCCCGCGGCCGGGCTCGGGATTCTATGTCACCGGGCCGGCGGCCCCGCTGGCGCTGGCGGAGATCGAACCCAGGCAGGACAGGGATGTCGATCCGCTGTGGATTTCGCGGCAATCGCTTGAAACGGATGCCGGCATACTGAAGCCCGGCTGCGGCTGGCTTCCCGCCTCGTGGATGTACGAAGCGGGAATGCGCCGCGCGCTGCGGGCCATGGCGCGCGCCGACACGGTGGAGCTTGCGGAATATGCCACGCCGCCCGGCCTGCCGGCGCTGCGCCTGTTCCTCGCCCGGCGGCTGGCCGCCACCGGCATCGACGTCCCCGCCGAGCAGATCATGCTGACCGAATCCGGGACCCATGCCATCGACCTGATCTGCCGCTTTCTGCTGGAACCGGGCGACACCGTACTGGTCGACGACCCCTGCTACTTCAATTTCCGCGCCTTGCTGAAAGCGCACCGGGTCAAGGTCGTCGGCGTGCCGTACACGCCGGCCGGGCCGGATGTCGAGGCCTTCGGCGCCGCCCTGCAGGCGCACTCGCCCCGGCTCTACATCACCAACTCCGGCATCCACAACCCTACCGGCGCCACGCTCACGGCAGTCACGGCGCACCGGTTGCTGAAGCTGGCCGACCATTCGGACCTGGTGATCGTCGAGGATGACATCTTTGCCGATCTCGAAACCAGCCCGGCACCGAGACTGGCGGCCTTCGACGGGCTCGGCCGCGTGATCCATATCGGCAGCTTCTCCAAGACCATCTCGGCTTCGTTGCGCTGCGGCTACATTGCGGCGCGGGCAGACTGGATCGACGGCCTGACCGACCTCAGGATCGCCACCAGCTTCAGTGGCGGGCGGCTGGCCGCCAACATCCTGCTGGCGGCGCTGACCGACAGCGGCTACCGCAAGCACATGGATACGGTGCGGCTGCGGCTGGCGGAAGCCATGGACCAGACCCTTCCACGGCTCGAAGCGCTCGGCATCACGCCCTGGCACGTTCCCCGGTCCGGCATGTTCCTCTGGTGCCGGCTGCCGGCCGGCGCCGAGGCGCCCGCAGTGGCCCGTGCCTGCCTGCAGGAGCAGATGGTGCTGGCACCGGGCAACGCATTCAGTCACTCGCCGGATGCCGGTCGCTACCTGCGCTTCAATGTGGCACAGTCGATGGATGGCCGGGTCTTCGAGGTACTGGCACGGGCACTGCGCGGATAGCGGGCTGCGCGTGCGCTCACGGTGGCCGGCACCGGGCGCAGGGCAACAAAAAAGCCCTGCAGCGACGCAGGGCTTTCTACATTCACCAACGACTCAGGAAGCGGCCTGGATATTGCTGGCCTGCTTGCCCTTCGGACCCTGGTTGACCTCGAAGGAGACGCGCTGGCCTTCCTTCAGGGTCTTGAACCCGTTCATGTTGATGGCCGAGAAGTGGGCGAACAGATCTTCCCCACCGTCATCCGGCGTAATGAAACCGAAACCCTTGGCGTCGTTGAACCACTTTACGGTACCAGTTGCCATCTGAAACGTTTCCTTGCTTATATGTTGCCTAACCGGGTGACGCACCCATTTACGTGTGTCATTCGAAGCCAGACATGACGGCGTTGCACGGCGTCAAGCCGATCGCTTCATCGACCACCGCTAAACTTTCTACGCGAGTACGATGTTACCGTCAAGCCATATTGCATAACTTCATCAGCGCTTGAAAAAGGTCCCCGGCGGGACAAAATTGAAAGCATAGTGCTGTGAGAAAGTCCGTCGTATGCCTAACCAGCACCAACCCGGCACAGAGCTGGCTCCCGAGCGGACCCGCCTTGCGCCTCCGCCCATGTACAAAGTGGTTTTGCTCAACGACGATTTCACGCCAATGGATTTCGTGATAATCGTACTGGAGCGCTTTTTTCATATGGACCGGGAACATGCGACCCAAGTCATGCTCAAAGTGCATACAGAAGGTCGCGGTGTGTGCGGCGTCTACAGCAAGGACGTCGCCGGTACCAAAGTGGTCCAGGTAACGGAATACGCCAAGGTGCACCAGCACCCGCTACAGTGCGTGATGGAGGAAAACCAATGATCGCCCAAGAACTCGAAGTCAGCCTCCACATGGCGTTCATGGAGGCGCGCCAGAAACGGCACGAGCTGATCAGCGTCGAGCACCTGCTGCTCGCCATGCTCGACAACCCGTCGGCCGCGGAAGTGTTGCGCGCATGCAATGCAAACATCGACCAGTTGCGTCGGCAGCTGGCCGAGTTCATCGACCAGCACACCCCGACCGTGCTCGGTACCGAGGACGTCGAAACCCAGCCCACGCTGGGCTTCCAGCGCGTGATCCAGCGCGCCATCCTGCATGTCCAGAGTTCCGGCAAGAAGGAAGTGACCGGCGCGAACATCCTGGTCGCCATCTTTGGCGAGAAGGACTCGCACGCGGTGTATTTCCTGCACCAGCAGAACATCAGCCGTCTCGACGTGGTCAACTACATCTCGCACGGCATCACCAAGAACAAGAGCAGCGACGCCACGCCGGCACGCGGCGCGGCCGCGCCTGCCCCCGAGGGCGAAGCCGAGCAGGAAGCCGAAGCGACCGCAGCCGGCGGCGCGCTGGAGAACTACACCCAGAACCTGAACCAGCTGGCCCAGGCCGGCAAGGTCGACCCGCTGATCGGCCGCGACCACGAGCTTGAGCGCGTGATCCAGATCCTGTGCCGCCGGCGCAAGAACAACCCGCTGCTGGTCGGCGAGGCCGGTGTCGGCAAGACCGCCATCGCCGAGGGGCTGGCCCGCCGCATCGTCAGGGGCGAAGTGCCGGACGTGCTGTCGCAAGCCACGGTGTACTCGCTGGACATGGGCGCGCTGCTGGCCGGCACCAAGTACCGCGGCGACTTCGAGCAGCGGCTGAAGGCAGTGATCAAGCAGCTGGCGGACGACCCGCACGCGATCCTGTTCATCGACGAAATCCATACGCTGATCGGCGCCGGTGCGGCCTCCGGCGGCACGCTCGATGCATCCAATCTGCTGAAGCCAGCGCTGTCGAACGGCAGCATGCGTTGCATCGGCGCCACGACCTACACCGAGTATCGCGGCATCTTCGAGAAGGACAATGCGCTGTCGCGCCGCTTCCAGAAGATCGACGTGGTCGAGCCGACGGTCGAGCAGACCATTCAGATCCTCAAGGGGCTGAAGTCACGCTTCGAGTCGCACCACGGCGTCAAGTACACCGTGGCGGCCCTGACGTCGGCGGCGGAGCTGGCGGCGCGCTACATCACCGACCGCCACCTGCCCGACAAGGCGATCGACGTGATCGACGAGGCCGGCGCTGCGCAGAAGATCCTGCCGAAATCCCGGCAGAAAAAGGTGATTTCCAAGCACGAGATCGAGGAAATCATCTCCAAGATCGCCCGCATCCCGGCCAAGACGGTCTCGAACGACGACCGCAATGCCCTGCGGACCCTCGACCGCGACCTGAAGAACGTCGTGTTCGGTCAGGACCAGGCCATCGATGCGCTGGCTGCGGCCATCAAGATGTCGCGCTCCGGACTCGGCAACCCGCAAAAGCCGATCGGTTCGTTCCTGTTCAGCGGCCCGACCGGCGTCGGCAAGACCGAGGTCGCGCGTCAGCTTGCCTACACACTGGGCATCGAGCTGATCCGCTTCGACATGTCCGAATACATGGAGCGCCATGCAGTCAGCCGACTGATCGGCGCCCCGCCGGGCTATGTCGGCTTCGAGCAGGGCGGCCTGATGACCGAGGCCATCAGCAAGCACCCGTACTCGGTGCTGCTGCTGGACGAAATCGAAAAGGCGCACCCGGACATCTTCAACGTGCTGCTGCAGGTGATGGACCACGGCACGCTGACCGACAACAACGGGCGCAAGGCCGATTTCCGCAACGTGATCATCATCCTGACCACCAATGCCGGCGCGGAAAACCTGAGCAAGGGCAGCATCGGCTTCACGTCGACCAAGGCGGCCGGTGACGAAATGGCCGATATCAAGCGCCTGTTCACGCCGGAGTTCCGCAACCGGCTGGATGCGATCATTTCGTTCAAGACGCTGAACGAGGACATCATCCTGCAGGTGGTGGACAAGTTCCTGATCCAGCTCGAAGCGCAACTGGCGGAGAAGAAGGTGGAAGTTCACTTCACCGAGCCGCTGAAGAAGCATCTGGCCAGCAAGGGCTTCGATCCGCTGATGGGCGCGCGGCCGATGGCGCGCCTGATCCAGGACACCATCCGCAAGGTGCTGGCCGACGAGCTGCTGTTCGGTCGCCTGGCCGACGGCGGCAGCGTCACCGTCGATCTCGACCAGGAGGGCGGCGTGGTGCTGCTGTTCGACGAACCGGAAACGAAGAAACCGCAACCGGCCCCGGCGGCAGCAATCTGATCGATCCTGCAGTGCAACAGAAAACGCCCGGCAAGCCGGGCGTTTTCGTTCACGACACCAGTGGCAGCAGATAGCCTTCATGGCCAAGCAGCCACAACTTGATGTCGAGCCGCTCGCCGTCCTGGCGATGATCGAAGCCGCCGAGCCCGCGCGCGGCCAGCACGCGATGACAGGGCACCAGCAGCAGCAGCGGGTTGCTGCCGCACGCCTGGCCGACCGCCCGCGCACTCGACCCCAGCTGCACCGCCAGCTCGCCGTAGCGCAGCACGCGGCCGGCCGGAATGGCCACCAGCGCCGCCCATACCCGCTGCTGGAACGGCGTGCCACCGCGCCGTTGCGGAACGCTGAACGTTGCTGACGGGTCGCTGAAGTAGTGTTCCAGCTCATGGCAGACCTGGATGGCCAGTTCGCCCCGTGGCGGCTGCACGGCGGTCGGCGCCGGCAGGAAATCGAGCCCGGTCAGCACGGCGCCATCGTCACGGATGCCGAGCCGGCCGCCCCAGGGAGCGGGTATCACGGCGCTGTACATGCAGGCCTCCTTCTCGCTGTGCATGGTCTGGACAAACAAAAAGCGCGAACTGAGTTCGCGCTTTTTGTTCGCTGCATCGCCATCGACGGATCGACGGCGCCGGCATTACGCCGCCGGTTGCACGCGCTTGGTCAGCTTTTCCTTGATGCGAGCCGACTTGCCCGAACGTTCGCGCAGGTAGTACAGCTTTGCACGGCGGACATCACCACGACGCTTGACGTCAACGGCGACGACCAGCGGCGAGTAGGTCTGGAACGTACGTTCCACGCCTTCGCCCGACGAGATCTTGCGCACGGTGAACGCGCTGTTCAGACCGCGGTTACGCTTGGCAATGACCACACCCTCGAACGCTTGCAGACGTTCGCGGTTGCCTTCCTTGACCTTCACTTGCACCACAACGGTGTCACCCGGGCCGAAGGCGGGAATGGTTTTGTCGAGGCGGGCGATTTCTTCCTGCTCGAGTTGCTGAATCAGATTCATGGTTAACTCCTGTTGTTTTCCGGGGCTTGTTCCTGCTGGTACTGAGCCAGCAGCCGAGCCTCCTGTTTACTGAGCTGCTTGTTCGCCATCAGGTCGGGCCGTCTTTCGAGGGTCCGCCCCAGCGACATTTTCAGTCGCCATTTGGCGATTTCGGCATGGTTGCCCGAAAGCAACACATCCGGTACGCGCTGGCCGTCGTATTCCTCGGGCCGCGTGTAGTGCGGACAATCGAGCAGTCCGGTCGCGAACGAGTCCTGCTCGGCGGATTGCGCGTCGTTCAGCACGCCGGGCAATCTGCGCACGATCGAATCGATCAGCACCATGGCGGGGAGTTCCCCGCCGGACAGTACGTAATCGCCGATCGAGATTTCCTCGTCGATTTCGCGTTGAATCAAGCGTTCGTCCACACCTTCGTAGCGACCGCACAGCAGCACGATACCCGGCGTCGCCGCCAGTTCGCACACTCTGGCATCCGTCAGCGGCCGGCCTTGCGGAGACAGGTAGATGACCCTGGGCCGCTCGACCCCCAATGCCTGCTGTCGCCGCCGCGCGGCATCGAGCGCCTGCGCCAGCGGGTCCACCAGCATGACCATGCCGGGCCCACCGCCATACGGACGGTCATCGACCGTCTTGTAATTGTCGGTGGCGTAGTCGCGCGGGTTCCAGGCCTGAAAGCCCCAGATGCCCTGCTCGACTGCCCGTCGCGTCACACCGTGCTGCGTCACCGCGTCGAACATCGGCGGAAACAGCGTGACGACATCGATCTGCATCAGTAGTCGCGTTCCCAGTCCACTGTCAGGCGCTTGCCCGGCAGGTCGACATCAAGAACATAGACGCCGACAAACGGAATCAGGTGCTTGGTATCGGTGTCGCGGACGACGATGACGGCGGACGCGCCGGTCTCGAACAGGCTTTCGACCTGCCCGAGCGACTCGCCTGCCCGGTTGAACACCGCCAGACCGACCAGGTCGTTCCAGTAGTATTCGCCGTCGGCGGGTGCGGGCAACTGCGCCCGCGGCACGGCCACCTGACAGCCGCGCAGGCCAAAGGCCACATCGCGGTCGTCAACGCCTTCGAGCTTGGCGGTAATGCCCTTGTTCTGGGCTGCGCCTTCCTCGAGGCGGTATTCGCGCCACTCGCCGTTACGTCCCAGCCACCAGACCGGGTAGTCGAACAGGCTGTCATCGAACTCGGTGTCGGCATGCACGCGCAACCAGCCGCGAATGCCGAAAACGCCGGAGACATACCCCATGACGACCAGATCTTGTGTATCCACTAATGCCGAACCTTGCTGCAATTCAATTCAATTCGAAATCAGGTTGCCTGAATCAGGCAGCCTTTTGTTGCTGGAGCAGCTTGGCGACAGCATCGCTCACTTGGGCGCCGACGCTGGTCCAGTGGTTCAGACGGTCCAGGTTCAGACGCACGCGTTCGGTGCCTTCGGTCGCGACCGGGTTGTAGAAACCCACGCGCTCGATGAAACGGCCGTCGCGGCGATTACGCGAGTCGGTAACGACCACATTGTAAAACGGACGGTCTTTGGCACCGCCACGGGCAAGACGAATCACAACCATTGAGTTGCCTCTTTCTAAAAAACCGGGTGAACGTGAAACAGCGGATTTTACTGGGTTTTTCCGCTCAGAGGCAAGCAGAAGACGTACGTGTCGTCAAGCGGTGGCTTTGGCCTTGCTGGCCTCGTCCAGCTGGACCGTGCACAGGGTCAGGGCACGATCCTCGGGATGCGGCTCGATCTTGAAGCCCAGCTTGTGCATCAGCTTCAGCATGCCCTTGTTGCTGGCAAGCACTTCGCCATACATGCTCTTGAGGCCCTGCTCGTGCGCCGCGGAGAAAATCGCCTGCATCATGATCGGCCCGATCCCGCGCCCCTGCCATGCATCGCCAACCACCAGCGCGAACTCGCAGGTCTCGTTGTCCGACTCGGTAAAGTAGCGCGATACCGCCAGTTGCTCGACTTCGCGCCCCTCGACTTCACGCATCATGACGAAGGCCAGCTCGCGGTCGTAGTCGAGCTGGGTGAAGCGGACCAGCAGCTGCTGCGACAGCTGCTTGATGCTCGACATGTAGCGGTTGTAGCGGCTCTCCTCCGACAGCCCGCGCACGAAGGTCTGCTGCATCTCGGCATCTTCCGGCCGCATCGGGCGGATGGTGACGATGGTGCCGTCGTTGAGCTTGGCGCTGTGGACGCGGTCGCTCGGATACGGCATCACCGACATGTGCGAGTAGCGGCGCGCGCGCTTGGCCTTGCGCACCACGACCCGCGCATCGAGCGCGATCACGCCGTTCTCGTCGGCAATCAGCGGATTGACGTCCATTTCGTACAGCTCGGGCAGCTCGCAGACCATTTCCGAAACGCGCAGCAGCACCTGGGTCAGTGCCATCATGTCGATCGGCGGCATGTTCTTGAACGCGCCGAGGATTTTCGACACCCGGGTGCGCGCAATCATCTGCCGCACCAGGTAGTCGTTCAGCGGCGGCAGCGCCAGGCTGGTGTCGTCCAGCACCTCGACGGCAATGCCACCCATGCCGAAGGTCACCACCGGACCGAACGACTCGTCGTGGGTCACGCCAATCATCAGTTCGCGGCCATAGCGCGGGCGGGTCATCGGCTGGACCAGAATGCCGTTGATGACCGCATCCGGCCGGTTCAGCCGCGCACGCTGCAGGATGGCATCGAACATCGCCCGCACGGCCGCTTCGGTGCGCAGGTTCAGCTCCACGCCGCCGACATCGGACTTGTAGATGATGTCCAGCGAGTCGATCTTCAGCACCACCGGATAGCCGAGCGCCTGCGCATGGGCGACGGCCTCGTCGGAGTCATGTGCCAGCCGCGCCTCGTTGACCGGAATGTTGAACGCGGCCAGCACCGCTTTCGACTGCTGTTCGGACAGCACGGTGCGGCCTTCGGCCAGCGCTTCCTGGATGATCTTGCGCGCCCGGTTCGGGTGGGTCGGTACTTGTGCCACGTATTCGAGCGGCCCCGGCGTCTGCATCAGCAGCTGCTGGTTGCGGTGGAAGGTCGCCAGCGCGCGGAACACCTCGACGGCGAACTCCGGCGCGTGGAAGTGCACGATGCGGTTCTGCACGAACAGCGCACGGCTTTCTGCCACCTTGGTGTCGCCGAGCCAGCACAGGAACAGCGGCTTGTGGATTTCTTTCTGCAGTCCGACCATCAGCTGGGCGGTGGCAAAGTGATCGGTACCGATCTGCGGTGTCAGGATGGTCAGCACGCCGTCGACGCCGGGGTCGTCCAGACAGGCCTTGACCGCCGTGCGGTAGCGGGCCGGGCTGGCGTCACCGATGATGTCGACCGGATTGCGCCGCGACCAGTTGACCGGCAGCACATCGTTCAGCAGCTTGATGGTGTCCTCGGACAGCGTGGCCAGTTCGACATGATTGGCGCGCGCGCTGTCGGCGGCGAGAATCCCCGGCCCGATGCCGTTGGTCACGATGGCCAGCCGGCCACCCTGCACCCGGTAATTGGCCGCCAGCACCCGCGCGGCGGTGAACAGCTGGGCGATGGTGTTGACCCGCAGCACGCCGGCCCGCTCCAGTGCGATGTCATAGACATCCTCGCTGGCGACCAGATGGCTGGAATGGGTGACGCCGGTCAGCGGCGCATCGTCGCGCCGCGACTTGATGACCACCACCGGCTTGGTACGCGCGGCCATGCGCAGCGCGCTCATGAAGCGGCGGGCGTCATGCAGGTGATGGACGTGCAGCAGGATGCCCTGGGTCTGCGGGTCCACCACCAGATAATCGAGGATTTCACCGAAGTCGAGGTCGACGCTGTCGCCCATCGAGATCACGCTGGTAAAGCCGATGCCCTTGGCGTCGGCCCAGTC
This sequence comes from Microvirgula curvata, assembly GCF_054781615.1. Lineage (NCBI taxonomy): Bacteria > Pseudomonadati > Pseudomonadota > Betaproteobacteria > Neisseriales > Aquaspirillaceae > Microvirgula > Microvirgula curvata. Next base: position 86,211 of record NZ_BAAGUB010000035.1, on the reverse strand, counting down.
GAGCATTGCCGCGCACAGCGCCGACGAATGCGACACCAGCGCCAGGTTGCCGCTGCGGACACGTCCGGAATAGTTGCTGGCGTTCAGGCCGATGACCGGCCGCATCAGACCGAGCATGTTCGGGCCGAGCACACGGATGCCGTAATGGCGGGCAATCGACACCGCCTCCTGCATCACTTCGCTGGACAGCGGGTCGGCGTCGGCGAACTCCTTGGCCAGCAGCACCGCCTTGACGCCTTTCTTGCCACAGTCCTTCATGATGCCCGGCCAGCTGCGCACCGCCGTGGTCACCACGGCCAGGTCGACCGGTCCCTCTATCGAGCGCACCGAACTGACGGCGGCCATGCCGCCGACCACGCGGTGGTTGAGGTTGACCGGATACAGCTTGCCCTTGAACCCGCCGGCCATCAGGTTTGTGAATACCGCCTGCCCCACCGAACCCGGCGTTTCGCTGGCCCCGATGACGGCAATGTGTTTGGGAGAGAGCAGTGGCGTGAGGTAGTGCGGCTTCATGGTGATCCTGATAGGCGGACTTGCGTTATGGGGCTCAACAGTTTCAGTGGCGTCGGGCGCCTGCCCGGCTGATTGAAAGGATCGTGAGTGTGGCGGCCTGCCTGTTTGTCCAACACTCGCCGCGTCCGGACAGGGCCTGGGCCCCGGTATCCGGACGGATGACGAACATGCACAATGCCAGCCGCCGCGACATCATGCCAGAGCATCATTACTGCAATATGGCCTGACAGCGCTTGCGCGCCGTCAATTGTCCGGCGCCCGTTCATGCATATGGGCTGCAGCGCTGTGGTTTTTTTGATAATGTTTTCCGGTTTTGTCCGTCCGGACGGCCGTGCATGGGCGCTGGCGGCGAACGTCCGCCCGGCCAGACGGTCTGACTTCTGCATTCGATTCACTAGCTGCCGGCGCCTGCGCCGGCCGGAGAGTAGCACCATGACCCGCGTTGTCACGCTGGCACACTATTACACCCAGCCCGAAGTCCAGCAGATGGCGGACAAGGTCGGCGACAGCCTGGAGCTGTCGCTGTACGCCCGTGACGCCGAAGCCGACATCATCGTGTTCGCCGGTGTCCGCTTCATGGCCGAAACCGCCAAGATCCTGAACCCCGGCGCGACCGTGATCCTGCCGGACAGCGGCTCGACCTGTTCGCTGGTCACCCAGACCGATGTCGGTGCCCTGGCGGCCTGGCGCGCGCGCTACCCGGACCACGTGCACGTGTCGTACATCAACTCGTCGGCCGAGCACAAGGCGCTGTCCGACTGGATCGTCACCAGCCGCAACGTCGACGACATCATCGCCGACCTGTACAGCCAGGGCAAAAAGGTCATTTTCTCGCCGGACCGCAATATGGGCGCCTACCTGAACTTCCAGTACGGCTACGACATGCCGCTGTGGAGTGCGGTGTGCGAGGTGCACGACAAGTTCAACGAAGCGGCGCTCGACGAGGCGTTTGCCGCCATCGACGGCAAGGGCACCCGCTTCCTGATCGCCCACCCGGAAAGCCCGCTGCCGGTGCTCAAGCGCGCCGACTACATCGGCTCGACCTCCGGCATGCTGAACTGGGTCAGGGATTACGCCGGCGACCCGTCCGCCGTGCTGTTCGTCGCCACCGAGGACGGCATTCTGTACAACATGCATCAGGCGCGCCCCGATCTGGACCTGCGCCAGGCGCCGATCTATACCGGCTGTCAGTGCAACTCCTGTCCGTACATGAAACTGAACACGGTTGACGCCGTGCGCCGCGCGCAGGCGGGCGCCGGCACGGTCATCGATTACCTGACGCCGGCACAGATGGATGCCGCCCGTCTGCCGATCGAACGCATGCTCGAATTCAGCCAGCAGCGCTACCGCGCCTGATACAGGTCATGGTGGCGCGGAACCGGGGCCGGCCCCGCGCCATCAATAGCTGCAGCGGGGGTTCTCTTGCCGGCCGGGACGGTTACAATCGGGCAAGTTCAATTCGAGGTTCCGCATGAAATTCCTGCTCAGCAATGACGACGGCTACTTTGCACCCGGTATCGAGGCACTGGCGGCGGCGTTGCGCCCGTATGGCGACGTGACCGTGGTCGCGCCGGAACGGGACAGGAGCGGGGCCAGCAACTCGCTGACACTGGACCGTCCGCTGTCCCTGCGGCGTGCCCCCAACGGTTTTTACTTCGTCAACGGCACGCCGACCGACTGTGTGCACCTGGCGGTCACCGGCATGCTCGACAGCATTCCCGACATGGTGATTTCCGGCATCAACCACGGTGCCAACATGGGCGACGATACCGTGTACTCCGGCACGGTCGCCGCGGCGACCGAAGGTTTCCTGCTCGGCGTGCCGTCGATCGCGGTGTCGCTGGTCAGCAAGCCCGGCGCCTGGCTGGACACGGCTGCCCGCGTGACCCTTGATCTGGTCGAGCGGCTGATCGAACAGCCGCTGTCCGAGCCGACGCTGCTGAATGTCAATGTGCCCGACCTGCCGTATTCGGCACTGAAGGGCATGAAGATCACCCGCCTCGGCCGCCGCCACCATGCCGAGCCGGTGGTCAGGAGCGTGAATCCGCGCGGCGACACCGTGTACTGGGTCGGCGCGGTCGGCCCGGCGCAGGATGCCGGTCCGGACACTGATTTCCACGCGGTGAAGAACGGCCATGTGTCGGTCACGCCGCTGTCCATCGATCTGACCTCGCATCGCCAACTTCCCGGACTGACCCAATGGCTGACCCGCTGAGCCTCGCCCCGGGCGGGGGCTACGGCATGACTTCCGAGCGCACCCGCCGGCGCATGATCGACCGCCTGCGCGAGAACGGCATCCGTGACGAACGCGTGCTGGCGGCCATGTACGAGATTCCCCGCCACGTCTTCGTCGATCCGGCGCTGTCGTCGCGCGCCTACGACGACACGTCGCTGCCGCTCGGTCACGGCCAGACCATTTCCCAGCCATGGACCGTGGCGCGCATGAGCGAGCTGCTGCTTGCCGACGGTCGCCAGCCGCAAAAGGTACTGGAAATCGGTACCGGCTGCGGTTACCAGACCGCCGTCCTGGCCCGGCTGATCCGCGAGGTCTACTCGGTCGAACGGATTGGTGCCCTGCTCGATCGCGCCAGAATGAACTTGCGCACCGTTAAGCTGGTCACACCCCGGTTGGTGCACAGTGATGGCCGGCTCGGTCTGATCGAGGCCGCACCGTTCGACAGCATCCTGATGGCCGCCGCCGCACCGGCGCTGTCCGAGGAACTGATCAACCAGCTTGCCCCCGGCGGCCGGATGGTCTTGCCGATCGGCAACGAGCAGGAACAGTATCTGTGGGTGGTCGACAAGACCGCACACGGGGTCAACCGGACCCGCTACGACGCGGTCAAGTTCGTCCCGCTGCTGCCAGGCAAGTCCTGAGCCTCCCACCCGCCGCGAACGGTCCGGCAGAATGCACCGGCACGGGAAAAGCCGCCATTGCTGAATCCCGATTTAGTGCTGGACATTTGCCCAATTCGCCCTTACACGTATCAGCCCAAAAGATTCTATGCACGGCGCACACCCTATTTTGAAACGAATTGCATTGATTATCGGCAGTGTCACGCTGCTGGCAGCCTGCTCGTCGATGACGCAGCCCGCCGCACCGGTCGTCCAGTACGGCGGCCGCGCGGCGACCACCAGCGCGCCGGCCCCGGCCCCGGATACCGGCGCCGGCAGCTCGGATGTCTACGCGGTCAAGCCGGCCGAGCGCATTGCACCGATCGGCGGCAGCCGCACGTCGACAATCTCCGCCCCGGCAGCGAACGCCGCCGACGTGCCGGAGTCCTATACGGTCAAGCCCGGTGACAACCTGTTCCGGATTGCATTGAACAATGGCCTCGGCTACCGCGAACTGGCCGAACTGAACGGCATTGGCAATCCGGCCGACATCAAGGTCGGCCAGGTACTGAAATTGCGTGCCTCCGAACAGGGGGCCAGCCCGACCCCGCACACGCCGGCAGCAACGGCAGCGGCCGAGGTGCCGGCAGAGACCGCCAGCGCGTCGTCAGCCCCCATCAGCAGCGGCAATGGCGAGTCCAGGCAGTACCCGAAGGCGATCAAGCTGCCGTATGGCGACAATGCCGCCACCCGGCTGGCACAGTTGAGTGAAGGCCAGAACGGCAATGGCGCGGCGGCTGTCGCCAGTGCACCGGCCAGAACGGCGCCGGAAGAACACAAGGCGGCCGACAAGCCGGCGGCAGCCACGACGCCCGCCCCGGCAGCGGCAGCGGGCGATGAACAGGTGGCCGGCGGCTGGCTGTGGCCGACCGATGGCAAGATCGCTGGCCGCTACAACGCGACCAGCAAGGGACTGGATATTACCGGCAAGAGCGGACAGACCATCGTCGCTGCGGCCGACGGCAAGGTTGTCTACAGCGGCAGCGGACTGCGCGGCTATGGCAAGCTCGTCATCATCAAGCACAACAAGACCTTCCTCTCCGCCTACGCGCACAACAGCGCGCTGTCGGTGAAGGAAGGCCAAGCCGTGAAGAAAGGGCAGAAGATCGCCGAAATGGGGAATACGGACGCCGACCAGGTGAAGCTCCACTTCGAGATTCGCCGCTACGGCAAGCCCGTAGACCCCGAAAACTATCTGGCCAAACGCTAGTAGCTGGAGACTGACCGACTCCGGACTGCGTGGCCAAATGAGGGGAAACGCATGGACAGCAACGAAACCGACCGCCTGGAAGAAAACCTGGACGACATCGCGGAAGCACAAGAAGAAGCCAGCGATGCGGACGAAGAAGAAGCCAGTACCCCCGCCTACGAGGAGATCGCCGATGTCACGCAGATCTACCTCAACGACATCGGCAATAACGCGTTACTGACGCCGGATCAGGAGCGTGCGCTTGCCCGCCGCGTGGTACAGGGCGACTTCGAGGCGCGACAGCGCATGATCGAGCACAACCTGCGCCTGGTGGTGAATATCGCCAAGCATTACATCAACCGCGGCATGGCCCTGCTCGATCTGATCGAGGAAGGCAATATCGGTTTGATGCATGCGCTGGAGAAATTCGACCCCGAGCGGGGCTTCCGCTTCTCGACCTATGCGACGTGGTGGATTCGCCAGTCGATCGAGCGCGCGATCATGAACCAGTCGCGAACCATTCGCCTGCCGGTCCATGTGATCAAGGAGCTCAACGTCTACCTGCGTGCCTCGCGCCATCTGGAGAGCCAGATCGGCCGCGAGCCGACCGTGGAAGAAATTGCCCACATGGTCGGCAAGTCGCCGGACGAGGTGCGCCGGGTGATGAGCCTGAACGAGCGCATGGCATCACTGGATGCGCCGCTGGACATCGACCCGATGCTGACCATCGGCGAGTCGATTCCGGACGAGCAGCACGAAGAGCCTGACGTCCAGCTGCACAGCAATCAGGTCACCCGCTACGTGCGGGCATGGCTGAAGCAGCTGACCGACAAGCAGCGCATGGTCATCGAGCGCCGCTACGGGCTGAACGGCTACGAGATCTGCACGCTGGAGGAACTGGCCGAAAGCCTGAACCTGACCCGGGAACGGGTGCGCCAGATCCAGATCGAAGGGCTGGAAAGCCTGCGCCGCATCCTGCGGCGCAAGGGCGTGACCAAGGACATGCTGTTCTGATTGCGTCCACGTACGTCACTCCGGGTCGCCGCCGGCCTTCAGCCAGCGGCGTTCCGGAGTGTCAGCCTGCACTGATCGCCCGCACGGCGATCAGTGATTTCCGGCCTTGATCAGGCGCGCGGCGTCCAGCGCGTAATAGGTCAGGATGCCGTCGGCACCGGCACGCTTGAAGGCCAGCAGACTCTCCATGATGCTCTTGTCACGATCGAGCCAGCCGTTGAGGATCGCCGCCTGCAGCATCGCGTACTCGCCCGATACCTGGTAGGCGAACGTCGGCACGCCGAACTGGTCCTTGACCCGGCGAATGACATCCAGATACGGCATGCCCGGCTTGACCATGACCATATCGGCACCTTCGGCCAGATCGGCAGCCACTTCCTGCAGGGCCTCGTCGCTGTTGGCCGGGTCCATCTGGTAGGTCTTCTTGTCGGCGCGTCCCAGGTTTGCCGACGAGCCCACCGCGTCGCGGAACGGGCCATAGAAACACGAAGCGTACTTGGCGGCATAACTCATGATGCGGACGTGGATATGGCCTTCGGCCTCCAGCGCCTGGCGCATCGCGCCAATGCGGCCGTCCATCATGTCGGACGGCGCGACCACGTCGACGCCGGCCGCGGCATGGCACAGTGCCTGGCGAACCAGCACTTCGGTGGTCACGTCATTGATCACGTAGCCGTTTTCGTCGATCACGCCGTCCTGGCCATGGGTGGTGTACGGGTCGAGCGCGCCATCGGTGATGATGCCCAGCTGCGGGAACTCGCGCTTCAGCGCGCGCACGACGCGCGGCACCAGCCCGTCCGGGTTGTAGGCCTCGGCACCATCCAGCGACTTGCCGTCCTCGATGACCGGGAACAGCGCCAGCGCCGGTACGCCGAGCGACACAGCCTCTTCTGCCGTGCGCAGCAGCAGGTCCAGGCTCTGGCGCTTGACGCCAGGCATCGATTCGACAGCCTGTTCGCGATTCTGGCCGTCCAGCACGAAGACCGGGTAGATCAGGTCATTGGCAGTCAGCACGTTTTCCCGCATCAGGCGACGGGAGAAATCGTCGCGGCGCATGCGGCGCGCGCGCCAGGCCGGGAACGGGCGATCGATCGGGGTCATTACGCTTTCCTCAGTTTTTTTTCAGTAAACGGATCATCGTGCACAGCGTCAGGACCAGCTTGGCGCCGATGAGCAGGATCCAGAACCAGGTGTTTTCGAATACGGTCATATCCGGTTCGCATGGCAACGAAAGTATACGCCCGGGGACCTTAAGCGGCGCTGTGGGCGGCGGTTTCGATGGCGTTCGCGATCTCGCGCGCCCAGCGGGCGGCCAGCTCGGCATCATCGGCCTCGACCATCACCCGGACGACCGGTTCGGTGCCGCTCGGCCGCAGCACGACCCGGCCGCGTCCGGCCAGCGCCTGTTCGGCTGCCGCCATCGGCGCCACGGTCGCCGGCTTCCAGTCGGTCCCCTTCTGCACCCGGACATTGATCATGGTCTGCGGGAACGGCTGCCAGTCACGGCAGATGGTCTCCAGCGACGCATCCAGCGTTTTCATCGCAGCGAACACCTGCAGCGCCGACACGATGCCGTCGCCGGTCGAGTGTTTGTCCAGGCACAGGATATGGCCGCTGGCTTCGCCGCCGAGCAGCCAGCCGCGCGCCTTCAGCATTTCCAGCACATAGCGGTCACCGACCCTGGAGCGGGCGAACTCGATGCCGCGGTTCTGCAGCGCCAGTTCCATGCCGAGGTTGGTCATCACCGTGCCGACCACGCCGCTGCCCTGCAGTTCGCCGCGCTGCATCCGCGCCCGTGCGATCACGTAGATCAGCTGGTCGCCGTCATACACGCGGCCGGCATTGTCGACCATGATCAGCCGGTCGCCGTCACCGTCCAGCGCCACGCCGATATCGGCGTCGTGCTGCAGTACGGCGGCCTGCAGATGGCGCGGGTGGGTCGCACCGCAGCCGTCGTTGATATTGAAGCCGTTCGGGGCGGCGCCGGTGGCGATGACCTGGGCGCCGAGTTCGTGGAATACCGACGGCGCGATGTGATAGGTCGCGCCGTGTGCGCAGTCAACCACGATGCGCAGCCCGCGCAGGTCGAACTCGTTCGGGAACGTGCTCTTGCAGAATTCGATATAGCGGTCGGCAGCCGTGTCGATGCGCTTGGCGCGGCCCAGTTCCCGCGACGGTTTGGTGTCCATCGGTGCATCGATCAGCGCTTCGATTTCGGCTTCCAGCGCATCGTCGAGCTTGTTGCCACCAGCGGCGAAGAACTTGATGCCGTTGTCCGAATACGGGTTGTGCGATGCCGAGATCACCACGCCGGCATCCAGGCGCAAGGCCCGGGTCAGGTAGGCGATGCCCGGCGTCGGCAGCGGGCCGGTCAGCCGGACATTGACCCCGGCCGCCGTAAACCCGGCCTGCAGTGCGGCTTCGAGCATATAGCCGGAGACCCGCGTGTCCTTGCCGATCAGCACGGTCGGATGCGGGCTGTCGGCCTTGACCAGTACCCGCCCGGCCGCATAGCCGAGCTTGAGTACGAAATCGGGGCTGATCGGGTGCTTGCCGACTTCGCCGCGAACACCATCGGTACCGAAATACTTGCGTTGCGCCATGAGTTTCTCCGGATGCGGGCTGGCCGCACGGGGGGTAAGGGAAAGTAGGAAACGACCTAGCCGGCGGCCCGGGTCGCGCGCCAGACCGCCAGCGCTTCGCAGGTTTCGCGCACGTCGTGCACGCGCAGAATGGCCGCGCCACGCCCGGCGGCGATCAGCGCCCCGGCCACGCTGGCACTGACCCGTGCCGCGGGCTCGGCAATGCCGGTGACCGCACCGAGCATGGTCTTGCGCGACAGCCCGGCCAGAACCGGCGCGATGGTCGCAAAGCGGTCCAGATGTGCCAGCAGCGCATAGTTGTGGTCGACGGTCTTGCCGAAACCGAAGCCCGGGTCGACCAGCAGCCGCTCGCGGCCGATGCCGGCAGCGATGCAGACGGCGACCCGTTCAGTCAGGTAGGCCTGCACTTCGTCGACCACGTCGCGCTGATAGGACGGATCGTGCTGCATGTTCTGCGGCTCGCCCTGCTTGTGCATCAGGCACACTGCGGCGTCGCTGCCGGCCAGCAGCGCCACGGCGCCGTCGTCCTCCAGCGCCGCCACATCGTTGATCAGATCGACACCGATCGCGAGCCCGGCCTGCATCACCACCGTGTGCCGCGTATCCAGCGACAGCGGCACGCCGATGTCGCGCAGCCGTTCCAGCAGTGGCAGCACCCGGTCCATTTCCTGCTGGACCGTTACCGGCGCCGCATCCGGCCGGGTCGATTCGCCCCCGATGTCGAGGATGTCGGCGCCGTCGCGCACCAGCTTCAGTGCATGGTCAAGCGCCTGGTCCGGAAGCGCATGGCGACCGCCGTCGGAAAAGGAATCCGGTGTGACATTGACGATGCCCATCACCAGCGGACGTTCGAGCGACAGCGTGAAGCGGCCGCAGTGCAGAGTATTCATAGGCAGTAGGGAAAGGCTAAATGAAAACGCGACAGCCAGGCTGTCGCGTCATTATCCACTGAATTTCGTACCCGGTCTCAAACCGGGCAGCCCGTCAGGACTAGATTTCCTGTGCCGGCGTGGAACTCGGCGCCGGGGTCGGGCCGGCCGGCGGCGTCGGGCTGCTGCCGCCGACACTGGCGGTCGGCTTCGGCGGCCGCGGCGGCTTGCCGTCCATGATGTCGTTGATCTGCTCGGCGTCGATGGTTTCCCATTCCAGCAGCGCCGCAGTCATCGCCTCGACCTTGTCGCGGTTCTCGTCGAGCAGCCGGCGCGCCAGCGCATACTGCTCGTCGATGATGCGGCGGATTTCCTGGTCGACCTTGCGCATCGTGTCTTCGGACATGTTCTTGTGCGTGGTCACCGAGCGGCCGAGGAACACTTCACCCTCGTTGTCGCCATAGACCATCGGGCCCAGTGCATCGGACATGCCGTAGCGGGTCACCATGTCGCGCGCCATCTGCGTTGCACGCTCGAAGTCGTTGCTGGCGCCGGTGGTCATCTGGTTCATGAACAGCTCTTCGGCGATCCGGCCCCCGAACAGGATGGCAATCCGGTCCATCAGGTAGCCACGGTCGTAGGCAAAGCGGTCCTGCTCCGGCAGCTGCATGGTCACGCCCAGCGCGCGACCGCGCGGGATGATGGTGACCTTGTGCACCGGGTCGGACTTCGGCAGCAGCTTGGCCACCACGGCGTGACCGGACTCGTGGTACGCGGTGTTCTTCTTTTCCTCGTCGGTCATGACCATGCTGCGGCGCTCGGCGCCCATCATGATCTTGTCCTTGGCGGATTCGAAGTCTTCCATGTCCACCAGTCGCTTGTTGCGACGCGCGGCAAACAGCGCGGCCTCGTTGACCAGGTTGGCCAGGTCGGCGCCGGAGAAACCCGGTGTGCCGCGGGCAATGATGTCCGGCGCCACGTCGTTGGCGATCGGCACCTTGCGCATGTGCACGTTCAGGATCTGTTCGCGGCCGCGGATGTCCGGCAGCGGCACCACCACCTGGCGGTCGAAGCGGCCCGGGCGTTGCAGCGCCGGGTCCAGCACGTCCGGCCGGTTGGTGGCGGCGATGACGATGACGGTCGAGTTGGTGTCGAAACCGTCCATCTCCACCAGCAACTGGTTAAGCGTCTGTTCGCGTTCGTCGTTGCCACCGCCGAGGCCGGCGCCACGCTGGCGACCGACCGCGTCGATTTCATCGATGAAGATGATGCACGGCGAATTCTTCTTGGCGTTCTCGAACATGTCGCGAACGCGCGCCGCACCGACACCGACGAACATTTCGACGAAGTCGGAACCCGAGATCGAGAAGAACGGCACCTTGGCTTCGCCGGCGATGGCCTTGGCCAGCAGCGTCTTGCCGGTACCCGGGCTGCCTGCCAGCAGGATGCCGCGCGGCACGCGGCCGCCGAGGCTCTGGTAGCGACTCGGGTCGCGCAGGTAGTCGACAATTTCCTTCACCTCTTCCTTGGCCTCGTCGCAACCGGCGACATCGGCGAAGGTGATGGTGTTGGTGTCCTGGTCGAGCATCTTGGCGCGGCTCTTGCCGAAGCTGAACGCGCCGCCCCGACCGCCGCCCTGCATCTGGCGCATGAAGAAGACCCAGACGCCGATCAGCAGCAGCATCGGGAACCAGCTGATGAAGATATTCATCAGCATCGACGGTTCCTCATCCGGCTTGGCCTGGAAGCGGACGTTGTTCTTGATCAGGTCGTCGACCAGTTTCGGGTCGTACGGCGCGTAGGTGGTGAACGCGCCGCCGCCGGTGAACTTGCCTTTCAGCCATTGTCCGCGCAGCGGATGGCCTTCGATGGTCACGCTCTGCACGCGCCCCGACTCCAGGTCACTGATGAACTGCGAATATTCGACCAGGTTCTGCGTGTCCTGACGCTTGCTGAACTGATTGAACACAGTCATCAGCACCAGACCGATGATCACCCAGATGGCGATGTTCTTGCCGATGTTGTTCAAGTGAAGGCTCCTTTACGCCACTGGGCGCACGCCAGCTTTCAAAGCAAAGATGATTCGATTGTAATCATGAGCTAGTGGCCTGTCAGCGCAAACCCTTGCCCAATAGGTATATTTCTGTCGATCGGTCCCGCGACGCTTTTGGCTTGCGGGACACAACCTGGGTAAAGCTGCTTCTCATTTCTGCCAGGTAAGCATTGAATTCGCTGCCCTGGAAGACTTTGACGAGGAAATGACCACCCGGTTTCAGATGCTGCCGGGCAAATTCCAGCGCCAGTTCGCACAGATACGCGGAGCGGGCCTGGTCGGTCGCACTCATCCCCGTGATGTTGGGGGCGATATCGGAAATCACAAGATCAAGCGGACGTCCGTCCAGCAACGCCTCGAAGCGTGCCAGCACCTCGTCCTCGCGAAAGTCGCCCTGGATGAAGTCTACGCCAGGAATCGCCGCCATTTCGAGGATATCCAGCGCAAAGATCCGTCCGTGATCGCCGACGATGCGGGCCGCGACCTGGGACCAGCTTCCCGGCGCGCTGCCGAGGTCGGCCACTGTCATCCCCTGCCTGAGCAGCTTGTCCTTTTCATTGATCTCCAGCAGCTTGTAGGCGGCACGCGAACGGTAGCCATCCTTCTGGGCCTGATGGACCCAGTGATCGTTGACATGCTCGTGTAGCCAGGCCGCACTGGTCTTGGATCGGGCCATACCGTAAAATCACCTTTTGAAACCGCAATTTGCAGAATATGAAAATCGAACTGACGCCGGAACAACGCCAGCATCTCAAGGGTCTGGCCCACAACCTGAACCCGGTCGTGATGATCGGCAACAACGGGTTGACCGACGCCGTGGTCCGCGAGATCGCCATCAACCTCGACGCGCACGAGCTGATCAAGATCCGCGTACTCGGCGATGAGCGCGAAGCCCGTCTCGCCATTTACGAACAGATCTGTGACGATCTCGATGCCGCGCCGGTCCAGGTCATCGGCAAGCTGCTGGTGGTCTACCGTCCGTCGGACAAACAGCGCATCGTGCTGCCGGCGGCAAAAAAGCCCCGCGGCCGCTGACTGCCGTCCGGCCTGAGCCATGCCGCAATCCGAAGGCGCAGCCTAACCGCTGCGCCTTTTATTTTGCTTAGATTTGCTTAGAAACGGGACAGCTCAGCCGTGCCGGGTCACAAAAAGCAGCCCCATCAGGCTCTGCACCAGCAGCAGCAGGCTGGAAATCGCCTGCCAGGTGCCAAAGCCGCCGCCGAACATGCCGGTCGCGGCACTGGCCGCGCTGGCCTTGACTCCGACCAGGATCGGCGCAATGGCGAAATGGTTGACCAGCGTGCAGGCAAGCATGCCGACAATCAGCCAGAAGCCGCCGTCACGCATGCCGGCCAGCCCCTGCCGCCACAGCCAGTCGATCAGCAGCACCAGGCCGCAGACCAGGCCGATCCAGCCCATCACCCCCAGCACATGCCAGGTGATCGCTCCGGCCGCTCCGCGCTCCAGGCGCGTGAACAGCACCGGCGCCACGATCAGGCCAATGGCCCAGATGCCGCCGATCCACAGGGTCTGCGCCACGCGGCGCAGCCAGTCCAGTGTTCCATCCATCGCCATCCCTCCGCTTGCGGCCAGGATCAGGACGTCAGAGGTATTTGACGTCGAGCACTTCGTATTCGCGGATGCCGCCCGGCGCGACCACTTCGGCCACGTCGCCGGCTTCCTTGCCGATCAGGGCACGCGAGATCGGCGAATTCACCGAGACCTTGCCCAGTTTGATGTCGGCTTCGTCGTCGCCGACGATCTGGTAGGTGACCTGGTCATCGCTTTCCAGGTCGACCAGCTGCACGGTGGCGCCGAACACGATGCGGCCATCGGCATCGAGCTGCGCCGGGTCGATGACCTGCGCGTTGGACAGCTTGCTTTCCAGGTCGGCGATCCGGCCCTCGATAAAGCCCTGGCGTTCCTTGGCGGCGTCGTATTCGGCGTTTTCCGACAGGTCGCCGTGGCTGCGCGCCTCGGCGATGGCGGCGATCACTTCCGGACGGGCCACGGACTTCAGGTTCTGCAGTTCGTTCCGGAGCTGCTCGGCGCCAAACTTGGTCAACGGCACTTTGATCATTTCACTCATCCTCCTTCTCGTCCGTCCGGCACCCGCGGTGCGACGGTCGCGACATAAAATGCAAGCCGCCGTCACGGGGACGGCGGCTTCTCTCGATTCAATCGGTTGCCGACGATTCTAGCGGCAAACGCCGGTCAATCCAAGCGTTTGCCAACGTCATCGTCATTGCGGCCGATTCAGCCCTTCAACTGGGTGTGCAGATCCTGCAGCGGATAGACGTCCAGCGCCTGGCTCTCGCTGAGGCCATGCGCCACGGCGCGCGCACCGGCCAGCGTGGTATAGAACGGCACCCGGCCCTGCAGGGCACTGGAACGGATCGACTGGCTGTCGATGATGGACTGGCGCTTTTCTTCCACGGTGTTGATCACCATGGCGATTTCACCATTCTTGATCATGTCGACCACGTGCGGACGACCCTCGGTCACCTTGTTGACCCGCTGCACACCCATGCCGGCGTCGGCCAGCACCCTGGCCGTGCCGCGCGTCGCGCACAGGCCGAAGCCGGCCCGCTGCAGTTCGCGCGCCACGTCGACGATGCCGTGCTTGTCGCCGTTGCGGACCGAGATGAACACCTTGCCCGATGTCGGCAGGCGGTCGCCGGCCCCCATCTGCGCCTTGACGAAGGCTTCGGCAAAGTTGCGGCCGACCCCCATCACTTCACCGGTGGACTTCATTTCCGGCCCGAGGATGGTGTCGACGCCCGGGAACTTGATGAACGGGAACACCGCCTCCTTGACCGCGGTGTACGGCGGCACCACTTCGCCGGTGATGCCCTGCTCGGCCAGCGTGATGCCGGCCATGCAGCGCGCGGCCACCTTGGCCAGATCCCGGCCGGTCACCTTGGACACGAACGGCACGGTCCGCGAGGCGCGCGGGTTCACTTCCAGCACGAAGATGGTATCGCCCTGGATCGCGAACTGCACGTTCATCAGCCCGACCACGTTCAGCGCCCTGGCCATGGCCACGGTCTGGCGGCGGATCTCGTCCTGCAGCGCCGGGAACAGGCTGTACGGCGGCAGCGAGCACGCCGAGTCGCCGGAGTGCACCCCGGCCTGCTCGATGTGCTGCATGATGCCGCCGATCACCACGTCCTTGCCGTCGCCGATCGCGTCCACGTCGACTTCGATCGCGTCGTTCAGGAAGCGGTCGAGCAGCACCGGGCTGTCGTTCGATACCTTGACTGCTTCACGCATGTAGCGTTCGAGGTCGGCCTGTTCGTGGACGATTTCCATCGCCCGGCCGCCCAGCACGTAGCTCGGGCGCACCACCAGCGGATAGCCGATCTCGGCCGCCAGCCGCAGCGCGTCCTGCGGATTGCGCGCAGTGCGGTTGGCCGGCTGCTTCAGACCGAGGTCCTGCAACAGTTTCTGGAAGCGCTCGCGGTCTTCGGCGGCGTCGATCATGTCCGGCGAGGTGCCGATGATCGGTACGCCGTTGGCTTCCAGCGCGCGCGCCAGCTTCAGCGGCGTCTGGCCACCGTACTGGACGATCACGCCCCACGGCTGCTCGACATTGACCACTTCCAGCACGTCCTCGAGCGTCAGCGGCTCGAAGTACAGCCGGTCCGACGTATCGTAGTCGGTGGACACCGTTTCCGGGTTGCAGTTGACCATGATGGTCTCGAAGCCGGATTCGCGCAGGCTCAGCGCCGCATGCACGCAGCAGTAATCGAACTCGATGCCCTGGCCGATACGGTTCGGGCCGCCGCCGAGCACCATCACCTTGCGCCGCGACGTCGGCCGCGCTTCGCACTCTTCCTCGTAGCTCGAGTACATGTAGGCGGTGCTGGTGGCGAACTCGGCCGCGCAGGTGTCGACCCGCTTGTAGACCGGACGGACGCCCAGCGCCCAGCGGTGCTGGCGCACCACGCTCTGGTCGACGCCGAACAGCGCCGCCAGGCGGCGGTCGGAGAAGCCCTTGCGCTTCAGCGCGCGCATTGCGCCGGCATCCAGCGTGCCGAGCGTGCGGCCGGCCAGTTGCTGTTCATCGCGGATCAGATCCTCGATCTGCACCAGGAACCACGGATCGATGCGGCTGATGCCGTACACCTCGTCGACCGACAGGCCGGCACGGAAGGCATCCGCGACGTACAGCAGCCGGTTCGGGCCCGGCGCGCCCATTTCGGCACGGATGGTGTCCAGGTCAGTGGTCTGCGGGTCGAAGCCGGCCAGGCCGGTTTCCAGGCCGCGCAGCGCCTTGTGCAGTGATTCCTGGATCGAACGGCCGATGGCCATCACTTCGCCGACCGACTTCATCTGCGTGGTCAGGCGGTCGTTCGCCATCGGGAACTTCTCGAAGGCGAAACGCGGAATCTTGGTGACCACGTAGTCGATGGACGGTTCGAACGAGGCCGGGGTCGCGCCACCGGTGATGTCGTTTTTCAGCTCGTCCAGCGTGTAGCCGACCGCCAGTTTGGCCGCCACCTTGGCGATCGGGAAGCCGGTCGCCTTCGACGCCAGCGCCGACGAGCGGCTGACGCGCGGGTTCATTTCGATCACGATCAGGCGGCCGGTTTCCGGCTCGACGGCAAACTGCACGTTGGAACCGCCGGTATCGACGCCGATCTCGCGCAGCACCGCGAGCGACGCGTTGCGCATGATCTGGTATTCCTTGTCGGTCAGCGTCTGCGCCGGGGCAACGGTAATCGAGTCACCGGTATGCACCCCCATCGGGTCGAGGTTCTCGATCGAGCAGATGATGATGCAGTTGTCGGCGCGGTCGCGCACGACTTCCATCTCGTATTCTTTCCAGCCGAGCATGGATTCTTCGATCAGCAGCTCGTGGGTCGGGCTGGCCTCGAAGCCGCGCTCGCAGATGGTCAGGAATTCTTCGCGGTTGTAGGCGATGCCGCCACCGGAGCCGCCCATGGTGAACGACGGGCGGATAATGGTCGGGAAGCCGAGTCCGGCCTGGATTTCCAGCGCTTCGTCCATGCTGTGGGCGACGCGGGAGCGCGAGCACTCGAGGCCGATCTTCTGCATCGCCAGCTTGAACTTGTCGCGGTCTTCCGCCTTGTCGATGGCCTCGACCGAGGCGCCGATCAGTTCGACATTGAACTGTTCCAGCACGCCGTGGCGGGCCAGTTCGAGCGCGCAGTTCAGCGCGGTCTGGCCGCCCATGGTCGGCAGCACGGCGTCAGGACGTTCCTTGTCGATGATCTTGGCCACCATCTGCCAGGTGATCGGCTCGATATAGGTGACGTCGGCCATGTTCGGGTCGGTCATGATCGTGGCCGGGTTCGAATTGACCAGGATGACCCTGTAGCCTTCTTCGCGCAGTGCCTTGCACGCCTGGGCGCCGGAATAGTCGAATTCGCACGCCTGGCCGATCACGATCGGGCCGGCGCCGATGATCAGGATGCTCTTTATGTCGGTACGTTTGGGCATGGCTGCTTCCGCTGAATCTGTAGAAATCTTAATGGATGCTCGCCGTGGCGAGCTTGGCACTGAAGCCGAGGAACATGACACCGACACCGCCGACCACGCCGGATGCCAGCCGCTGCCGGCGACGGAACGCGTCCGCCAGCCGGCTGCCGGCCAGGATCAGCACGGTCAGGTAAGTGAAACTGCATGCCTGCAGGATGGCCGCCAGCGCCAGGAAGGTGACGGCCGGATGCGGATAGGCCGGATCAACGAACTGGATGAAGAACGACAGGAAGAACAGGATGGCTTTCGGGTTCAGCAGGCTGATGACCAGCGCCTTGCGGAACGGCTGCCCGCCCTGCACGGCGGCGGCCGGCGGCGCGATCGGCGCGGCGGGCCTGCCGGCCTGCCGCCAGGCGCGCCACGCGGCGCGCAGCATGTTGCAGCCGAGCCAGGCCAGATAGCCGGCACCGACGTATTTCAGCCCCCAGAACAGCACCGGATAGGCTTTCAGCACCGCTGCCATGCCGGTCGCGGCCAGCGTCATCAGCACGGCATCGCCAACGAACACGCCCAGCGCCCCCTGATAGCCGGCGCGAATGCCGCGCGATGCGGCGACCGACAGCACGTACAGTGAGTTGGGGCCTGGCAGCAGCACGATGAAAATCGTGCCGATCAGGTAGGTGGCGGGATCGGTGATGCCGAACATGCTGTTGTCTCCCCGGGTCCGTCCTAGCGCGTACGCGCTTCGATCAGGCCGATGAATTTGTCGAACAGGTAGGCGACGTCATGCGGGCCCGGGCTGGCTTCCGGGTGCCCCTGGAAGCTGAACGCCGGCTTGTCGGTCAGGGCGATGCCCTGCACGGTGCCGTCGAACAGGCTGCGGTGGGTGACGCGCACATTGGCCGGCAGGCTGGTCTCGTCGACCTGGAAGCCGTGGTTCTGGCTGGTGATCATCACATGGCCGGAATCGAGATCCTGCACCGGGTGGTTGGCGCCGTGGTGACCGAATTTCATCTTGCTGGTCTTGCCGCCGGTGGCCAGGCCGAGCAGCTGGTGGCCGAGGCAGATGCCGAACACCGGCACGCCGCTGTCCAGCAGTTCGCGGATGGCGGCGATCGCGTAGTCGCACGGTTCCGGATCGCCAGGGCCGTTGGACAGGAACACGCCGTCCGGGTTCAGCGCCAGCACGTCGCGGGCCGGGGTCTGCGCCGGCACCACGGTGATGTCGCAGCCGCGTTCGGCCAGCATGCGCAGGATGTTGTACTTGACGCCGAAGTCGTAGGCGACGACGCGGAAACGCGGGGCAGTGCTGTCGCGATAACCGCTGCCGAGCTGCCATTCGGCCTGCTTCCACGGATACGCTTCGCTGCAGGACACGACGCGGGCCAGGTCCTGGCCGGCCATCGAGCCGAAGCCGCGCGCCAGTTCCACCGCGCGCCCGGCGTCGATGTCGCCGGCCATGATGCAGCCCGGCTGGGCGCCGCCTTCGCGCAGCAGGCGCGTCAGCCGGCGGGTATCGATATCGGCGATGGCGACGGTGCCATTGCGGGTCAGGTAGTCGCCAAGCGACTCGGTGGCGCGGAAGCTGGAATGGATCAGCGGCAGATCGCGGATGATCAGGCCGGCGGCGAACACGCCGCGCGACTCGACGTCTTCGGCGTTGGCGCCGACGTTGCCGATATGCGGGTAGGTCAGAGTGACGAGCTGGCGGGTATAGGACGGATCAGTGAGGATTTCCTGATAGCCGGTCATCGAGGTATTGAACACCACCTCGCCGACCGTGACGCCTGACGCGCCGATGGCGCGGCCGCGGAAAAGGGTACCGTCGGCAAGCGCGAGAATTGCTGGGTGATCGGACACGGGCTGCTCCTGTGTGTGATGCAGAATACGGACGCTAGATGCGCCAAACGGGACAAGCAGGCTCGTCGGCCGCTCATCCCGTTCGGTCAAACCTTCGGATTTTACTGCGTCGCAATATTTTCAATCAAGCGACATGAATGTTTCAATTTGCAAATAAGGTCTTGCGAATATTCTGCAAAACCGCTCTGCATCGATCATTCCGTCGCCATCACCCTGTCATCGCAGGCCGCTAGCGTTTCTCCGCCAGCGCCGCGCGGCGCACCCGCCAGTCCGACAGCGCCAGCCAGGCCTGGGCACGCCGGGTCTCGGCGCGCAGCGCTTCCGGCACATTGGCACCGGCCGGCTGCAACTGGTCGCCATTCCAGCGCAGATAGGCCGGCCGGGTCAGGTTCTGGGCGGCGCCATCGTCGCTGATGACGATGCCCTGCCCGCCCTCGTCCTGGATAAAGCTGACCGCCGTCGGCCGGCTGGCCGGCGCCAGCAGATTGCGACCGGCCCACCACGACGGCGCCATGCCCAGCGCCTGCGCATACAGGGTCGGGAAAATGTCGCGGTGGCTGGCCCAGGCCCGGGTGTCGACCTTGCCGTGCGGTCGCATGGCCGGCGGCAGGTACAGATAGATCGGCACGCCGTATTTCAGCGGCAGGATGCTGGAGTCCGGGTACTCGAAAATCGAGCGCGAGTTGTGGTCGCCGGTGGCGGTGACAATGGTGTGCGACGCCAGTGCGCTGCCCTTGACCCGGTCCATGAAGCCGCCGAGGCTGTCGTTCGCATACTGGTAGGTTTCCATGATGCTCTGCGCCAGCCGGGTGTCGGCCGTCCGGTGCGCCGGCAGCCGGTTCACGTCCAGCGGCCGCTTCCTGTAGTCGGCCGGCAGCCGGTACGGCGGATGATTGGTCACGCTGAGCGTGAACAGCATCAGCTTCTCGCCCTTGCGGTCGGCCTCGGCCAGCCGCTCGCTGGCGAAGCGGAACATGTAGTCGTCGTCGACGCCCCAGGTGCCGGTGGTCGCATTGGGGAAGCGCTGGAGAATGCGCTGCATGCCGTCCACTTCGTCGAAGCCCTGCACTTTCAGCGAGCGGTCCAGCCCGCGCCAGCTGGCGCTGCCGGAGGTGATGAACACCACCTTGTAGCCGGCGTCCTTGAACGGCTTGACCGCCGAGAACGGGAACGGCTTGTAGCCGTAGCCACTCTGGGTCAGCGGCGAGATCGGTGTACCGTACAGCAGGCCTTCCAGGCTGGGGAAGGTCCCGTGCTCGATGGAGATCGCGCGCGAAAAGTAATAATCCTGGTCGAAATGCGGCGCCAGCCGGCCGAGCACGTCATTGGCGACCGGGTCCTGCGTATTCAGCAGTTCGCGGCCGAACGACTCCATCAGCGCGAACACCACGTGCGGACGCGGCGCCGACAGCGACGGTTTCGCGAAGGTCGAGACCGAGCGGGCCAGTGCAGCCTCGTCGTCGCCCTGCCAGCCCAGTGCGTGTGCGGCTTCCAGCGGCGTCTTGAAGCCGAAGCGCTTCAGGCCGGCATACGGATCGCGGCCGAGGTCCATTTCCTTGCGGATGCCCCAGGCGGTATACAGCGCCTGCGGGCCGTTCGGCACCGTCGAATTGATGAAGGAGTTGGTCGATACCGCCACATCGGTTTCGCGCAGCGGGAAAGTGCCGAGGCTGCCGCGCGCCAGCAGGGTGAAGCCGAGCACGGTCAGCACCACCATCAGCGCCTGGGCGGGCTTGCCCCAGCCGGCAATGGCCGAACGGCCGCGGCTGCGGCCGGCCAGCCACAGGATCAGCGCGGTGGCGGCCAGCCAGGCCAGCGTGCCGCTGACCACCGGATAGTCGCGCCACACCGTCGACAGGATGGCGCCGGTATCGTCCTCGAACAGCCCGAACACGATCGGATTGATCGGGCTCAGATAGAAACCGAAATAGAAATGATTGACGATCGACACCAGGGTCAGGGCCGCCACCGCCAGCGGCGCATAGACCCGCACCACCAGTTGATCGAGCAGACGGCGCAGCCCGCCCGGCAACGCCTGGGCCAGCGCCAGCAGCAGCCAGGCCGGCAGCAGCGTCGAGGCGACCCATTTGGCGTCGAAGCGCAGCCCCATCAGCAGGGCATGCAGCCAGTCCTGCTTCAGCGCGGCGGTATCCGCCGGCGCATAGCCAAGCACCAGCCAGACCCGCATTCCGGTCAGGAACACCAGCAACAATACCGCCAGCAGCAGCCCCTGGCGGCAACGCCCCCAGAAACCCGCTTCGGCGGACGACTCAAATTGGTATGTGCGCATTTCCCGGACCAGCGACCAGCGGCATAAAGGCGCGAGTGTAGCAGGCCGCCGGTCGGCAGACCTTGCTCCCCGGACGAAAAAACCGCGTCACCTTGCGGTGACGCGGTTTCAGCCTGTCCATAAACCCCGCCCGCAGCGAAGCGGCGTTTCCCCTGCGGCGGCGGGGATGGAACGGGCAGGATTCAATCAGGCGGACTGCCGTTCTGGCGGCAGTTTCTGTCAGTCCGGCATGCACCGACGCCATTGCTGCCGCCGGTGCCCGCCTTTATGAGCCGACCCGCTCAGAATGCAGCGTCGTCCAGCGCCAGCGCCGAGTCGGCACCGCCAGTGATCGCAGCGGCCAGGCCCGGCACCTGCGGCAGCAGGTGTTCGCCAAAGAAGCGCGCAGTGATCTGCTTGGCGTCGATAAAGGCCGTGTCGGCATCGGCGTTCTGGCGCTGGGCGTCGACCACCAGCGCGGCACGCGCCAGTTGCCAGCCGCCAAGCAGAATGCCCATCAGCTTCAGGAACGGTACCGAGCCGGCGGCCGGGCCCTGCGGCGCGGTGGCGAAATTCGCCAGCACATAGTCGATGCACGCCTCGGCGGCAGCCACACCGGCTTCCAGATGCGCGCGGGTGGCGGCGAACGGCGCGCCCAGCGCATCGAGGCGCGCGGCGTCGCCCTTGACCGCTTCCAGCAGCGCCCGGGCGGTCGCGCCGTTTTC
The DNA here is from genome assembly GCF_054781615.1 of Microvirgula curvata. Lineage (NCBI taxonomy): Bacteria > Pseudomonadati > Pseudomonadota > Betaproteobacteria > Neisseriales > Aquaspirillaceae > Microvirgula > Microvirgula curvata. Next base: position 64,776 of record NZ_BAAGUB010000035.1, on the reverse strand, counting down.
GCTGGCCAGCTTGCGGCCGATCAGGTCCATGGCCTGGATGCCGGTCGTGCCTTCGTAGATCGAGGTGATGCGCGCATCGCGGTAGTACTGCGCTGCGCCGGTTTCCTCGATAAAGCCCATCCCGCCATGCACCTGCACGCCGAGCGAGGTGATTTCATTCGCCTGTTCGGTGTTCCAGCCCTTGACGATCGGGATCAGGAAATTGACCAGCGCCTGGTTGCGCGCCTTTTCCGCCGCCACCGGGTGATGGGACGCACGGTCCAGCGTCGCGCCGGCCAGATAGGTCAGCAGGCGCTGCGCTTCGATCTGGGCGCGCATGGTCATCAGCATGCGGCGCACGTCCGGGTGACGGATGATCGCCGCCGGTGCCGGATTGGGGCTGCCGAGTTCGCGCGACTGCACGCGGTCACGCGCATAGTCGACCGCCTGCTGGTACGCACGCTCGGAGATCGCCATGCCTTCCACCGCCACGCCGAGGCGGGCGTGGTTCATCATGGTGAACATGTACGACAGGCCCTTGTTGGCTTCGCCAACCAGATAGCCGACCGCACCGCCCTCGTCGCCGAAGCTCATCACCGCCGTCGGCGAGCCGTGGATGCCGAGCTTGTGCTCGATCGATACACAGCGGGCGTCATTGCGCGCGCCGAGGCTGCCATCGGCATTGACCAGGAACTTCGGCACCACGAACAGCGAGATGCCCTTCACGCCGGCTGGCGCGTCCGGCAGGCGGGCCAGCACCAGATGGACGATATTGTCGGCCATGTCGTGCTCACCCCAGGTGATGAAGATTTTCTGGCCGGTGATCAGGTAGCTGCCGTCGTCGGCCGGCACGGCCCGGGTCTTGACCTGGGCCAGGTCGGAGCCGGCCTGCGGTTCGGTCAGGTTCATGGTGCCGGTCCAGATGCCGGCACACATGTTCGGCAGATAGACCGCCTGCAGTTCGGCATCGGCATGATGGGCCAGGGCCTCGATCGCGCCGAGCGTCAGCAGCGGTGCCAGGCTGAACGACAGGTTGGACGCGCACCACATTTCCTCGGTCGCCATCGCCACCAGCGCCGGCAGCCCCTGGCCACCGAATGCCTGCGGCGCGCGCAGACCGCCCCAGCCGCTGTCGCGGAACTGGGCATACGCCTCACTGAAGCCTTCGGCGGTGGTCACCGCGTAGTCGGCCCAGACGTTGCCCTTGTCGCCGGCACGGTTGATCGGGTCCAGTACGCCTTCGGCAAACTTGGCGGCTTCGTCCAGGATCGCATCGGTCAGTTCGACGTTGCAGTCCTCATAACCCGGCAGGGCGCAGACGGCGGTCAGTTCCGCCTGTTCCAGCGCGAAGCGGATCTCTTTCAGCGGGGCCTGATAGCTCATGATGTACTCCTTTGTTTCTCGTCTGTTCGGGATGCCGGCCGTAATCGGCGGCAAAAAGGCGGCGACCCGGTCCGTTACCGGACAGGGTGGCGCCGCCTCGTGAAATCGGGTGGGCAGGGCCTGAGGCCCCGTCCCGACCGGGCCGTCTGTGCGACCCTGGTCATGGTGCTTACTTCGACAGCTCGGCCATCAGCTCCGGCACGGCGGTGAACAGATCGGCCACCAGCCCGTAGTCGGCGACCTGGAAGATCGGCGCTTCTTCGTCCTTGTTGATCGCGACGATCACCTTGGAGTCCTTCATGCCGGCCAGATGCTGGATCGCACCGGAGATGCCGAGTGCCAGGTACAGTTCCGGCGCCACCACCTTGCCGGTCTGGCCGACCTGGTAGTCGTTGGGCGCGTAGCCGGCGTCGACCGCGGCGCGCGACGCACCGACGGCGGCACCGAGCTTGTCGGCCAGCGGCTCGATCACGGCCTGGAACTGCTCGGCCGAACCGAGGGCACGACCGCCGGATACCACGATCCGGGCTGCGGCGAGTTCCGGGCGATCGGACTTGGTCAGCTCCGAACCGATGTGGACCGACAGGCCGGCATCGCTGCCCGCCGCCACGGCTTCAACCGCGGCACTGCCGCCGTCGGCGACCGGCTCGAATGCCGTCGTCCGCACGGTAATGACCTTGATCGGGTCGATCGACTGCACCGTGGCCAGCACGTTGCCGGCGTAGACCGGACGCACGAAGGTGTCGGCCGATTCCACGGCAACGATGTCGGACAGCTGCGCCACGTCCAGCAGGGCGGCCACGCGCGGGGCGAGGTTCTTGCCGAAGGTGGTGGCCGGGGCCAGCACGTGGCTGTAACCGCCACGGGCGATTTCCGCCACGGCCGGGGCCAGGTTTTCCGCCAGCGCATGGGCGAAGGCGGCGTTGTCGGCCGTCAGCACCTTCTGCACGCCGGCCAGCGCGGCAGCCTGGGCGGCCACGGCGCCGACGTTCTGGCCCAGGACCAGCACGTGGATGTCGCTGCCGAGCTTCTGCGCGGCGGCGACGGTGTTGCGGGTTGCCGACTTCAGCGCGGCGGTGTCGTGTTCTGCAATAACGAGGATGGCCATGCTCACAGCACCTTTGCTTCGTTCTTCAGTTTCGCCACGAGTTCGGCAACCGAACCCACCTTGATGCCGGCGGAGCGCTTGGCCGGCTCGGCGAATTTCAGCGTCTTCAGTCGCGGGGCGACATCCACGCCCAGATCGGCCGTGGTCAGTTTTTCCAGCGGCTTCTTCTTGGCGGCCATGATGTTCGGCAGCTTGACGTAGCGCGGCTCGTTCAGGCGCAGGTCGGCGGTGATGACCGCCGGCAGACCGAACTTGACCGTTTCCAGCCCGCCGTCGATTTCGCGGGTCACGGTCACCGATTCCGCCGACAGTTCAACCCTGGAGGCGAACGTGCCCTGGCCGGCACCGATCAGCGCAGCCAGCATCTGGCCGGTCTGGTTGGCATCGTCGTCGATGGCCTGCTTGCCGAGGATCACCAGTTGCGGCGCTTCCTTCTCGACCAGTCTGGCCAGCAGCTTGGCCACGGCCAGCGGCTGCAGCTCGGCATCGGTCTCGACGTGGACGGCACGGTCGGCCCCCATCGCCAGCGCGGTGCGCAGGGTTTCCTCGCACTGCTTGACCCCGAAGGACACGGCGACGATTTCGCTGAGCTTGCCGGCTTCCTTGAGGCGCACGGCCTCTTCGACGGCGATTTCATCGAACGGATTCATCGACATCTTGACGTTGGCGATATCGACATCCGATCCGTCCGCCTTGACGCGGACCTTCACGTTGTAATCGACAACGCGCTTCACGGCGACTAGTGCTTTCATATTCCTCCAGCAGAATTCAGTGAGCGTCGACCGACAGACCGGCGCGGCTCCGCGACTCTCAAACGAGCGTTTGAATTTATACCCGACTTTTTGCTGGCCGACAATCGCATCTTGCGCTGAACGGCCACTCTGACGCATAAGTGGGTACACATGGTAATGTGCTGCATTGCAACATCGCAACTTTTGCCCGACAAACCAACAAAGGAGTAATGGAATGACCCTCTACTTTGAAGACCTGGAAATCGGCCAGTACGCCGAATTCGGCAAGACCATCACCGATGCCGACGTGCTGATGTTTGCAGCCGTTTCCGGTGACACCAACCCGATGCACCTGAATGCCGAGTATGCCGAAGCCACGCCATTCAAGTCGCGCATCGCTCACGGCATGCTGACCGCCAGCTTCGTTTCCACCATCCTCGGCACGCGTCTGCCGGGCGAAGGCACGATCTTCCTGTCAAACAGCTGCAAGTTCAAGGCGCCGGTGCGCATCGGCGACACCGTCAACACCCGCTGCACCGTCACCACCCTGGACCCGGTCAAGAAGCGCGTGACGCTGAAGACCGAATGCCGGGTCAAGGATACGGTAGTGCTTGAAGGTGAGTCACTTGTGATTGCTCCCAGCCGGGGCTGAGCATGATCGACATCATAGACGTCACCGACGCGGTCGGCGCGCTGCTGCGCCCCGATCTGCTGGCGCAGGCGGCCGATGTCCATCGCGAACTGCGCCCGGGACTGCCGGCCGACTACCCGGCGTTCATGGCCGGGCTGTTCGCTGGTGGCGGCCGCATGCTGGTGGCGCTGGATGCGGAACGGCACGTGCTCGGGCTGGCGGTGTGGCGCTGCCACATCAACACCTGGGCCAACGGGCCGTTCTTCTATGTCGATGATCTGGTCACCCGGGCCACGCAGCGCTCACAGGGGGTCGGCCAGCAGCTGATCGCCGCGCTCGAAGCCCGCGCCCTCGCCGCCGGTGCCGACACGCTGCACCTGGATTCGGCCACGCATCGCCATGATGCGCACCGTTTCTACTTCCGCGAAGGCATGCATATCGCCACCTTCCATTTCGCCAAACCATTGACGAAATAGGCTGCCGTCGCGCGGTGCAGACAAAAAAACGCCGTCCCCGATACCGGGAGACGGCGTTTTCACGCCGGCTTGCCGCTCAGGCAGTTGCCGTCATGCCGTTGTGGCGCAGCAGCGCATCCAGCGCCGGTTCGCGACCGCGGAAGGCCTTGAACGACACCATGGCCGGCCGCGAGCCGCCAACGGCCAGAATCTCGCGCCAGAATGCCGCGCCGGTTTCCGCATTGGCGCCGCCGTGTTCCTCGAACGCCGCGTAGGCATCGGCCGACAGCACTTCCGCCCACTTGTAGCTGTAGTAACCCGCCGCATAGCCGCCGGCAAAGATATGGCTGAAGCTGTTGACGAAGCGGTTGTACGCCGGCGGGAAGTTCACCGCCACTTCGCGCCGGACCTCGTCGAGCAGCGCACGCCAGTCGCCACCGACCGGGTCGAAATCACTGTGCAGCAGCATGTCGAACAGCGCGAACTCGATCTGGCGCACGGTGATCATCCCGCTCTGGAAGTTCTTCGCCGCCAGCATCTTGTCGAACAGCACGCGCGGCAGCGGCGCACCGGTCTCGACATGGGCGCTCATGCCGGACACCACATCCCATTCCCAGCAGAAGTTTTCCATGAACTGGCTCGGCAGCTCGACCGCATCCCACTCGACGCCGGAAATGCCGGCCACGCCCGGCACGTCGACCTGGGTCAGCAGGTGGTGCAGGCCGTGCCCGAATTCATGGAACAGCGTGATCACTTCGTCATGGGTGAAGGTTGCCGGCTTGCCGGCCACCGGGGCGGAGAAGTTGCAGGTCAGGTAGGCGACCGGCGTGGTCAGCGTCGCGCCCTTGCGGCGACGGCCGCGCGCATCGTCCATCCAGGCGCCGCCGCGCTTCTGTGCGCGGGCATACAGGTCGAGATAGAACTCGCCGAGCTTGCTGCCGTCCTTGCGGATCTCGAAGAAGCGCACGTCCGGATGCCAGACCTCGGCCCGGGTTTCGGCCACGTCGATGCCGTACAGGGTGCGCACCACGCCGAACAGGCCGTCCAGCACGCGGGCTTCGGGGAAGTAGGCCTTCACTTCCTGTTCGCTGAAGGCGTAGCGCTGCACGCGCAGCTTCTCGGCCGCGAACGACACGTCCCAGGCTTCCAGTGTGTCGAGGCCGAGCGTGTCGCGGGCGAACGCCTCCAGTTCCTCGCGGTCCTTGACCGCGAACGGCCTGGCGCGCGCGGCCAGATCACGCAGGAAGGTGGTGACCTGGACCGGGGTATCGGCCATCTTCGCCGCCAGCGACAGTTCGGCAAAACTGGCGAAACCGAGCATGCGGGCCTCTTCGGCACGCAGCGTCAGCATTTCGCGGATCAGCGGACCGTTGTCCCATTTTTCGTCGCCGAACTCGGACGCGCGCGTCACATAGGCACGATACAGTGTCTCGCGCAGCGCCCGATTTTCGCCATACTGCAGCAGCGGGTAGTAAAACGGGAATTGCAGGGTGATCTTGTAGCCGGCCTTGCCGTCGGTCTCGGCCGCCTCGCGGTACATGGCCTTGACGTCATCGGGCACGCCGACAATTTCGCTCTCTTCGGCGTAGTAGGCAAAGGCGTCGGTGGCATCAAGCAGGTTCTGCTCGAAGCGGGCGTCGAGGTCGGACAGTTTGAGCTGGATTTCGGTAAAGCGCGGCTTCTGCGCTTCCGGCAGCTCGGCGCCGGACAGGCGGAAGTCACGCAGTTCGTTTTCCAGCACCTTGTGCCGCGCCGGACTCAGCTTTGCATACTCCGGCGAGGCCACGAGGGCCTTGAACTTGTCGAACAGTGCCAGGTTCTGCCCGAGTTCAGTGAAGAACGCCGAAATTTTCGGCAGGTTTTCGTTGTAGGCTTCACGCAGCGGCGGCGTATTGACCACCGACTGCAGGTGCGACACCGGCCCCCATACCCGGCCGATGCGCTCGGTCGCGTCGTTCAGCGGTTCGACAAAGGTGTCCCAGTCCGGCGTCGACGTCCCGGCGGTCAGCGACGCCACCACCGCGCGGGCATCGGCCAGCACCTGCTCGACGGCAGGGGTCACGTGTTCGGGGAGAATGGCGGCGAACGGCGGCAGGTTCGGGTAGTCGATCAGCGGGTTGGGTGCGGTCATGGCGGCTTCCTGGCGACGGCGGCATGGCTTTTTTGCCGCGTCACGGTCAACATTGAGAATGATTCACTTCAGATTAGGCAAATGGGGTCCGCATGGAGAAACGCAATATCCGCCGCTTTGACGGCATCACGCCCACCGTTCCCGATAGCTGTTTCGTCGACGACACCGCGCTGGTAATCGGCGACTGCGTGCTCGGCGAGGACAGTTCGGTCTGGCCGATGGCGGTCGTGCGCGCCGACGTCAACGCGGTGCGCATCGGCAAGCGCAGCAATATCCAGGATTTCGCCATGCTGCACGAAAGCCACCGTCGCCCGCCGGAAGACCCGGAAGGCGCGCCGCTGGTGATCGGCGACGACGTCACCGTCGGCCATCATGCGACGCTGCACGGCTGCACGGTCGGCAATCGGGTGCTGATCGGCATCGGCAGCGTGGTGCTGGACCGCGCCATCATCGAGGATGACGTGATCGTCGGCGCCGGCAGCCTGGTGCCGCCGCGCAAGCGCCTGCTGTCCGGCGGTCTGTACGTCGGCAGCCCGGTCAAGCGCCTGCGCGACCTGACCGACGAGGATCGCGCCTTCCTGCCGTATTCCGCCGCCCACTATGTCCGCCTTGCGGCCAAACACCGCTCGGGGGAGTAAGCGATGGACTACCTGGCACTGAAACACGCGCACGCCGGACTCGGTTACCTGACCGCGCTGTCGTTCTTCATTCGCGGCCTGCTGATGCTGGCGGGCTCGCCATGGCGCAGTTCGCGCCTCGCCCGCATTGCGCCGCATGTCATCGACACCTTCCTGCTGGTGTTCGGCGTGATGCTGGCCTGGCAGGCGCAGTACAACCCGCTGGAACAGCCGTGGCTGATGGCCAAGATCGTGCTGCTGGTCGTCTATGTGCTGCTCGGGGTCTGGGCGCTGCGCCGCGGCCCGACCCGGTCGCAGCGCAGCATCGCCTTCGTGCTCGGCCTGTTCGTGGTGATGTGGATCATCGCCATCGCCAAGACCAAGATGGTATTGCCGTTCTTCTGACCCGGCGCGCCCCGGCCTAGCGGCCGGCGGCGCTGACCCGGAAACGGCCGGCCAGCAGTGCCAGCCAGCCGATGGTGTGCCGCGTCTGCGCGGCACTGACCGTCAGGCTGTACTGGGCCTTCTGCATCGAACCGGCCACGGTGCCGATCATGCCGGTCTCGCCGGCATGGGCGCGTCCGGATTCGGTCAGCTGGTCGATGGTCGACAGCAGCGTGCCGACAATCTGCCGGACCTCGGCATTCTCCCCTGCCGAGGCTTCAGCCAGCGCCAGCCCCTCCTCCAGGTTTTCCATGCCGACCTGCATGGTATCGACCGCATTCTGCGCCTGTCCCTGCACCCGCTCGATCATGCTGCCGATCTCGTGGGTCGACTGGCTGGTCCGTTCGGCCAGCTTGCGCACCTCATCGGCGACCACGGCGAAGCCGCGCCCGGATTCGCCGGCGCGCGCCGCTTCGATGGCGGCATTCAGCGCCAGCAGATTGGTCTGATTGGCAATGCCCTGAATCAGCTCCACTACCAGGCCAATCTCGCGCGTGCTGTCGCCGAGGGCGACGATGGTTCGTGCCGATTCGCCCACGGTTTCACGGATATGCAGGGTACGTTCGCTGACGGCGGCCAGCTGCAGGCGGGCGGCCTCGCGCTGCTGCGCCATCGCCGTTTCCATCTGCCCGGCATCACGGCTGGCCTCGTCCAGCGCAAGCAGTTGCTGGGCAATGCCGTCGCGGGTGCGCTCCACCGTGCTGAATACCTGCCCGGCCGCCACCACGGCGGCGGTGTTGTGCGCCTCCATGGCCCGGTTGTGGTGTTCCAGCACATGGCTGACCCGCACCACCTGGCCGATGGTGGTGTCGAGATGATCAATCAGGCTGTTCACCCACTGCGCCATCCCGCCGGTTTCGTCGGCCTTCAGCCGGCTGCGGTCGATGCGCAGGGTCAGGTCGCCATCGCCCTCGGCAAGATTGCGCACCATGCCGATGGTGTCTTTCAGCCGCAGCGCCAGCGGCCGGGCAATCACCTGGCGAAAACCGATTGCGCCGAACAGCAGCAGCACGCCATGCACCAGCGCCATGCCCCAGACCGACGGCGACCACTGCGCCTGCACCGCCAGGCCAATGACGGCCAGCAGCGCCTGCACCAGAATGAAGCCGCACATCAGCTGGAAGCTGATCGAACGGTAGCGGTAGACCTCTTCCAGATCGGCCTCGCACATCATGCCCCAGCGGTCGGGCGATCCCGGCAGCTGGAACACCATGCCCTTGCCAATCACCGGGATATGGCGGTAATCGGCATAGCCGGGGTAGGCCACGAACAGGTTCTGGCCGTTGCGGATGGTCTCGCGCACCCCGGGGTGCAGCCGCCCGGTCGCCGGGTCGTTGAACACCAGCTCGAATTCGGTGTGCTCGCGCACCATTACGGTGCCATAGGCGGTGCGCACGCCATCTTTCAGGTTGTCGCCGCTGCTGAAAGTGCGGTCCTCGAAGCGGGAACGCGACAGCGCCGTGCCCGGCGCAATGGCCGGATCGAAGCGCGACTCGACCATGAACAGATAGTTGTCGCCCGACTCGTGGAAGATATGCCCGGCTTCACGCTGGATCAGGTCACCCAGCACATCGTTCGGCACCCGTGCGCACAGGCAGCCGATGCACTCGCCGTCTCGCTGGACCGGACGCAGGAACAGCAGGGTCACCTCGTCGTGAAAGCGCGACGAGCGCGGCCCCAGCGCCACGGTGTCCGCATCGCAGTACGGCCCGTACAGGAACGGGCGCCCGAGCCCCTGTTCCAGTGCCTGGGCGTTCGGCCCGCTCCGGCCAGTGCGGCCGGGCGCGCTCGACGCCAGCACGCAGTTGTCGGCACCGAGCAGAAACAGCTCCGTCACGTCGGACAGCTCGGCCAGCTGGGATGACAGGGTATCGGCACACGACGCCGGCGGCAGGCTGGCCAGACGTTCGGCCGCCCCGTCCAGGTACTGCCACAGCTGCTCGGTCCACTGGGTCAGCAGGGCCACCCGGGTGCGCGAGAACGCATCGAAAGTGCTCTCGATGGCCGGACAGCGGTCGCGGTTCAGCCAGCAGGCATGGCGCATGGCCAGCTTGCCGGTCCGGCCGGACCACGGCAGCCAGCGCCGTTCGGACGCGCTCAGCGCCATGCGTTCACTGAATTGGCTCATGGCGTTCCATCCCGTTCATGCTCGATATCGTCACACCGCTATGCAATATGCGTACCAAGAATGCCCGCGGGTGAACCGCCCGGCCGGGGTCAGACGATCTCGACCAGCCGCAATTCCAGCGCGTTGAAGTCGTCGGCCAGCTCATTGCCGAACTCGACGATGGTGTCGTCTTCCGGATCATGGTGCCAGTTCAGTGACACGTCGTTGCCGGCCAGCGCTGCCTGGTTCAGGTGGTCGAACAGGCTGAACAGCAGCTTGGTGCTGGAGCTGTTGAAATAGGCCAGCGCGACATCGACGGTAATGCGCGTTTCCTGCAACTGGCCGATGTACTGCACCACGGCGTCGATCAGCGGCTGGTAGAACGAGGCGGCATTTTCCGGATACGACTCGCCGCGCAGCGACAGACGATGGGTGGAGAAGTCGAAATCGACTTGCGGCGTATAGGCCGTGGCCGGCAGATGGATGGCTTTCATGGGCAACCTCAAATGATGGCTTGCAGGTAGAACATCACATGGCCGGGATGCGCCGGGCTGGCGGCAAACCGGTACTCGATGGGTTCGGCGGCATCGCGGGCGACGGTCAGGAAGCCCAGCCCCGCGCCCTTGCTGGTCGCTTCGTTTTCCGCGCGCAGCGCCTGGCGGTACTGCGCGCGGATTTCCTCGCTGCTCATGCGTCGCAGCGGTTCCAGCCGCGCGGTCAGCCGCGGCACTTCCAGTGCGTCCATCAGGTTGCCGCAGACGATCACGTGCTGGCCGTCACGTTCGCCGACATACAGCGCCCCGTCGCGCAACTCGTGATCGCGCTGGTCAGGGCTGCCGACGCAGGCGGCCGAGTAGTGGACGATGTTCTGCGCCATCTCGATGAAGCTGGAGAACAGCTTGCGCTGGCGCACGCCGGCCGCGCCCTGCACCGTCAGCCGGGCGCGCAGTGCATCGGCCATCGCGGCGATGACCGGCTGGGAAAAGGTACCGTTGTAGAAAAACACCACCTGATGCTCGGCGGCGAGCTCACGGAAACGGGCAAAATGCTGCAGCATGATCAGTCCGTAGTGGGAAGGGGACGGCGCCATCAGGGCAGCCGGAAACCGAAGACGGTCACGTCGTCGCGGCGGGGCTCGCTGCCCTGCCAGCGGTCGAAGGTCTCGAGCAATTCCGCCTGCTGGGCCGGCAGCGGCTGATCGCGGCAGCGCAGCAGGGTTTCGCGCAGCCGGCGCTTGCCGAAGGCGATGCGCTTGCTGCCGCCGATCTGGTCGATCAGCCCGTCGGTACTCACATAGACCGTCGTGCCCGGCGCCAGCGTCACTTCGCGGTTGTCCCAGCAGTAATCGTCCGGCGTGGCCACATAGCCGACCCCCATCCGGTTGCCGTCCAGCACCTCGAACGCATCCGAGCCCGGCGTCAGCAGGAATACCGGCGTCTTGGCGCCGGCAAAGGTCATGCGCCGGGTCTGGCTGTCGACGAACAGGAAGACGGTATCCATGCCGTCATCCGACTGCTGGCTGTCGGCGGCGACGACCTCGTCCGCCTGCTGGCCCAGCGAGGCCTTGACCATGCGGTTGATCTCGCCCAGCAGCCCGGCCGGATCGCGCAGATCGGCGTGGCGCAGCACCTGGTTCAGCGCACTGGCCATGATCAGGGTCATGAACGCACCGGGCACGCCATGACCGGTGCAGTCGATCACGGCGGCAAAGAAGCCTTCCGGACGACGCACGAAGTAGTAGTAGTCGCCGCCGACCACATCGCGCGGCGCCCAGTGCATGAAGTAGTCGTCCAGCGTCGCCGCCATGTCGCGGCGCGAATGGCGCAGGAACGACTGCTGGATCACGCTGGCGTAGTGGATCGACTCCATCACCTGGCGGTTCTTTTCCGCGGTCAGGTCGGTCATGGCACGCATCAGGTCGACGCCAAGCCCGACCCCGGCATAGCGGTCGTGGTCGGTGACGATAAAGCCGTCATTCAGGGTCTTGTCGCCATTGGCCAGCGCCAGGTACGACAGGTCGGTCAGCGGCGTGTCGTGCGCTACCACCAGCGGTGTGTTGTCCATGAAGGCAATGCAGCTCTTGCGGCCGAAAATCTCGCGATGGAACGGTCGCGCCAGGTGGTTCATGAACTGGTTGCGGTTGATCAGGCCGATCGGGCGGTCATTCTCGACCACCGGCAGGCCGCTCAGGTGCGGATGGCGGGTAAAGATCGACAGGATGTCGTCGTTGGTCTGGCCCGGGGTGGCGGCCGGCGCCACCGACATCAGGGCAGCAGCGGTCTGGCGGTTGGCAGGGGTCTGGCGCATGGCTAGGTTCACTGCGGCAATGGGATGGACAGGATGGTAGGCAGCGCGTGTTAAATCGCCTTGTCCGTTCAATGACAGGCAGATGAACAGATTCGCGGCAGATACGACATCCGCAAGCCTGTTGGAATTGATGTGACTCAATGGCCCGGCGGGCCGCCTTTGCTACGCTCATTCCCATTTGCCCGCCCGGACGCCAGAACATCCCGCTTATGCGCAAAAAACCCGAACTCGTCTGCCCTGCAGGCAGTCTGCCGGCCCTGAAGGCCGCGATCGATCATGGCGCGGATACCGTGTACATGGGCCTGAAGAACAACACCAACGCGCGCAATTTCGCCGGTCTGAACTTTGACGACAAGTCGGCGCGCGACGGCATCGCCTATGCCCATGCGCGACAGCGCAAGGTGCTGATGGCCATCAATACCTATGCCCAGGCCGGAGAAATGGCCAAGTGGCACCGCGCCATCGACGAAGCGGCCGAACTCGGCATCGACGCCATCATCGTCGCCGACCTCGGCCTGCTCGACTATGCCTCGCGCCGTCATCCCGAACTGCGCCTGCACTTGTCGGTGCAGGGCTCGGCCACCAATTACGAGGCGATCAACCTTGCCCGCGAGCTGTACAACGTCCAGCGTGCGGTGCTGCCGCGCGTGCTGACGCTCGACCAGGTGCGCCACGTGATCGACCATACCGAGGTCGAGATCGAAGTATTCGGCTTCGGCAGCCTGTGCGTGATGGTCGAGGGCCGCTGCCTGCTGTCCAGCTATGCGACCGGCGAATCGCCGAACACCCACGGCGTGTGCTCGCCGGCCAAGTTCGTCAAATGGGAACGGACCGCCACCGGTACCGAAGCGCGTCTCAACGGCATCCTGATCGACCGCTACGGCAAGGACGAGGCCGCCGGCTATCCGACCCTGTGCAAGGGCCGCTTCGACGTCAACGACGAGACCTATTACGCCCTGGAAGAGCCGACCAGCCTGAACGTGCTGGAGATGCTGCCGCAGATCATGTCGATCGGCGTGTCGGCGATCAAGGTCGAGGGCCGCCAGCGCAGCCCGGCCTACGCGGCACAGGTGACCCGCGTGCTGCGCACCGCCATCGACGCCGCCTGGCAGGACGACTCGCGCTTCGTCGTGCGGCCGGCGTGGCAGACGGAGCTCGGCAAGCTGTCCGAAGGCCAGCAGCAGACGCTGGGCGCCTACAACCGCCCATGGAAATAATCGCGGCCCCGCCGCCGCGATCTCCCCAACCGGATTCGATGCCCCCCATGAAACTCTCTCTCGGCCCCCTGCTGTTCTTCTGGCCACGCGAAACGGTCATGCAGTTCTACGCCGATGTCTCGCAATGTCCCGACATCGACACCATTTACCTCGGCGAGGTGGTCTGTTCCCGCCGCCAGCAGATCCGCACCGACGACTGGCTCGGTCTGGCACGCGACCTGGCCGACGCCGGCAAGGAAGTCGTGCTGTCGGCGCAGGCACTGCTGGAAAGCGAATCCGACCTCAAGCGCCAGCGCAAATTCGTCCAGCATGGCGAGTTCGCCATCGAGGCCAATGACCTCGGCGCGCTGAAACTGGCCCGCGATGCCGGCTGCCGGGTCATCGCCGGCCCGCACCTGAATATCTACAACGAGGACACGCTGGCCCAGGTAGTCCGTCTCGGCGCCTTCCGCTGGGTGCCGCCGGTGGAAATGCCGCGCGAGCGCATCGCCGCCGTGCTGGCGACCCGGCCGGCCGGCCTTGAATGCGAGGTATTCGCCTGGGGCAAGCTGCCGCTGGCGTTCTCGGCACGCTGCTTTACCGCCCGCCACTTCAATCTGAACAAGGATGACTGCCAGTTCCGCTGTCTGGAACACCCGGACGGCATGGAACTCGATACCCGCGAAGGCCAGGACTTCCTGACCGTCAACGGCATCCAGACCCTGTCCGGCGGCGTGATGAACCTGTGCGGCGACCTGCCCGGTCTGGCCGACGCCGGTGTCGATATCGTCCGCATCAGCCCGCAATCGCGCGATACGCTGGCGGTGGCCGCCGCGTTCCGTCAGGCCATGGCGCACGGCGCCCCGGCAGCCGGCACCGATCTGGCCGCGCTGGCGCACGCCCCGCTGGTCAACGGCTACTGGCATGGCCAGGCCGGCATCATGCAATCAGGAGCCTGAGATGAGCATTCCCGACATTACCCTGCCGGCCCCGCTCGGCAAACTGGCCCGCAAGCTGCCGCAGCGCCCGCTGTCGATGGCGCTGGTCGCCGCGCTGAACCTGGCCGGCCGGCGCGGCATCCTGCCGGCCGATTCGCTGGAGCTGCTCGAAGAGCGCACCTTCGTGGTCGAGTCCAGCGATGCCGGCCTGACCGCATCGTTCACCGTCCGCAATGGCCAGTTCGTCGCCATTGCCCGGCCGGACACGCCGGACCTGCACTTCACCGCCCGCGCCTGCGACTTTGCCCGGCTGGCGCTGCGCGAGGAAGATCCGGACACGCTGTTCTTCAACCGCAAGCTCGATATCGAGGGCGATACCGAACTGGGACTGATCGTGAAGAACATGCTCGATGCGATCGACTGGAGCGGCACGCCGCTGGCGCGTTTTATCGCCGTGTAAGGGCCTGCCAGAATGAAAAAAGCGCGACAGTGTCGCGCTTTTTCATGCCTGCTGATACCTGGCCTTACTCCGCGTCGCGCCAGGTTTCCTGCATGCCCCACGCCAGCAGCGCCGCCACGACCAGCAGTGCGAAATACGGCCAGAACGCCAGCTGGTAATCAGCCAGCGACGGTTCGGTACTGGCCAGCCAGCGGTTCGGCAGCGCCATCAGCAGCCCGGCGGCAATGAACTTGGCACCGTTGGCGATGGCGGCCGAGGTGCCGATCAGTCGCGGCTCGACCAGTTCGGCCGCGGTCACGAACGACAGCATGTGTCCCCCGGTGGCCAGCCCGATGACAAAGCAGACCACGCCGGCACTGAGCGCCGTCAGCGGCAGGAACAGCAGTGCGGCCATGCCGAGCACCAGCAGCACGGTCATCAGCAGCATCGGCAGCCGGCGCGAGTGCACCGCGTCCGACCAGCGCGCGGTCAGCGGTGCACCGACGGCCAGGCCCAGCCACAACACCGATGTCGCATAGCCGGCTTCGGTCCCGCTCAGGCCATGGGCGGCCAGGATCTTCGGCGTCCACAGCACGCCAAGCGCCAGCAGCAGACCGAACAGTACCGCCCCGGCGATCACGCCGAACCAGACTTGCGGAATGCGGCATACCGACAGGATGTCGTGCAGCACGCCGGTCACGAAACCGGCGACGCCGCCACTGGAGCGAGGCTGAGGCTGCGGGTCGCGCACCACGGCCAGCGCCACCAGTGTCAGTGCGGCACCGGCGCCGGCGGCCCACCACGACATCGCCCGCCAGTCGACATGGGCGAGGGCGGCCTGCAGGCCGGCCTGGCCCAGGGTCGAGCCGATGGCGGCGATGGCCTGCACCATGGCGAACATCAGGCCGAACCTGGCAAAACCGAACCAGCGTCCGCCAAGGAAGCCGGCGCCGACGAAACCGAACGACGAACCGATCGCCACCACCGCCTGCGCCCAGGCCAGCATGGCGAACGAATCGGCCATCGCGAACAGCGCTGCGCCGAGTGCGAAGCAACCGATCGCCAGCGGCAGCATGATGCGCGCGCCAGCCCGGTCAAGCAGCGCGCCGGAGAACAGCTGGCTGACGGCGAACACCCAGGTGTAGATCGCGCCGAGCGCAACGACGTCGCCCAGTCCGAGCCCGGTATCGCGGGCAAGGTCGCTGTTGACGATGGCATAGCCGGTCTGGAAGTCGAACAGCAGCACGACGAACAGCGTGCCGACGATCCAGTTGGCCCAGGCGACGGGGCCGCCGAGGCGGGGAGTAACGGTCATGGGGAAGACTCTGGCTGGGAGAGAAAATGCAACGCGCCGGACTGGGCCGGCGCGAAAGGGGTATCAGTCGAAGTGGACGCGGTTGTCGTCGAAGCTCTTGATCACCGCAAGCGACTCGACCCGCACGCCGGCATCCTGGACCTTGCTGCGCCCGGGCTGGAAGCCCTTTTCGATGACGATGCCGACCGCGACCGGTACCGCACCGGCCTGGCGGACGATGTCGATCAGCCCGGTGGCCGCCGCGCCGTTGGCGAGGAAGTCGTCGATGATCAGCACGCGCTCGCCGGCACGCAGATAGCGCTTGGACACGCGGACCTTGTAGGTGGCCTGCTTGGTATACGAGTAGACCGACGATTCGTAGGCTTCGCCATCCAGGTTCAGACTCTGGGTCTTCTTGGCGAACACGACCGGGGCATGGTCGAAGTGCGGGCTGGCCGCCACGGCGACGGCAATGCCGGAAGCCTCGATGGTCAGGATCTTGTCGATGGCCTCGCCGTCGAAACGACGGGCGAATTCGGCGCCGATGGCGTCGAGCAGGCGGACATCGATCTGGTGGTTGAGAAAGTTGTCGACCTTGAGAATGTGGCCGTCGAGCAGGCGACCCTCGTCGAGGATCTTGCGCTTCAGGGTTTCCATGGCGGGAGTGGGAAATCGCGTAAAGCGCGCGATTTTACAGCAGCCACCGCTTTCGTGGGCAGGAATGGGATCAATGGCGGCGAAAAGGGCTCATGGCGGTGGGCACCGACAGCCACCGTGGCGTCGGCACACGCCCGACGGGCAGAACCTGTCGTGAGTACCGCAGTCTGGCGGATTGATTGCGCCCGGCCCCTTCCGGCCCCGCCGTCGCGTGGAGACTTCGCGGCGCTCGTCCGTTCTTCGCTACGCTGAATCAGCGCCGCCGCCGTCTGCCCGCAAACAGCCCCAGCACCAGCAGCGCCAGCACGATGACCGGGCCGTTGCCGAGCCGCATGTAGGGTGTCAGCCCGGTGCGGCCCTGCACCGTGCTTTCCAGCACCCCGCGCTGGAACTGCGGCAGGCTGGCGACGACACGACCGCGATGGTCGACCACGGCCGTCAGGCCGGTATTGGTCGCACGAATCATCGGTCGCCCGGTTTCCAGCGCGCGTGCCTGTGCCAGTTGCAGGTGCTGCCAGGCAGCATTCGAGTGACCGAACCACGCCATGTTGCTGACGTTGGCCAGCAGGGTCGCCTCGCGCGCCGGGCCGATCAGCTCTTCGCCGAAGCTGTCCTCGTAGCAGACGTTGAAGGCCACGCGCTGTCCGGCCAGCGTCATCGGCGCCTGGTTGGCGCCGCCCGGGGTAAAGCCGGCCAGCGGCATGTTCATGTAGCGGTACAGCCAGCCGGTCAGCCACGGCAGCGGGACGAACTCGCCAAACGGCACCAGGTGATCCTTGCTGTAGCGCTGCTGCCCGCCGGTCACGCTGACCACGCTGTTGTAGTAGCGGTCGCCATCGCCCCGGTCCGGCACGCCGGACACCAGTTCGGCCCCGCGCGACTCGACCAGCTTGCGCATCGCCTGCAGGTACTCGGGCGGCATCTGGTCGTACATCAGCGGGAAGGCGGTTTCCGGCAGCACGATCAGTTTGCCGCGCGCGGCCACCACCTGCTCCGCATAGACCTGCAGCGTCAGTTCAAACGAGGCCGGGTCCCATTTCATCGATTGCGGGATCGCACCCTGGGCCAGCGACACGGTCAGCGGCGCCCCCACCGGACGGGTCCACTCCACCCGGGCGAACGACGCGCCACCGGCCCACAGCACGGCGACCAGCCCGGTCGACAGTGCCGCCTGCCACGGCCGGCGCACCGTGGTCTGGCTGCCGCCGAGCAGCGACAGCAGCCAGCCGAGCACCGCGCCACTGGACGCCACCGCCCAGCTGACACCGAAGATGCCGAGCACCGGCGCATAACCGGCCAGCGGGCCATCGGGAATCTGCGTATAGCCGAGCGAGCCCCACGGGAAACCGGTGATGAGCCAGCCGCGTACCCACTCGAAGATCGTCCACAGCGCCGGCCAGGCCAGCAGCCAGGCGCCGCTGCGACGGCCGCTGGCCTGGGCCAGCCACGCCGCCAGCGCCGTGGCGACAGCCGGGAACAGCGCCAGCCAGGCCGGCAGCAGCAGGGTCAGCGGACCGGCAAACACCGCCGGCAGGCCGGCAATGTCGTGCAGGCTCAGATAGGTCCAGTAGAAGCTGGCGGTAAAGCCGCTCAGCGCCCACAGATAGGCCAGCACGAAGGCGCGGCCGGGACGGGCGGTGAACACCTGCGAGAACAGGATCGCCAGCAGCGGCAGGACCAGCCAGCCATGCCCGTACGGTGCGAGGGTGGCAGGATAGGCGAGACCGACAAGGCCGGTGAACAGAAAGGGCAGCAGACGCTTCACGGATGGGGTTCAAACAAAAAGGCCGCGCGGCCAGCCGCGCGGCGGATTGCAGACAGGGAATGACGGGCGGGCAAGGTACACCCCTGCCGGCCGCTCATTCGTCGGAAGAAGCCAGAAGCGACATCTGCTCGGGCAGACGCTCGACCAGCAGCACCTGTACCCGCCGGCTGTCGGCCCGCTGGACGGTGAAGCGCCAGCCGGCAAACTCGACCACTTCGCCACGCTTCGGCAGATGGCCAAACTGCGCGACCACCAGGCCACCGATGGTATCGACTTCGTCATCGGGGAAATCGGTGTGGAACGCCTCGTTGAAGTCCTCGATCTCGGTGATCGCCTTGACCCGCCAGCGCCCGTTGCGGCCGGGGACGATATAGCCCTCGGTCTCGTCGAAGTCGTATTCGTCCTCGATATCGCCGACGATCTGCTCGATCACGTCCTCAATGGTCACCACGCCGGCCACGCCGCCATACTCGTCGACGACGATGGCCATGTGGTTGCGCGTCTGGCGGAACTCGCGCAGCAGCACGTTCAGGCGCTTGGATTCGGGGATGAACACCGCCGGCCGCAGGCTGTCGCGCAGGTCGAAGCCGGCCGGATCGGCGAAGTACTGCAGCAGTTCCTTGGCCAGCAGGATGCCGATCACCTCGTCCTTGCTGTCGCCGATGACCGGGAAGCGCGAGTGCGCGCACTCGAGCACGAACGGCAGGAAGGTCTCGACCGAGTCGTCGACCTGCACCACGTCCATCTGGCTGCGCGGGATCATCACGTCGCGCACGGCCAGCTCGGACACGGCCAGCACGCCCTCGATCATCGACAGCGCTTCGGCATCGAGCAGGTTGCGCTCGAAGGCGGAATGCAGCAGCGTCACGAGTTCCTTGCGGTCCTCGGGTTCGCGCAGCAGCATGGCGGACAGGCGTTCCAGCCAGCCGGGTTTGTGACTACTACTGGGGTCGTCCATAAGCGGGGTTCAACGCTCCTCGGCGTAAGGGTCGGGGTATCCCAGGCGGGCCAGGATGCGGGTTTCGAGCGACTCCATCGCTTCCGCTTCCTCGTCCGACTGGTGGTCGTGGCCCTGCAGGTGCAGGACACCGTGCACGGTCAGGTGGGCATAATGCGCTTCGATGCTTTTGCCCTGCTCGTCGGCCTCGCGCGCCACCACCGGCGCGGTCAGCACGATATCGCCGAACAGCGGCAGGCCGGCAATGCTGTCCTCGCCCTCGTTCAGCGCAAAGGTCAGCACATTGGTCGCATAGTCCTTGTCGCGGTACTGGTGGTTCAGTGCGCGGCCTTCCTCTTCATCGACCACGCGCAGCGACAGCTGCGCACGGCGGGTGTTGCCGAGCGCGGCGCTGATCCAGCGCGCAAAGGCCGACGGCGACGGCGTGCCGGGCGGACAGACGCTGAGTCCGACATCGAGGTCGAGTTGTTTCGGGGCGGGACGGAAGCGTGTCCTGGCAAGTTTCATGCGTGTCTTTCTTCTGCTGCGTCGCCGGTTTCGTTCCAGCGGTCGTAAGCGTCGACGATCTTCTGCACCAGCGGATGGCGCACGACGTCTTCGCTGTTGAAATGGTGAAAGGCAATGCCGCGCACATTGCTGAGAATGCGTTCGACCTCGACCAGCCCGCTCTTCTGGTGCCGGGCCAGGTCGATCTGGGTCACGTCGCCGGTCACTACCGCGCGCGAGCCGAAGCCGATGCGGGTCAGGAACATTTTCATCTGTTCCGGGGTGGTGTTCTGCGCCTCGTCGAGGATGATGAAGGCGTGATTCAGCGTCCGGCCGCGCATATAGGCCAGCGGTGCAATCTCGATCAGGTTCTTCTCGAACAGCTTGGCCACCCGGTCGAAGCCCATCAGGTCATACAGCGCGTCGTACAGCGGCCGCAGATACGGGTCGACCTTCTGTGCCAGATCGCCGGGCAGGAAGCCAAGCTTCTCGCCGGCCTCGACCGCGGGACGGACCAGCACGATGCGCTTGACCGCGTCGCGCTCCATCGCGTCGACCGCACTGGCGACCGCCAGATAGGTCTTGCCGGTACCGGCCGGGCCGATGCCGAAAGTCACGTCGTGATTCTGGATGGCACGGATATAGACGTTCTGCCCCGGTGTGCGGCCGAACAGGTCGCCCTTGCGCGTCATCAGCGCCGGCGTACCGCCCTCGACCTCGGCCGTGGTCTCAGGATCCATGCCGCGCTTCAGTTCGATCAGCCCGAGCTGGATGTCCTCGACATCCAGCGCCCGCTGCGCGCGCAGGTAGAACGACTCCAGCACCTGCACCGCTTCACGGGCACGGCTGCCGGCGATCTTGAATTTCTCGTTGCGGCGCGAGATGGCAACATCGAGCGCGGTTTCGATCTGCTTGAGGTTGTCGTCCAGCGCGCCGCACAGGTTCATGAGCCGCGCGTTGTCGACCGGATTGAAGGCGATATGTTCGATATGGGGCATACGACCAGCCCCCCGCTGTGGCGAGGGAACGATGGGGTTAATCGGACTCGACGGTGAGGATTTCTCCACGCACGCTGTGAGAATAGGCTTCCGTGATGACAACTTCGATCATCGAATTCAGCAAGCGCGGATGACCGACCACATTCACCACGCGATTGTTGGCGCTGCGCGCCGCCAGCTCGTTGCCGTCGCGGCGGGATATGCCCTCGACCAGCACCCGCTGCACGGTACCCACCATGGCTTCGTTGATCGCCAGTGTATTGCGGTCCAGCACGTCCGTCAGCGCCTGCAGGCGCCGGATCTTGACCTCGTGCGGCGTCGTGTCCGGCAGGTCTGCTGCCGGCGTACCGGGGCGCGGCGAGTAGATGAACACGAAGCTGGCGTCGTAGTCCAGTTCCTCGACCAGCTTGAGGGTGCGGGCGAAGTCGTCGTCGGTCTCGCCGGGGAAGCCGACGATAAAGTCCGAACTCAGGCACAGGTCCGGACGCACTGCGCGCAGCTTGCGCACGATCGACTTGTATTCGAGCACGGTATAGCCACGCTTCATCGCCGCCAGCAGACGGTCGGAACCGGACTGGATCGGCAGGTGCAGGTGTGACACCAGCTTCGGCAGCCGCGCAAAGCAGTCGATCAGCCGGTCGGTGAATTCACGCGGGTGGCTGGTGGTAAAGCGGATGCGCTCGACGCCGGGCACCTCGTGCACACAGTCGAGCAGGAAGGCGAAGTCGGCGATTTCGCCATCGTCCATCCGCCCGCGATAGGCGTTGACGTTCTGCCCCAGCAGCGTGATTTCCTTGACGCCCTGCGCGGTCAGCCCGGCGATTTCGGCCAGCACGTCGGCCAGCGGCCGGCTGACTTCCTCGCCGCGCGTGTACGGCACGACACAGAAAGTACAGTACTTGGAACAGCCTTCCATGATCGACACGAAGGCGGCACCACCGTCGACCCGGGCCGGCGGCAGGTGATCGAATTTTTCGATTTCCGGGAACGAGATGTCGACCTGGGCCCGACCTTCGGCGCGACGGGCGGCAATCATTTCCGGCAGGCGGTGCAGGGTCTGCGGCCCGAACACCACGTCGACGAACGGTGCGCGCCGGACAATGGCGTCCCCTTCCTGCGAGGCCACGCAGCCACCGACGCCGATCACCAGATCCGGGTTCAGCTGTTTCAGGTGGCGGACGCGCCCCAGATCGGAGAACACTTTCTCCTGGGCCTTTTCCCGCACCGAACAGGTGTTGAACAGGATGATGTCCGCGTCTTCCGGCGAGTCGGTTCTGGACAGTGCCTCGCCTGCGCCGAGCACATCGGCCATCTTGTCCGAGTCATACTCGTTCATCTGGCAGCCGAAGGTCTTGATATAGAGCTTTTTCATGCGACTTTATGAAAATAAGAAGGCAAAACCGGCCAATGCCGGTTTTTGTGCCTCGAAATGAATTCGGTTACGCGAATTGTAGCATCTGCATCAACCGGGCGAAAAACCGCCGGCCGGACAATATCCCGTCTCTGGCGCGCAGCCCCGGCCCCGGCACGGTTGATCTGCAGCAAACGGCATGCATTTGTCCGCCTGCGGCGCAGAACGACGACATTTCATGAAACCGCATCAGAATCAAACAGTTGCTTCAACCCCCTGACTGGCTAGCACATTTCCGCCTACCGGACAATTGTGTTGATCGCCTAGCCGGGGTGCGCGTCTCCCCCATGCCGGCCGACGGGCCGATGGATAGATTGGCGACATTCCATAGCGATTCATCCAGGGGGTGCCATGCGACATTCAGGACTCAGCGCCGCGCTCATGCTGCTGTTGCTGCCTGCCTGCGTGCAGGCCGCGTTCAGCACGGATTCGATCCGACGCGGTCAGTACCTGGCCCGGGCCGGCGACTGTATCGCCTGCCATACCCGGCCGGGAGGCGCCGCCTACGCGGGCGGTCTGCCGTTCGACACGCCGGTCGGCCGCATCTACGCAACCAATATCACGCCCGACCGGAAAACCGGCATCGGCAACTACAGCTACGACCAGTTTGCCCGCGCGGTCCGCGAAGGCGTGGCCGCCAATGGCGACCCGCTGTACCCGGCCATGCCGTATCCGTCGTATGCCAGCGTCAGCGACGCCGACATGCGCGATCTGTACGCATTCTTCATGGCCGGCGTGCCGGCAGTCAGCCAGCCAAACCGGGGCAGCGACATCCCGTGGCCGCTGAGCATGCGCTGGCCGCTGAAGATCTGGAACTGGCTGTTCGTCGATGCGCGGCCTTACAGGGTCCAGGCGGACAGGAGTGCGGCATGGAATCGTGGCGCCTATCTGGTCGAGGGGCTGGCCCACTGCGGTTCCTGTCACACGCCACGCGGCCTCGCCTATCAGGAAAAGGCACTGAGCGCGCGCGACGGCAGCGAGTTCCTGGCCGGCAACAATATCGGCGGCTGGTTCGCCAAGAGCCTGCGCGGCGACAAGGGCCGCGGGCTCGGCGACTGGAGCGAGGCCGATATCGTCGAATTCCTGAAAACCGGCCGCAATGACAAGAGCGCGGCATTCGGTGGCATGGCCGAGGTCATCGAGCACAGCAGCAGCCATCTGGAACGGACTGATCTGGCCGCCGTGGCGACCTATCTGAAGGCCCTGCCGGCCAGTGCCGGTGCGCCAACGGTCTATTCGGCCGCCGGCGCCCATGTCACCCGGGGCCAGTTGCGCAGCGGCGACTACCGTCAGCCGGGCGCCAGTACCTATGTCGAGTTCTGCGCCAGCTGTCACCGCGATGATGGCGGCGGCTTCCCGCGCATCTATCCGGCGCTGGCCGGCAACTCGGTACTGCTGACCGACGATACGCGCTCGCTGATCCGCATCGTGCTCGAGGGCGGGCGCATGCCGCATACCGTCGCCGACACCATGGCTTTTGCCATGCCTGGCCTGCCGCAGCTCAACAACCGCGAAACCGCCGAGGTCCTGTCCTTTATCCGCTCCAGTTGGGGCAATCACGCAAGCGCGGTCAGCGAGGCCGATGTCGCCGCTGTCCGCGAATCGCTGGAGAAATCGCATGAACGCCGCTGACCGCATCTCCGTCCTCGCCGGCTGGGCCGGCGCCGCCACCCTGGCGTTCTGCCTGGCCGCGTCGCCCGCCTGGGCGCAGCCGGCCGGCGCGCGCCCGTTCTCGCCGCCGCGCGACAGCAGCATGCCGCCCGGCGAGGCCGGCGCGCAGATCCGGCTCGGACAGCGGCTGACCAATGAGACCGCGCGCCTGCTGCCGGGCAATGTCGGCAACGCGCTCAACTGTTCGAGCTGCCACCTCGGCGCCGGCAAGGTGGCGAAGGCTTCGCCATTCGTCGGCGTCTGGAACGACTATCCCGGCTACAACCCGCGCGCCGGTCGCGACGTCACGCTGACCGAACGCATCAACGGCTGTTTCCGCCGCTCGATGAACGGCAAGCCGCTGCCGCCCGATTCGCGCGAGATGCGCGCAATGCTGGCCTATATGCGCTGGCTGTCGGCCGACGTGCCGCGCGGTGACAGGACCGGTCGCGGCATCGGCAAGATCAACAAGGATCTGGTTCCCGATCCGGTACGCGGCAAGGCGGTATACGCCGCCAGTTGCGCCAGCTGTCACGGCGACGACGGGCAGGGCAGGAAGCGGGATGGCGAGTTCGTGTTCCCGCCGCTGTGGGGCCCCCAGTCCTTCAATATCGGCGCCGGCATGGCCCGGACCTATACCGCCGCGGCCTTCGTGCTGCACAACATGCCGATTGCGCACGGACTGAATGCCCCGCTGGGTCAGGGCGGCGCGCTGAGCCCGCAGGACGCCGTCGACGTGGCCGAATATTTCACCCACCAGCCGCGACCCGATTTCCCCGACCGATTGAAAGACTGGCCGAAAGGAGGCAAACCCAAAGACGCCCGCGATTGATTCTCCAGGTTTTTTTCAAGGTTACTTTTCCCGCCAGCCATGGCGGGTTTTTTTTGCCCGGCGCCCGCCCGGCGCTAAGGATTTTGCAGTGCATGGCAAAGCCGCATGCTATTGTCGTAGTTACTCCAACCGACAATGAAAGAGCGGCATGCGGCTGTCAATGAATCGGGTCGGGCCCCTGTTGAAGGGTTTCATGCTGCTCAGCATCGGTCTGATTCTGGCGCTGACCATCGTCCCGCTGCTGCGTCTGCAACAGTTGTCCGCCCTGTACGATACCAACCGCAATGTGGTCGAGCCGCTGGTCGCCGATCTGGCCGAGGTCCGCTACGACTTCGTGCAGATCCAGCAGTTCATGACCGACACCGCCGCCACTGGCAACGCCGACAGTCTGAAGGAAGCCGCCAAGGCCCGCGATGACGCACTGGCCCGCCTCGACGATATCGCCAGGCTGGCCCCGCCCCTGCGCGACGACAGCCAGGCACTCGCCAGTGCGGCCCGGCATCTGTACGACACCGGCATCCGCATGGCCGCCGCCTACCAGCAGAGCCGCGAAGCCGGCAATGCCATCATGCAGGCGCCCGATGGCTTCGATGCCCAGACCAGCGCGTCGGACCAGCGCCTGCAGGCCCTGCGCGAGAAAATTGTCACCGAAGCCCGGGACAGCGGGGCAAAACAGCTCAACGCTCTCGACATGACGCGCTACGGGCTGATCCTGCTGTGCCTGATCTCGCTGGCGGTGGTCATCATCGCCTCGTGGGGTCTGTACCGCAGCATTTTCCGCCAGCTCGGCTGCGAACCGGTCACGGCACGCAAGCTGACCCAGTCGATTGCTGATGGCGACTTTACCCACACCATCAAGACCGGCGCCTCCAGCGAGAACAGCCTGCTGACGGCACTGGTCAACATGCAGTCGCGCTGGCGCGACATTCTGTCCCGGCTGAACCAGCAGGCGCAGGTACTGCAGCGCGTCTCGGTCGATGTCGGTGCACACGCGCATTCGCTCAGCGGCAACAGCCGCCAGCAAACGCTGGCCACCGATGCCATCGCGTCGGCGACCGAGCAGTTGTCGGTCGCCATCGACACCATGCTCGACGCGACGCGCAAGGTCGAGGAAAGCGGCGAATCGGCATTGCAGGGCGAGGCCAGCATCCGCAGTGTGGTCAATCTGGTGACCCATGCTGCGACAACGGTCGGCCAGGCTGCCGACGAGATCCAGCAACTCGACGAGAAGATCGTCGAAATCGACCATATCGTGCAGTTGATCCGCGACGTGGCCGACCAGACCAATCTGCTGGCGCTGAATGCCGCCATCGAGGCGGCGCGCGCCGGCGAATCCGGTCGCGGTTTCGCCGTGGTGGCGGACGAAGTCCGCAAACTGGCCGAGCGCACGGCGACCGCGACCGAATCGATCAACCGGGTCACCATCGACGTGACCGGCCTGACCCGCCAGGCGGTCAGGAGCATTCACGACGGGGCCGAGCAGGTGCAAAGCACCGTCAGCGACGCAAACCAGGCGCTGGCCATCATGAGCGATGTCCGCCAGGACGCCGACACGGCGCGCAGCGAGCTGGGCCGCATCCTGGCCGCCCTGAGCGAAACCCGGACCGGCGCGCTCGATATCGCCAGGCGTGTCGAGCAGGTCGCCAGCATGACCGCCAACAATCACCAGGCCACGGAGAATCTGGCCAGCACCACCGACACGCTGAATGCAACGGTCGAGGCGCTGGAGCAGACCGTCGCCATCTTCCGCCTGCCGGCCAGCCACACCTGATCAGCGTTCCTGCAGGCTTTCGTCCCGGTACTGCTGCAGCGGGCTGAGGAAGAAATCGATCACCCGGCGCGTGCCGGTCCTGATCTCGGCCGAGACCGCCATGCCCGGCGCCAGCCCGACCTCGCGCCCGTCGACACGGATCGACGTCCGGTGCAGCCGGATCCGGGCCGCATAGACCAGCCCGCGCCGCTCATCGTTGATCGCATCGTGCGACACCGAAACGACCGTTGCCGGGATCGTGCCGTAGCGGGTGAACTGGAAGGTCTCCACCTTGATCTCGGCCAACTGCCCGGCATGGACGAAACCGACATCCTTGTTGGCGACAAACGCCTCCACCTCCAGCGCGCCGTCCCGCGGCACCACCAGCATCAGCGGCTGGGCCGGCGTCACCACCCCGCCGACGGTATGCACTGCCAGTTGCTGGACCGTCCCGTCCACCGGTGCGGTCAGCGTCATCCAGCGGGTTCGCATGTCGGCCTTGATGCGGTCCTGCTCCAGTGCCGCGGTTTTCTGCAGGCTGTCGTTGATGCCCTGCAGCTGAATCCGGCGCGTCTCCGTGTCCAGCTCGACCAGGCGCGCCCGCGCCTCGCCAAGCGCTTCCGTCGTTTCCTGCTGCCGGCTGCGCTGCGCCGCCAGGTCCGCCTCCAGCTCTATCCTGGCCTGCTCGCGCTCCATATAGCCATGGCGGGAGACGAACTGCCGTTCGGCCAGATCCTTGTACGATGCCTCGCGCTGACGGGCAAACGGCAGCGTCAGCTCCAGCTTGTGGACCAGGGCCTGCGAGGCTTTCAGTTCGGCCTCGCGCCGCGCCACTTCCGCCTCGATCCGCCGCCGCCGGGCAACAAACTCGTCGAACTGCCCCTGTGCCAGCCGGATGGCCTCGCTCCACAGCGCATCATCCACACCGGCAGGCCGTGCCATGGCCGGCAGACGGCCCAGCCCCAGCCCCGCCAGCATGGCCTGGCTGCGTGCGAGCTGCGCACTGACCACGGCCAGCTCGCCCCGGATCCGGTCCCGGTCGGCATGCACGCCGGTCGTGTCCAGCGCAATCAGCACCTCGCCGGCCCTGACTCGCTGCCCGTCGGCGACCCGGATCTGGCGAACGACCGCCGCCTCCATCGACTGGATGGTCTTGGTATGCCCGTTCGGAATGACCTTGCCGCCCGCCACCGCCACCACGTCGACCTGGCCGATGCAGGACCACAGCAGGGCGATCAGCAGGAATCCGATCAGCAGCCACATTGCCAGCCGCGGCAGCGGCGACACCGGGGTGTCCTGCAGGGCCAGCGCAGCGGGCAGGAATTCCCTTTCCTGTGCCAGCCGCCGTGGCGGGTCCAGCAGCTTGCGCTGGCGCCACGTCAGCCGCCAGACATCGGCATGCTGCCTCAGGACCAGCAGTGCAGCCTGCAGGCCGACACGGATCCGGCCCCTCATGTTTCCCCCTGCTGCAGGCGGTGCAGCCCGGCATACACCCCGCCGGGGATCGCCAGCAGTGCCGCATGCGCCCCCTGTTCGACGATCTCGCCGTCATCCATCACCACGATGCGGTGGGCATCGCGCACGGCGGACAGGCGGTGCGCAATGATGATGACGGTTCGTCCCTGACAGATAGCCCGCATGTTTTCCTGGACGATGCGCTCGGATTCGTAATCCAGCGCGCTGGTGGCCTCGTCCAGCACCAGGACGCGCGGCCGGCCCATCAGCGCACGGGCAATGGCAATGCGCTGCCGTTGCCCGCCGGACAGGCTCGCCCCCTGTTCGCTGACCGGCGTGTCGTATGCCTCCGGCAGCGAAGCAATGAAGTCATGCGCGCCGGCCAGCCGGCTTGCGGCCATGACGGCTTCCAGGCTGGCACCGGGGTCGGCCAGCGCAATGTTTTCCCGGATGGACCGGTTGAACAGGATGTTCTCCTGCAGCACGACACCAATCTGTCGACGCAGCGATGACGCGTCGACCAGCGCCAGATCCATGCCGTCCACCAGCACCCGGCCGCGCGACGGCACATACAGCCGCTGCACCAGCCGGGTCAGCGTGCTCTTGCCCGAGCCCGAACGGCCAACGATGCCGATGACCTCACCCGGCGCGATCGCCAGCGTGACGTTCTTCAGTACATCCGGCCCATCCGGCCCATAACGGAAGAACACCTGCTCGAAGCGGATGTCGCCACCCAGCGTCGGCATCATGGTCCTGTTGCCGGCCGCCTCGGTCGGCGCATTCAGGATGTCGCCCAGCCGCTGCATCGAAATGCCGACCTGCTGGAAATCGGTCCACAGCCGGGCCAGCCGCATGACCGGCTGTGCCACATGGCCGGCCAGCATGTTGAAGGCCACCAGTTGCCCGACGGTCAGCTGCTGCTCCAGCACCAGCCGCGCCCCGAGCCACAGCGTGGCGACGGTGACCAGCTTGCCGATCAGCCCCACCCCGGCATGCGCCAGCGTGCCGACGGCCCCGGCCCGGAAGCTGGATGTCACATAGGCGGCCAGTTGCCGGTCCCAGTGCCGGGTCAGTTGCGGCTCGACCGCCATCGACTTGATCGTCGCCACGGCGGAAACCGACTCGACCAGAAACGCCTGGTTCTCCGCGCCGCGATTGAAATTCTCGTCCAGTCTCGCGCGCAATACCGGCGTCACCAGCAGCGACAGCATGACGTAGCATGGCAACGAGGCCAGCACCACCAGTGTCAGCCAGGCGCTGTAGAACAGCATGACGACGATGAACAGCAGCGAAAAGACCAGGTCCAGGATCAGGGTGATCGCATTGCCGGTCAGAAATGCGCGGATATTTTCCAGCTCGCGCACCCGGGCCACCGAATCCCCCACCCGGCGGGCCAGAAAATAGGACAGCGGCAGTTTCAGCAGATGGCGGAACAGCACCGCGCCCAGCTCGACGTCGATGCGGCTGGCCGTATGGGCGAAGACATAATCGCGCAAGGCGCCCAGCACCGACTCGAAGATGACCACGACCAGAAACGCGGTGGCCACCACGTCGAGCGTCGACAGTCCGTTGTGCGGCAGCACCTTGTCCATCACCACCTGGAAAAACAGCGGCGTGATCAGGGCAAAGCACTGCAGCGCAACACTGACCAGCAGCGTTTCCAGCAGCAGCCGGCGGTATTTGACGATCGCCGGGATGAACCAGCTGAAATCGAAACGGCCGAGACGGGACAGCACCGACGCCCGCGAGGTGAACAGGATCAGCTCGTCGCAGCCCCGTGCCCGCAACGCCGCCAGCGACAGTCGTTCCGCCCGCGGCTGGCAAGGATCGTGGATCAGTGCGCTGTCCCGGTCAACGCGGGCCAGCAGATAGAAGCGCCCGTCCGCATCCTGGGCCAGTGCCGGCAGCGGTGTGCGCGCCAGTCTGTCGGCCGGAACCCGGACCGCGCGGGCATGCAGCGCCAGCGAGCGGGCCGCCAGCAGGATATCGGCAGTGCCGAAGCGCCCCCCGTCAGGCATGAACTGATGGGCCAGTTGCACCGGATCGGCAATCTTGCCATGCAGCCGGGCCATCATCGCCAGGCAGATCAGGCCGGTGTCGGGCAGCGCCTCGACCGCGGACTTATCCGGCATGGCGCAGCACCGGGCAGAGAGAAAGCGACGCCCTCATCGCCAGCTGCTGGCGACGAGGCTGGCCAGCACCGGATGATTGGCCATCGGCAGGCTCTGCTGTCCCATCGGCGGCGGCGCAAAGCGGGCCATGGCCTCGATCAGCTGATCGACCTGGTGGCTGAGCAACTGCTTGCCATTCTGGAGCTCGATCGCATAATCGTAGCGCACCGCCGCCGCCGCCGGCCCGGCGCCAGCCAGGGTGACGCTGTCGCCGGTACCGATCACGCCGACATTCACGTCCCCCGCGTCGCTCCGCCGGAACCAGAGCTGGTCCATGCCAATGCCCGGGCCAAAGCGCAGGATGTCATCGTCCCAGTCGAAATCGCCGATGACATCCTGCCCGTCCCCACGGCCGAACTGGAACACGTCCCCCCCCATCCCGCCGTACAGAAGGTCGTCCCCCCGACCGCCGCTCAGTCTGTCCGGCCCGTCCAGACCGTATATCCGGTCATCGCCGGCGCCGCCGGACAGCCGGTTTGCCAACGCGTTGCCGGTCAGGTTGTTGTCCAGATCATTCCCGTTGCCATCCTGCGAGGCCGACCCGCTCAGCACCAGGTCTTCGACAT
Organism: Microvirgula curvata; assembly: GCF_054781615.1. Lineage (NCBI taxonomy): Bacteria > Pseudomonadati > Pseudomonadota > Betaproteobacteria > Neisseriales > Aquaspirillaceae > Microvirgula > Microvirgula curvata. The sequence continues at coordinate 34,317 of NZ_BAAGUB010000035.1, read as the reverse complement.
GCGACGGCAGGGTGAACGAGAGCGTGGCGAAAACGGTATCGTGCCCCTGCCCGGCCAGTTCGATAACCCGGTCGGCACTGTCATCGACCCGGTAGCCATCGTTCCCCTCTCCGCCAAGCAGGGTGTCGCTGCCGGCACGGCCATCCAGCAGGTTGGCGGCACCATTGCCGACCAGGCGGTTGCTGCCGGCATTGCCGGTGCCGTCGATGTCCCCGTTACCGGTCAGCTCCAGCCATTCGACCTCGTCCGGCAAGGTGAAATCGATGCGCGAACGCACCAGGTCATGGCCCCCGCCCGCCAGTTCAATCACCCTGTCGCCGGCATCATCCACGTCATAGGTGTCGTCGCCAGCACCGCCCTCCATCCGGTCGGCCCCCGGACCGCCAATCAGCCGATTGCCGCCGGCGTCACCAAGCAGCGTATCGGCAGCACCGGTGCCGGCAATGACCGGTACCGGCAATGCGGCAGGGGCGAATCGCTCAAGCAGCACAGGCGGCGCACCGACGCGCGGCGGGCCGGGGGGATGGTCGGGCGGCGGCACGGCGGTTCCGGGTGAAGCGAAGATGAAATTGCGTTCACTGAGGGCTTCCGGAGAAACGTTGTACAGATTCACTATCAGCGACTGCCCGCCCTGCTCGGCAGCCACCTGGGTCAACTGTCCATCCCAGCCAAACGTCCTGTATGCCACGCGTATGCGCAACTGTCCGATATCGTGCAGCCCGCCGAACTGGCTCAGGTCGATCGTATCGGCCTCCGGGTCGAAATCGATGATCAGGTTGGACACCCTGATGGTCACGGAGGCGAGCAGGCTGACCCACCAGTTCGGCCGTGTATTGGCCAGCACCAGAAAACGATCAGGCCCTTTTCCGCCGAGAAATGCACCGTCGCCAATCTCGCCGGTTTTATGATTGACACGTCCCCGGCGCGCATCCAGTATCCGTTCGCCCTCGATCAGTGGTGTCGCATGCCTTGTCTGTTGCCATTGCTGCAACTGCGCACGGTCGGCAAAATCGATGATTCTGCTGTCAGGCTTCATCAATCCGTCCATGATCAACAGTGTCTGGCCATTGCCCAGCTCAATCAGGGTTTCCGGTCCGGTTTCCTTCGTCCTTCGGCTGGTGTACTTCCTGCCCGCCAGCAGGTTCGGGGTGAACCCGACCAGCGCCACGATATCCCCCTCCCCAGCTTCGCTGGAGGTGAGATCCAGGATCACGTCCTGTGCATTCGCCTCCGGCTCAATGATGAACAGGTCGGCCCCGCCGCCGCCTGTCATCCGGTCGTTCCCCGGCCCGCCTTCCAGCGTATCCCCCCCGCCAGCCCCGTACAGCCGGTCATCACCACGCCCCCCGCGCAGCAGATTGGCGCCCTCGTTGCCATGAATGCTGTCGTCAAACCCGCCCGCCAGCACGTCTTCGATCTGCCGGCCGTCAATCAGGGTCAGCGCCGTACCGGCAAGCGTCGCCGTACTCCGTTTGAGATCGACCTGGCAGGCGCCGGACAAGGCGGCCAGGTTCAGCGTGTCATGCCCGCCATTGTCATCCGACAGGCGGTTGCGCAATGGATCCGATGCCAGCGCCGCATACTCGTCGGTGTACACGTAATGATCGTCCGCCAGCCCGGCAGACCCGAATACATTGAAGCTCCAGTGCTCCAGCGTGCCGGTATTCGCCGCCCCGCGGTCGCTGATTTCAAGTGTCCAGATGCCATTCGGGTCTTCGCCGCGATGGTGCGTGCTCGAAAACACGAAATCCAGATGGTTAGTGTCATTGAAGTGGCGGCTGCCGTGCTGCGTCCCTTCTCCAGGCCGCCTGCTCTTGCCAGGCCGGTCCATGAGGATCGATTCGGTCCCCGACGGTGACACCAGCTTCAGCACCAGATCGCCGGCATGCTCGTGCGTCAGCACCACCCTGACTGCCACCGTCTCGACCTGCAGGTCGAGGCCCGTCACCTGCAGGCTGTGGCGAACCCCGTTTTCCTGGTAATCGGGGATGGCCATGGCCAGCGTGCCGGAAGCCAGCGCACTGCTCATCGAGGATTCGTTGTAAGCGGTACGCTGCCTGTTCCAGGTTTCGGCCAGACGCACGGCAGCAAGGGCGTCCACCGAGCCAAAACCGTAGTCGTGGCTGACATGCATGCTGCCGCCATTCCAGCTTCGGCTGCCATTTTCCTGCCAGTCTCCCTGCCCGGTACGCCGCGCCGACAATGCCAGGATGTCCTGAACATCGCGATAGCCGAGATGCGGATTCGCCTCCAGCATCAGGGCCACCGTCCCCGCCACAATGGGGGCGGCAAAGCTGGTCCCTCTCACCGAGTCCAGCTCCGCCCCCGTAATCGAGCCATTGTCGAGCTGCACCCGGCGCTGGGCCGACACGATGCTCATGCCCGGCGCACTGACCAGCACATTGGCCCCGGGGTTGGAAAAGCGCTTGCCATCTGTCCGCAGGATGGACAGGTCGCTGGCCGGATCAAGCGCCGCCACGACGACGTTCGTCCGGCTGTTGGTCATGTTGGAGTAATTGGCATTGCCGCCGCCGGCCCAGCCATTGCCGGCCGACACCACGTTCGTCGTTCCCAGCCCGCCCCGGCCATTGCGGACCGCGGCCAGGTAATCGCTGAATATCCTGTCCACCTCCGCGGAGAAATAAGACAGGCTGAATGGCTGCCGCAGCGACCAGCTATGGTTGACCACATCGTATCCAGCCATGCTAGACAGTGACGCAAAGTCCCCCCCGGTGAGCCAGTGTCCGCCCATCGTGGCGCCATAAGCCACGCCGACACCGCCATCGCCATTGCGCGCTGCCACCATCACGCCGGCCACCTGGGTGGCGTGCCGGCTGTACTCCCCGTCGCTGCCGATCCCGGCCAGCCGGCCCGGACGCGCCTCGGCCAGCCAGACCGGATCCAGGCGGGCCCGCAGCTCCGGGTGGTGCATATCCATGATTTCCTTGCTGCGGGCATGAATGTCAGAGGGTTCGTACATGCCGATGCGCACCCCCCGGCCGGTGTAGTCGCGCCACACGGGCAGCACCCGCGCCTCTTGCAGATGCCATTGCCGGTACAGGGCCGGATCATCGGGCAGGTCCGGCGTCAGCAGCATGACCTCGGCAGCCATGCGCGCCGACTCATCGCCGGCGCCGCTCCGCAGGGTGGCGGCCCTGTGCCCCCGGGCATCCGCAATGGTGTACTTGAAGCGCATGAGGCCGCCGAAGCCGGGCTGCGGTACAAATGTCACGTCGCCATTCGGCTCCAGGCTGACCGTACCCCCGACCGCGCCGGACAGCGAACTGATCCGGAGCGCGTCCTGCTGCCAGTCGACATCGTTTCCCAGCAGTTGCCTGGCAGCCAGCACGAAGGCGCCCTGCCGCCCCAGCCGCAGGCCATCACGATCATGGGTCAGGACATCCGTGGCCGGGAGCGGGGCATCCGGCCCGCTGAGGGTCAGGTCCGGGATGTTGTTCATTCTAAAGTCGATGAAATGCAGCTTTTCGACATTCTTCAGCAGGTTGTCGCCATCCCGGCCGTTCACGGTATCAATAATGCGGATCCGCCCGGCGTCCTCCCGCGACAACCGGTACTCTGCAAACAGGCCGGACAACCGGACGATATCCTGCCCCTCGCCGCCATCAATGACATTGCAGCCCGGCCCGCCCTGCAGGATGTCGTCGCCAGCCCCGCCATACAGCCTGTCGTCGTCCAGCCCGCCATCCAGGTAGTCATGGCCCGCGCCACCATAAAGACGGTCCTGCCCCCGGTGCCCGCGCAGGATGTCGTTTCCGTCCCGGCCATGCAGCCAGTCTGCCCCTTCACCGCCGGACAGGGCATCGTTGGCCGCACCGCCATGCACCTGGTCATCACCATCACCACCGTGAACGAACAGGCTGTCCCGGTACTGATCATTGACCCACAGCACATCGGCACCGGCGCTGCCCAGTACCGCAAGTCCGGCCCCTGGGCCAACATTGCCCAGGTTCTTGCTCACGCCGGCATCACCGGTCAGCTGTACGATGCCGACATCGAGAACGGACCGGCTCGGTTCACCGGTCTGCCACAGCATGGCGTCGTGCCCCTCACTGCCGAGAAGAAACGGGGATGGCGGGAGGGGCAGCGGATTGCCGTTGTTGGGCTTCAGGCCGTCGGCCAGGATCCAGACGGCGGCGGCATGGCCGGCAAAGCGGGTCGTCGCCGACAGCCCCAGCTCCAGCCAGTCCCCATCCACAATCAGTCGCCAGCCAAAACCGCTTTCGAGCTGGCGCTGGCCCGGCCAGCCCGGCTGGTTGCGGCCGGCATAAACGTCAAATGCATTGATTACCGGAGAGGAAGGAACGTCTGGCACGCCCCCGGCCGTCTGCGCCAGACGGACCTGAATGTCGTCCGCCACTGTGCGTTCTGTCCGTTCGTTCATTGCTGCATCGCTCCTCAGTGCCACCGGCATCGTTACGCTGGAGGCATTAAAGGCCAGAGTCGTGCGGCTTTTCTATAGGACGAATCTGAAATTCGGCATAGCAGAAACTGCTTGAACCTGCGGCGAACAGACAGTGAACAGCACGAGGTCTGATATGACTCGTCCCGGCCGGGAGTAACTCTCTGTGTGCTGTTTATGAAAGGGCCTGGTCAGGGCATACTGCCCGTCCCTATTCATTCAGTATTTTCAGTATGCCAATACGCTTTCCGCAATTCCGTACTGTTTCGGCGCAGGCCATATGGGCACTGCCTCTCGTCGCCCTGCTTGTCCTGCCTGTTGCCACACTGCTGATGCAATTCGGCGATGCCAGCGGGCAAATGATGTGGTTGATGCTGCTGTGCATGGGGGCGGGTTACGGTTTGCTGGCGCTGGTCGCCCGCCGCCGTGCCTTCTACACCCGGGCCCGGCTGGTGATGGGCGGCCTGTTTCTGCTGTGGTCGGTGCTTGTCATCTCCAACCAGTTCCTGTTGCGTCAGGCATCGCTTGCGGCGCAGAAGAATCTGGCGGCGGCCAACCAGGGGGCAGCCACGGTGCCGGTGCCATTCCTTTCCCCCGTTGCGCTGACGGCACAAGACAAATGGCAGATGGCGAGCAATCAGCTGCTCAATGAACTGGCTGCGGCATTGCGCGCGATGAACAGCCAGACAAAAATGCTGGATGCCCGGATGGGCAAGATCAGTCTGGCGCAGAACATCAACCCTGCCCGTCTGAGCACGCGTGCCGGTGCGGCACAGTCCGTGGCTGACCTGAAAAGGCTCGGCGAGCTTCAGCAGCAATTTGTCCAGGCCAACCAGTCCGCCACGCTCGGGATGAAACAGATCATCGAAACCAGCCACGCACCGGAAGGCATCAAGGATGCATTGCGGATCGAGCTGCACAAGGCCATTCAGATCACGGAAGGATTCACGGTACAACAGGATCAGTTGCGGCATGACATGCTTGTCGAAGCGTCCACCATGGCCGCGCTGGCCGCGCAGCATCAGGGCCATGTCAGCCCGGACGGTCAGCAGCTGAACTTCAGCGACCCTGTCGTACAGGGCCAGTACCAGCAAGCACTGTCCCGTCTGCAGGCGCTGCTGCAACAGCATGATGCCGCGGTACGAAATGCCATTTCGGCTGCCGCCAGCGCTTCAGCACAGTAAGCCGGCCTCAGGGGGAGAGGCGTCCGGCCTTGCGTGGTTACGCCCCCTCCCCGCATTTTTCCGGCACAACGAAAAGGGGTTAGCTTGCGCTAACCCCTTGGAAATACTGGTGGCGAATCAGGGACTCGAACCCCGGACCTGCGGATTATGATTCCGCCATAAAAGCCGTACTCTGGTCGACTATGCGCGACATTTCAATGGCTTATGGAGTCATTGATCTACTGTGGTCGACTTTGCACGACTATAGCGTCGACACACAGTTGACAGTCAGCAGCCAGGCACAGGGTAAGCCTTTGGATCAAATCGGGCATGCTTCTTTACGATTACGCCCATGTCCAAGAACGGGCCAACGAAGTTTGACAGGCAGACAAGGTGGGCTTGCCCCGTCCCTCCGGACAGATCTGAACTTTAGTGGGGCTAGCCCCAAACCCCACAAACGATCGCGTTTGATCCTCGGGGGCTGGGGAGAACTGCCACCCCAGCCCTCCGAGTGAGCGTGGGGTCGCTGCGAAGCCGTCAAGGGCAAGCTTCGTGGCCTACGGCCACCCTTGACCGCCTCTCCGCTCGTGAAGGAATGTGCCTGCCGTCGGCAAGGCGAGCCAGCGCGATCTGGTGCCGGCTGTGCGCTCCTCGCGCTCACGCGCTGCGGTACGCCAGCCGGCGCCGTATCACGCAGGGTGAGCAGGCAGAAAGCCCTCGAGGGAATTATTGGTGTTTATGCGTGAACTGCCCGGACAGATCACCCATGAGCCGAGGATTGAGCATTCCCAGCCCCTCTGCACAGCAACCAGCCAGGCATTTACGCATAAACACCAATAATCCCTGTCCAGCAAGGTTCCTGTGGATCTAGCTGGCCGTCTTGGTCAGTTGCAGCATCAGCAGGATCTCGGTCTGGGTGCTGCTGCTGGACCTAGCACGTAGGAATTCAGGCAGGAAGGACAGCCCGGAGCGGCTTGCGTTGTCCTTCTCGTCACGCAGCCCACCAAGCACGACCAGCTCGCCGTCCTGGGCCGACACGTGGGTGCGAAGCTCCCGCTTGATCAGGGTCGGCGAGTCATCGACCCCGGTTTCCGTCTTCACGAAATTGCTCACCTGCTGGGATACATCCACATCAATCACGCTGTCGCGAACCCTCGGTGAAATGTTGAAAATCACCCCTGCAGATTTGTAGTCGACGGAGCGCACCGGTGTGCCACCTCCCTGAGGATAGGAAACCGAGCCCAGCACAGGTACATCCTGGCCAACAGTCAATGATGCTGCCTGCCCTGATTGCACTCTCAGATAGGGGGTTGATACGACTTTGAAGCGCGAATCACTAGCCAAAGCATCAATTGCAGCATCAATGACTGCCGTTTTAAGGGTGATCGCACTATTACCACTCGACGGTGTGTTGACCTTGACCCCCAACTTTCCTCCCAACAACGACAGCGCAAGCTGGAAACCCGAGGATTCATTGCGACCCGTTGTCACCTCATAGACAACACCCTGGACGAGCACCTCACCGGCCGGTGTATCGACCTGTGGCAGCACACGCGTCAACAGCGCAATCTCTGCAGCCGTTCCCTGGAACACCATCACATCACTGTGCTGGTCAATCTGTGCGGCGGCAGAGCTCGCAGGCGCAGCCATTGTCGCGGACTCCGCGGCCCCCGAACGCACAGCACGGCTGACTGTAAAAGATCCCGTTTTGAACAGGGGCGACAGCAGCTCAGTGAGATAGGCAAGCTCTCTGAACTTGGGTCGATACACATAGACCTCAAGTTCTGGTGGCGGCTCCACATCTGGCATCCGCAGATCAGCAACATCACTGGTAACGAAATCTACCCCGGCTCGAGACTCGATCCTCAGACCGAGAAAATGGAGGAAGTCACGCAGAAAACCGGGTAATTCGCCTTTTGTACCGTCAAATCGAAGCGATACCGGTCGCTGGTCTGCCAAAACGCGAGGATCAAGAACATACGGCTTCTTGAGCACTTCCTCGTAAATGAGCGAGACCACTTGGGATACCGTTACCCCTTGGAAATTGAACTTCGGCTCAGCCGTCTGCAATGGTTTCGCCATAGCAGTTGTCGCAGGCTTGCCCTTGGCGGCCGCATCATCAGCAGGGGACGCCAGTACTGGTACTGCAACCAGCAGAAGGAGCGCTACAAATGTTTGTCGCGTGAAAGCGAACAAAGGGGAAAAATGCAGGGTTTTCATTACGGTATCCCCAGCCCGGCAGGGCCTGGGGCTGCACTCTGTGATGACCACACGGTCACATTGGCACCATCGACAACACCAATGGTCGACATGCCACTGTTAGTGAAAACACTGGCCGACTCAACCCGCAAGCGGTTCTGCTGATTAGCAATTACCACCCAGCTCATCCCATCCACCTCATAGCGGCCAACCACTCGCCAGCGATCAGAAAAAACAGGCGAAACCGCTACAGGAGCTGGCTGTTTAACCACCTGCTGTGGATTTTGAGCTACAGCAGCGGAGGGCTGAACTTGTGGTGAGCGGTGGAAGAAGCGCCAGGTATTCCAGATACCCACACTGATAAATGCCACAACACAAAAGGCGATTAACCAAAGTTTTTTATTGGTAAGGATGTTGGCACGTTTGTCAATAGCGTTTTCCTTACCCTGCCCCCCTGCATAGGATTTATATAGCGGAAAAATTTCTGGATCATATTTTTTGTTGTGAACATCGATCTGGGTTTTTTTGTTTTGCTTCCAGCCCTCATAAATCTGCACTCGATACATCCTGGTTAGCCCAAGCGATTTAAGTTTGGTCATCAGGAATGAAAATTCAATTACATTGCGTAGATTACGATGTAACCCCGTAATATCTTGCGTCATCAGGACTACATCACAGGCCACGCCAGTTATCGGATGTGTGTAATGACGATGCATACGAAAAAATTGCATATGCTCATGGCTGAATTTGCCGCAGTCCGTGCCCCAAAAACGCCAGGCCTCATCAATGGCTACCAGATCTCCCGGCTGCACAACAGCGCAAAGATCTGGCTGTCCCTCATCAGGAAAAAACTCAGGCTCTTTCACCCTGTCATTACCGACATGAATCACATGTCCCAAGCTGTCAGGATCGGCGTCTCGCTGCTTCATCAAATAGAGATGAATTAGCTCTTCACTGATGCCGTCAATATTAGTAACGACATTACGGCCGGCGGCAATCGCCTCAATTACCACCGAACGTATAACCTCAAATGATTTACCGGATCCCTGCAGGCCCGTATAGGCATTGATCGCCATCTGATTATCCTATAACCGGAATTCGGCGAATAATGAATCGAGTGGCAACAGCGGCCAGCACAATTGGCAGTCCTTGACTGAATGCAAACAGGTCTAGAAAATACCAAACCGCGGCGGGCATACCTCCCAGTACAGTTGTAAGACTGCTGGCATTAGGAAAAATGCCTGCCACCTGTAGCACCTGAATAAACTCGGTTGTGACGAACCAAAGTGCGAAATATGTAACGAATTTAACTAAGACCGAACGAACCAGCCAGGCCAAAGCCATGTTTAGCGCGGAAAGAATAATACCGAACATAGAAAATGGAACCTCAGGCAGATAGGATAATCAGCGCGGCAATCAAGACCCAAGCAACCATCATGATGGTGTACAGCGCTTGGCGTTGCTCCTCGGCGATAATGCAGTGGCTTTCCATAATTATCGTTTTGCCGAACAGGTTGAACACAGGCTTTGGACACACGGCCTGGTGCTGAGGGGTCATGAACGTTTTAAAATCGGGCAGCAGATTAAGCAGCGGATCGAGAATCATCCGGGCCGTTGGTGCTGCCTCGAGAGCGGGCGAACCAATGCCGGGATCTGAGCCCAGATTAATCGGGGGTTGCTGTGCACCCGGATTTGTCCCGGTTGAACCTCCTGGAGTGATAGTGCCTGGATCCGTCCCAGTCCCTGGCGTACCCGTGGAGTTCGGCGGCAGAGGGGCCCATGGGGAACTGCCACCAGACCCGCCATTCCCTGTGCCGCCAGACGGCATCGGAGCGGTCATATCGCCAACGGTTGGGTAATAACTTGGATTGGCCTGCTGCCACGATTGGGCATCAGCCGTGGTAATCGGTTGGACATTGCTGTAGGGGACGCCGTCATAACCTGGCTGCTGGGCGGCCAGCTTCCACAGCTGGTTGGCGAGCGCGGCGAGCAGAACCGGATTGATCGGCCGCGATCTCTCGGAATCAGGTAGTCCATTGACCGCATCGGACAACGATTTGACCCCATCAGCACTCGAACCAGTCGAGGTTGGGGTGATGCCGAGCGAGGCGCATTTGCTGCCAACCGAGTAACTTAGAACGGGACAATCGACGGTCGCAACCGATTTAGTCACGCTATATGTGAAACTCTCACCCCTAAATTCTGACCAAACGCCATTATTGAGCAGGAATGCCGACGCATGGCCGATGCTGGCCGTCGCACCAGTGACATTGATTTTGGTCCAGGTTGTTTTCGAGCCATCACCGATTTTGTATGGCGCACTGCACTGTGGGGGATTAAATCGATTTGGATATTGATATGGGCCAGCACAGGCATACGAGGTTAGGTAGCCAAAAATCGCCGTGCCCGGATCACCGGCACAAATTGGATTTGCTGAGGACGTCAGCGCGCACCAAGCGACACCACCTTTCCGCATCGCTGCTGGTTTAAAACCGCTAGCGGAGCCCGAGGCAAATGGAATTTCATTGAACGCCATTTCACCCGGCGAGCCAGACACGGAAACGCTTCCGTCATCACCAAAAAACCATTTGACGGCGCCATCCAGGGCCAGCGACACCCCGTAGCCGACCACGGTCCCCACGGCAGCCATCGCCATCACGGAAACCCACGCGGGGGCGCTCACGCCAGCAACGACAATCGCGGCCGCTCCGCCTGCTGCAGAACTCACCGCCGCTGTACCAACCCTAGATACCGTGCTGATCACCCGGGGATCAGCATTGGCGAACCCACGTTGAACGGCATTTTGCTGCACCAGGCCAGAAATAGCCGCCCTAGCCCGCAACGAATCGACCTGTGAGGGCGGCGTCGATGCGACGTAACTGCCGACAATGTTGCCCTGGGCATCGAAAATGAGGTTGGTGGCGTAGGACTGGGTGACCATCAGGCTCAGCGCCACAGCGGCGATCGCCTTTTTCATTGGTTGAACCACCACATGGCCAGCAGGCACAGCACCAGCAACGTAGCCATGCCCCCCATCAGCCAATAGAACACTAGGTAGATTTCCAGTTCCATGTCAGCTCCTCATGCCTTGAATCACCGCCCAAGCGCAGAGTGCTCCCCAGGCGAAGATCAGCAGGTACCACAGTTGATTGATGGTCATAGCGCACCAACGAAAAGGGGGGCACAAGCCCCCCACCAGGTGAAGGGAGTGCGGTTAGGCGCCCGGTTAGGCGCCGCGGACCATGCCGATGACGATCTTGGCACCCTTGATCGCGACGTACACCCCGGCGAGCAGGCCGGCAACAGCCAGGACCGCGGTGATGACGGTGCCAAAATCCACCACCGAGGTGAGCGGGGTCAGATCCGGGCCGCTACCGGCAGCGAACGCGCCGGTGGCAATGCTCGACAGGACAGTGAGGGAAGTGATTTTTTTGAGCATGTGAAACTCCTTGGTTGAGAAAATCGGGAAAGCGCCCGGACGCATAACTAGCCACGACGAATCATGTTGAGGACTAGCGAAATACCGTGAGAGACGAGGTACAGGCCCACCACCGTGGTGAAGGAAACCCCCCACAATGCCGAGGCGTAGCCGTAATCGAACGGGCCCAAGGCGGCGTCGACGACCTGCTGCTGACCGGCATCGAGCACATAGGCTTGGCCGGCGTAGAGCTGGGTGCCAACTGGGCACAGCGCGACGGAAATACCGGCACTGTCGACTGGAGAAAGAGGGGCGAAGCCCTCCCCCGCCGCGGCACGACAGACCAAAATGGTTTGAATGCTTCCGGTATCAGGCATAGCCGGCCTCCGGAACGAGATAGGCCGGGGATCTCTGCCAGACGGGATCTGATAAATGCTCAGGCCAGAGCGTGGCCGGCGTTCCGCCGTCCAGGGCTGGCGTACAGTTATTGACACTAGTCCCAGTCTCGCTTCGCTCGCGCTCTCCTGCCTCTAGACGGCGAAACTCGACTCGCCAGACATGCAGACGGGAGCGGACCAGCTCACCATCTGTGCGGTCGATGACGCCATCGACCCTGGAAATCACCAATTCACCGTAGCGATTGGGCAGGTCGCATTGCCGCGCCATGCCCAGAGGGATATCCGCCAACGTCAAGCCAGTCCCACCGAGAACGCGGACGTATTCGGCCCAATTCCCCTCGTCTGCCGCTGCAACCGCCCTCTCCAGCAACGCTGAGTCATAGTCCATGCCTTCATTGGCGATCCGGCGCAGCTCGCGCCACAGGGTCACGGGGGCGATGCCAATCTGCTGGAACTGGCGAATACCCCACACCGATGCCCACGCCTGAACGCGCTCGGCCGCCGTTACGGCGTCGTCGCCGTCGAACGTGGTCCCGATGGATTCGCCATCTAGTCTCTTGCCATCGATGTTCTTCGCCACGTACTTGGCGACGTAGCCAGCGGCACTGCCCCGGTTCCAGTCAATGTCGATGGCCTTGAAGCGCGGGGCGGCAGTGCCGGCCGCGACCAGTTCGGCGGCGTCCTCGCGGGTGAAGTAGGCGCGAAGCACATCGACTAAGGCATCGCGGTGCCGGGCCTCGACGAACAGCAGGAAGTGCCAGTGCGGCGTCCCGTCGTGATGCGGTTCGGCAATGCGAAAGCCGTAGGGGCGAATGCCGGCCCGGTGAAGCTTGGCGCGAGCAGCGGCGAATTCGGCCGACAGTTGGCGCTGGCCGTCGCGCGGGGTGGTGTCGGCATACTTGGGATTCGGCACCGCCTTGCGCTTAGCGACCTTGCGGTAAGCGTGGAAGCGCGATGGCAAGGTGGCGGTGATGAACAGCCCGACATGGCCGCACTCGCGGGCGATGCGTTCAAACCCACTGATGCGCGTCATGGTTTCGTTGCGGCGGTTCTCGGGGTTTGAAACGCTGGCATCCCACGCTTCGCGCATGGTCAGGCTATCGCCCTGTTCGTTGATGAGGGTCAGGGCATCCATGAGCTGGTGATTGCGCAGCCGTTGCATGCGGCAGCGTTGCAGCGTGTCGTCGCTGACGTAGCAGCCGACCCCGATGTTGACGGACCCCTGCCGGATGGCTTCGGCCTCGACCTTGCGGGCGGCGTGGCGGCGCAGGACCCGACGCCAAAACTGGTCATCGCTCAGGCGGTCCAGCAGGCTGGACGCGGTGACGTTGTTGTCGCCGCGCTTGGGCAGGCGGTAGGCGTCGTCGGGGACACCCTTTTCTTCACCAAGGTGCACCCCGCGTTCGTGCAGGAACGGCAGCAGCGCGGTCAGGCGATCGTCGGGTGACAGACCGTGGAGATAGAGCAGCCGTTGCACCACCAGATCGGCGGCGCGCTTGGAGGCGAAACACAGTTCTTCATCATTGGCGGACAGGTCGACCTTGCCGCCGAGCCGGCGGATGCGGGCGCATTCGGTACGGACTAAGGTGTTGGCCTTTCGACGGGCCTCGCCATCCTGCCGGTAAGACACGTCGAAAAGCTGCTGGGTGTACGCCCGCCGCACAATCGTGCCGAACTGTCGCGGCAGACGCAGCACGTGGGATTCAACCCACGACTGGTCGAGGCGGTAGCACGAGCGACGATAGGCGGTGGACGCACTGGACAGCATGGTTAGTGTCTCCGGCCGGGAGCGGACACCATCGCAGGGCGGACGTTGAGCTGTTTGCAGATGCTCAGGAAGTCGAGGCGCTGGGCCTCATTCATCAGCAGAACATCCGGCTCAAACGAACCGATCAGCGAGGCGATAAAGGCGTGGTCGGCCACGCTCTTGACGGACCCGACCGGAGATTGCACATAGGCCGTCCGAACTTCGGCGGCTGAGCGCAACACGTCGAGCAGCTGGACGGGAGCGAGCATGGTCAGTCCTCAATGGCCGTGTAGCTGTTGACGACCGGGCGGCGGCTGAATTGCTCGCCGGTTTGCTTATCGGTGTAGTTGAAGGCGCGGCCGCGATAGCCGCCGCACTGGACTTCGACCTGTACGCTGTCGTTGCCCTGACCAATGCGTTTTTTGGAGCGGATCTCGACCGTGGCGGGGGAGCTGTATTCGTCTTGGGCCGGCAGGGTGATTTCGGTGTAAGTGAAGTCGTCGTGGCGGCGCACGGCGGTGATCTTGCCGGACAGGATGGCGGTATTGACCTTGCGGCCGGGCTTGTCTTGATTCGGGGTGGTCATTGGGTCTCTTCTACTTTCAAGTGGTTTGGACTACAGGCGGAACTCGGCTTGATCAATGCAGCGTTTAGTCAGGGCCGCGAGGTTGACCAGGCGATGACGCCCGATTTGGGTGCATGGAATGTAGCCGCGGGCGATCCAGCCCTCGACCACCCCTTCGGTGACGCCGATGGCGCGGGCGAATGAGGCGCGGTCGATTACTGGAATCGAGGCGGCCAGGGACTGCTGGATTTGTGGGAACTGGACGTTGTCGACCATAATCAGACCTCAAGGTTAAAACTGCCCTGCGCGGCGCATTAAATGCGCCAACAAGGGCATTTCTATCACTCATGGAGCTGGCATGTCAACAACATCCCTGCAGGGGCGGCTGTGGCTTGTGATCGAGTCGGAGATCTCTTCAAACAGACGGTTTAAAGAGCTGGAAGAAAGAACAGGTATTCCCTCTGATAGGTGGAAGGCGCTTTCTCTCAACCGGCAGCGCCCGACTGCAGAAATGATCGAAGCCGTCTGCAGGGAGTGGCCTCAATATGCTTTTTGGATATCAACTGGCGTATCCGATCCTGACTTCGGGCATGTAGCACCTGGTTGCGCGGGCTACCCTAGTGAAGGTTCTGCGCAGCAAAACAGCACATCAGTATTCAATAGCAACATCGAACTCAGGAAAGCTGTTGAAGCATTGGCCAGAGAATGGATAGAAGATGTATTTGGAGAAGAAGGCCTTAATGGAGAATTATTAATTACTGATCCAACAATGCGATTAGTAGAGCAGTTTCACAGCCTTGAAGGTAACAAATCGTTAATCGATATGAAGAAGAGGAAAAGCATTGCTAAACAACTTCGGCGTGCAGAAGTACTTTTGCAAGTTGAAGAGCCAATGCTCGATTATGATGACACTGAAAAATTAGTCAATTTCTTGGAAAAAGAGGCAAATAAAGCACGCGCAATAGCAGAAAAGGAAGGGTGTGAAATTAACGTAACCTCGATTGAGGAAAAACTTAATAAACTACGAGCTGATATTAATGGGTGGCATCGCAGGCAGAAGTTGCTGAGGGATTTAAGTGGCGATTAAAAAAGGCGGATCTGGATGGCTTGTTGATGTGCAGCCCGGTGGGCGGGGCAGCAAGCGGTTTAGAAAAATTTTCCCTCTTAAATCGGAGGCATTGGCGTGGGAGGCTTGGGTCAAGGCTCAAGTTGCTCAGAGCCCAGAATGGGAGCCCGAGAGAAGGGATTTGCGCACGCTGACAGAGCTGGTTGAGCTGTGGCATCAGCATCATGGTTGTAACCTAAGATCTGCGGCTGATACCCAGCGCCGCTTATTGGCAATGGCCGAGGCGATGGGAAATCCAGTCGCGGATCGGTTCTCTGCAGAGGATTTTTCTAAGTACCGCTCTCAACGTTTGGAGTCTGGAGTGACTGCAAACAACATGAATCGTGAACATGCTTACATGCGCAGTGTCTTCAACGAGCTGAAGCGTTTGGGTCTTTGGAAAAAAGAAAACCCGCTGGCCATGGTTCGCCAGTTCAAGATCCCTGAGAGGGAGCTGTCATGGCTCACAGTGGATCAGATCCAGGTACTGCTAGCTGAGTTGGAAAACTGTCGGAACAAGGATGCTCTTTTGGTAGCAAAGGTGTGCCTATCGACCGGGGCACGCTGGGGAGAAGCAGAAGGAATGAGAAAGACCCAGTTGCGCAACCAGTCCATTCAGTTCACGGGTACGAAGAGCGGCAAAAACAGAGCGGTTCCTGTCGCTGAGGGACTCTACGGCGAGTTGAAGGAAAAAGCTGCGACTAGCACAGACCGGCTGTTTCAGTATTGCTGGGGAGCGTTCAGGGATGCGGTTGAACGATGTGGCCTGGTTTTACCTGATGGTCAAATGACCCATGTCTTACGCCATACGTTTGCTTCTCATTTTGTGATGAATGGTGGCAATATTTTAGTTTTACAAAAAATATTGGGGCATCAGAGCTTAACTATGACTATTCGTTACGCTCATCTAGCCCCAGATCATTTGCAAGAGGCAAAACTGCTCAATCCATTGGTGAGTATTTAATCATTTTTTTCAAAAACAAAAGAGATGTGGTCAATGCTTAATAGTTCATCATTGATGGTGTCGTATGTCCTATCATTAAACTGACTTGGGTTGGTTTTTATATGTGGATTAGTTCCAACAAAGAAGCAACGTACCTTTTCGCCTTTATTGATAGCTTTTTCTAGTTCCAGTACTTCTGCACGAAAAAATTTCTTTCTTCGAGATTTATCTATTGTCTCTTTGGAAATATAAACCAACGCCGCATTAGGTTTTTTGTTAGGATCCCAGGGCCGGTCAGTAAATTTAATTCTAAGGGATTCTGCATTGCTATATGCCTTTAAGCTTCCAACTTCGCCGTGGTAAATGTAGCCTGGCCCGTTAGTCAGGAATTTTACTGATTTGAAGAACTTGGAAAAAGGCTTAGTTTTGTCCCCGATGGTAAAGCTATTATTCTTCGCAGACTCATTTCCATAGAGGAAGCAGTCAACTACTTGTTCAAGGTATATGGTTTTCGAGCTTGTCTTACGAAGGGCATCAGAACCTGGAGTCCCACCAGTTGATTTCGTCTCAGAACCATCTCCCCCATCTCCCCCAGTCGTTGTGCCTCCACCGCTGCCAGACTTTTTTTTCGGCGGGTCAAGAAGTAGTTCAGTAGGAAAGTCGGTGAGTTTGAAATCATCCTCTTGTTGACCTGGGACAGGGGTACGTTTCCCGCCGTGCTTGTCGTCGCAATACTCGCATTGAAGGGTGTGTGGCTCATCTGCCCTGAAGTGGAGTGCGCGCTTCGACTTCCGAGTCATGTAGATCCCAACTGGCGTCAGGTTGGCTCGACAGTCTATGTCTTCACAGAGGAACCGAAGCTTTTGCTCGAAGAACGGACTATCTTCGTCCGTGTAGAGCTCCCGGGCTTGGTAGGGAGTGACAGATTCGTTGAGTTCTGGAGAGAAGGCTCGAGCAAATTTCATACTGTGCCATGACCATAGGGATATGCTATGAGCAATAGGGTATCAAGATTTGTGAGCCGTTGACACTTCGTTGACAGTGCAGAAACGGAAAAAGGGGTTAGCCGAAGCTAACCCCTTGATAATACTGGTGGCGAATCAGGGACTCGAACCCCGGACCTGCGGATTATGATTCCGTCGCTCTAACCGACTGAGCTAATTCGCCGTTCTCTCGCTTGAGAGAGCCCGAATCTTAAAGAGGGGCTGGCAGGCTGTCAAGCCCCTACCTGCATCTTTTACAGATTGCGGCGACGATCACCAACCGCGAAGCCGCGCCAGCCGGCATCCAGTCCCCGGCTGAAACCGATGACCTTGAACAGTTCCCCCATCTCGGCCGGCGACAGCAGCTTCTGCACGGCGGTCGATTGGGGCAGGTAGTTCGCGATGTCTTCCGGGTCCAGCCGCCCCAGCAACTGGGCAATGCCGCAGTTCATCAGGAACATCGCCTGCGAGGTATAGCCGGCAAGGTCGAGTCCGGCATCGAGCCCGGCCTGGGCGATGGCGGTGAAATCAACGTGGCAGGTGATGTCGGTCAGCCCCGGCCAGCTGAACGGGTCCGGGTGGGTATGGTGGCGGTAATGGCACATCAGCGTGCCGGCACGGCGTTGCGGATGATAGAACTCGCTTTCCGGGAAGCCGTAGTCGAGCAGCAGCACCGCACCGCGTTCCAGTCGTTCACCAAGCGTACGCACAAAGGCCGATGCCGCCAGCGGCAGCTCGGACAGGTATTCGGCGCCCGGCGCCAGTGCCTCGGCGCGTGCCAGCGCCTCACCATCGGCCAGTGGCCGGTCCTGCCAGTCAAAGCCGTCGCCGGCACGGATGACGCCGCGCTGCAGCGGGGTACCCTGCGCATCCCAGTGGATCAGCTCGCACGGCATGGCGTCGAGCACCTCGTTGCCGATCAGCACGCCATCCATGCGCGCCGGCAGCGCCTCCAGCCATTCGACCCGGGACAGCAGGTGTGGCGCGGCCTGTTCGATGCGTTCGCGCTGACGGGCCGCCAGTTCGCCGGAGACTTCGATGATCCGGTAGTGCTGCGGCAATGCCTGGTCCGCTTCCAGCGCCAGCAGCAGGTCGGCAGCCAGCCGGCCGCTGCCGGCGCCGAATTCGTACAGGTCGCCGCCGGTCAGCGGCAGCAGATCGGCAATCTGCTGCGCCAGTGCAGCGGCAAAGAACGGCGAAATTTCCGGTGCGGTGACAAAGTCGCCGTCAGCCCCGAACTTGCGGCTGCCGCCCGTGTAATATCCGGTCCCCGGTGCATACAGTGCCAGGTCCATGTAACGGGAGAACGGCAGCCAGCCGTCATTGATGTCGATTTCCTGCTGGATGCGCCGGACCAGTCCGGCGCTGGCGGCGACCGCATCGCGGTCTGGTTGTGGCAGTGTGTGCATTGTGTGTGGCTATGACAGAATGGAGCAATTCTGCGGCAAAACAGGATTCGCCGGTAGCGGAGAACAGACTTGATGGAGGGAGGCATGGATCAGCTCGGCAAAACGGTACTGATCACGGGCGCGGCCAGACGCGTCGGCGCGGGCATTGCCCGCGGGCTGCACGCGCGTGGCGCCAGTGTCATGCTGCATTACCGCGGTGCAGAAGACGCCGCCCGGACACTGGCCTCGGAGCTGAACCGGCAGCGCACCGGTTCGGCCGCCACGGTCCATGCCGACCTGCTCGACATTCCGGCGTTGCCGGCGTTGATCGAGGCGACGCTGTCTGCCTTCGGCAGGCTCGACGGGCTGGTCAACAACGCCTCCAGCTTCTTTCCGACCCCGATCGGCCAGATCGACGAAGCCGCCTGGGACGACCTGATCGGCAGCAATCTGAAAGCACCGCTGTTTCTTGCCCAGGCTGCCGCCCCGGCACTCACTGCAAGCCGCGGTGCGCTGGTCGGGCTGATCGACATCCATGTCGACCGGCCAATGACCGCCCATGCGGTCTACACCGCCGCCAAGGCCGGCCACGCGGCCACACTGCGTGCGCTGGCGCGCGATCTGGCGCCACATGTCCGCGTGAACGGCGTATCGCCCGGCGTCAATCTGTGGCCGGAGGGCGACAGCGTGTTCGATCAGGACGAGCGCCGCCGCATTGAAGCAACCATTCCGCTGGCCCGTATCGGCACGCCGGACGATATCGCCCGGGCAGTGGGCTTCCTGCTGTTCGACGCCAGCTATGTGACCGGTCAGATACTGGCGGTCGATGGCGGTCGCAGCGTGGTGCTGTAAAGACATCGCCTCCTTGCGGAGGCGATGCAGTTCAGATCAGGACTTGCGACCGAAGTACTTCTCGTACAGCTTGTCGTAAGTGCCGTCCTGCTTGACCTTGGCAATGCCGGCGTTCAGCTTGGCCAGCAGCGCACTGTCACCCTTGCGCACGGCCATCCCGTAGTACTCCTTGTCGAAGTCGGCGCCGCGCACGGTGGTGAAGCCCTTGTCGGAGTTGTTCTTCACGTAGTTGGCCACCACGCCGTTGTCGCCGATCGCGGCATCGACGCCACCGCTTTCGACTTCCTTCAGCACCAGCGGCAGGCTTTCGAAGCGCTTGGTGTTCGGGCTGTTGGCGCCGAACAGCTTCTGCGCGACGGCATCGGCAGTGGTGCCGGTGGTCACGGCGATTTTCTTGCCCTGCAGGTCTTCAACCCTGGAGATGCTCTGACCACTGGTCACCAGAATCAGTTGCTCGGCCTCGAAGTACGGTTCGGAGAAGTCCATGTTCTCCTTGCGCTTGTCGGTAATGGTCACGGCCGAGGTCAGCAGGTCATTGTCGCCATTTTCCAGCGACGCGAAGATGCCTTCCCACGGCGTGTTGTTGAACTGGACCTTGATTCCCGCAGCGTCAGCCACGGCCTGGGTCAGGTCAATCTCGAAGCCGACCAGCTTGCCGGATGCGTCGACCGATTCAAACGGGGCAAAGGCGGCGTTCATGCCGACCTTGTAGACCTTCTCGGTCGGTGCGGCGGCGGCATCGGTGGCGGGGGCTTCGCTTTTGCCTCCGCAGGCGGCCAGTACGGCGGTCGTCATCATTGCTATCAGGATCCGGTGCAGCTTCACGTCAAACTCCTTGTATTTCTTTGAATGTGTCAGCCCCTGTGAGGGGCCGTGCGCAAGGTTACGCGAAGTTCGCACCGGCGCCAAAACGTAAAAAAGCCAACCCGAGGGTTGGCTTTTCCATGAACGGCTTACGCAATCAAGCAGCAGCTTGCTCTTCAGCAACAGCGTCCACTTCCGGGCGGTCCACCAGTTCGACCAGCGCCAGCGGCGCGTTATCGCCTTGACGGAAGCCGTACTTCAGGATGCGGAGGTAGCCACCATTACGGTTGGCATAGCGCGGGCCGAGAATGTCGAACAGCTTGACGACAATTTCGCGATCGCGCGTGCGGTCGAAGGCCAGACGACGGTTGGCCAGCGACGACTGCTTGCCGAGGGTGATCAGCGGCTCTGCTACGCGACGCAGTTCCTTTGCCTTCGGCAGCGTGGTCACGATAGCTTCGTGACGCAGCAGCGAGTTGGCCAGGTTGCGCAGCATGGCGAGACGATGGCTCGACGTGCGGTTGAGTTTGCGATTGGCTAGACGGTGACGCATTGTAGAGTCCTTTAACTGTGACCGAGGGCCTTAGGGCTTCTCGAGACCAGCCGGCGGCCAGTTTTCCAGCTTCATCCCCAACGTGAGACCCTTGGAAGCCAACACTTCCTTGATCTCGTTGAGCGACTTGCGGCCGAGGTTCGGCGTCTTCAGAAGCTCGGTTTCGGTACGCTGAATCAGGTCGCCGATGTAATAGATGTTTTCCGCCTTCAGGCAATTGGCCGAACGAACGGTCAATTCGAGATCGTCAACCGGACGCAACAGGATCGGATCGACCTGCGGCGCACGTTCTTCGATCACTTCGACGGTAGTGCCTTGGAGATCGGCGAAAATCGAGAGTTGATCGATCAGGATACGGGCGGCAGAACGCACAGCCTCTTCCGGTTCGACAACACCATTGGTCTCGATATCCAGCACCAGACGGTCAAGGTCAGTACGCTGCTCAACGCGGGCGCTTTCAACAGCAAAGCTGACGCGGCGAACCGGGCTGAAGGACGCATCCAGCAGAATCGTACCGATTTGCCGGTTGTCATCCTGCTTGATCCGAACCGGAGCCGGCTGATAGCCACGGCCCTTCTCGACCTTGATCTCCATGTCGATCTTGCCGCCAGCTGCCAGGTTGCAGATGACGTGGTCGGGGTTCACCACCTCGACGTCGTGCGGCAAATCGATATCGCTGGCCAGAACCGGGCCCTCGCCCTCTTTCTTGAGAGCAAGCAGAACCGACTCACGACCATGCAGTTTCAACACCACACCTTTAAGGTTCAGGAGGATGTCTACGACATCTTCCCGAACCCCGTCCAGTGCGGAGTACTCATGCAAAACGCCAGCGATAGACACTTCGGTCGGAGCGAAGCCGGGCATCGACGACAGCAGAATGCGGCGCAGGGCGTTACCGAGCGTATAGGCGTACCCACGCTCGAACGGCTCCATGGCCACACGCGCTTGCGAGGCCGAGACCGGCTGCACGTCAATCAGACGCGGCTTGAGAAATTCCGAAGCGCTGTTTTGCATAGTGGTTCCTTTTGGCTAGCGATTACTTGGAGTAGAACTCGACCACAAGTTGCTCGTTGATATCGCTAGACAGTTCGGAGCGCTCCGGTGCGTTCTTGAACGTACCTTCCAGTTTCTTGGAATCGACCGTCAGCCAGCCCGGGAAACCAATCTGTTCAGCGAGCGCGACCGCTTCGGCGATACGAGCCTGTTTCCGGGCCTTTTCGCGAACGGCAACGACGTCACCCGTCTTGACCTGGAACGAAGCGATGTTCACCACCTGGCCGTTGACCGTGATGGCCTTGTGGCTGACCAGCTGACGTGCTTCGGCACGGGTCGAACCGTAGCCCATGCGGTAGACGACGTTGTCCAGACGCGACTCAAGAATCTGGAGCAGGTTTTCGCCAGTCGAGCCCTTGCGGCGCTCGGCTTCAGCGAAGTATTTGCGGAATTGACGCTCCAGAACGCCGTAGATACGACGGATCTTTTGCTTTTCGCGCAGGTGCACACCGTAGTCGGACAGACGCGGCTGTTTAGCACCGTGTTGGCCGGGGCGGCTTTCGAGTTTGCATTTGCTGTCGATCGAACGGCGAGCACTCTTCAGGAAGAGGTCGGTGCCTTCACGACGAGCCAGTTTACATTTCGGACCAGTATAACGTGCCATGATTTCTCACATTCTCCCAATTAGATCCGGCGCTTCTTGGGCGGACGGCAGCCATTGTGCGGAATCGGCGTCACGTCAGTGATGCTGGTGATTTTAAAGCCAAGTGCGTTCAAAGCGCGTACCGACGAGTCGCGGCCCGGGCCAGGGCCCTTGATGCGAACTTCGAGGTTCTTGACACCGTATTCTTGGGCAACTTTACCAGCTGCTTCCGCTGCGACCTGCGCTGCGAAAGGCGTACTCTTGCGCGACCCCTTAAAACCAGCACCGCCCGAGGTAGCCCAAGACAGTGCATTCCCTTGGCGATCGGTGATGGTAATGATGGTGTTATTAAAGGACGCGTGAACGTGAACGATCCCTTCGGAAACGCTCTTCTTCACTTTTTTGCGTACGCGGACTGTGTTTGCTTTAGCCATTGTCAATCCTTAGATTTACTTCTTGCCGGCGATAGGCTTGCGCGGGCCCTTGCGCGTACGCGCATTGGTCCTGGTGCGCTGGCCGCGGCACGGCAACCCACGGCGATGACGGAAGCCGCGGTAGCAGCCTAGGTCCATCAAACGCTTGATGCTCATGGTGACTTCACGGCGCAGGTCACCTTCTACGGTGAACTTCGCGATTTCGTCACGCAGTTTTTCCATTTCCGCATCAGTCAGATCCTTGACCTTGGTGCTGGTCACGACACCGGTCGCCGCGCAGATGTTCTTAGCGCGGGTTGCACCGATACCGTAGATTGCCTGCAGGCCAACCCAGATATGCTGATGGTTAGGAATGTTTACCCCTGCAATACGGGCCATACATTTACCCCAAACTCGAAAAGTTGCTGATGTTACACGCAAAAAGCGCTGGCTTCAAATCAGCCTTGCTTTTGCTTGTGACGCGGGTCCGTGCAGATCACTCGCACCACACCGTGGCGGCGGATGATCTTGCAGTTGCGGCAGATCTTCTTGACCGAAGGCTGAACTCGCATGTTTTTCCTTTCAGATTCACTACGCGCCCTTACTTGGCGCGGAACACGATGCGTGCACGGGACAGGTCGTACGGCGTCAACTCCACCGTGACCCGGTCACCGGGCAGGATGCGGATGTAGTGCATCCGCATCTTGCCGGAGACATGTCCCAAGACAATATGACCGTTTTCCAGCTTGACCCGGAAAGTTGCATTCGGGAGGTTTTCAAGCACCTCCCCCTGCATCTGGATCGTATCTTCTTTCGACATGACTTCCCGGCCAACCCATCAACGCGACAGGAGACCGCCGTTCTTGAAGTTGGCCTTCTTGAGCAGGCTTTCGTACTGATGCGACAGCATGTACGACTGCACCTGCGCCATGAAGTCCATGGTCACGACGACGATGATCAACAGGGACGTGCCACCGAAGTAGAACGGTACATTCCACTTGAGGATCAGGAACTCCGGCATCAGGCACACCAGGGCGATGTAGATCGCACCGATGAGCGTCAGGCGGAGAATGATCTTCTCGATGTACCGGGAGGTCTGCTCACCCGGGCGGATGCCAGGGATGAACGCCCCACTCTTCTTCAGGTTGTCGGCCGTTTCCTTCGGGTTGAACACCAACGCCGTGTAGAAGTAGCAGAAGAAAATGATGGCTGCGGCGTACAGCAACACATAGATCGGTTGTCCCGGATGCAATGCGTTACCGATATTCTTCAGCCAACCCAGACCTTCGGTGTTGCCAAACCAGCCCACCACCGTAGCGGGGAACAGGATGATGCTCGACGCGAAGATCGGCGGAATCACACCGGCCATGTTGAGCTTGAGCGGCATGTGCGTGCTCTGGCCCTGCATGACGCGGCTGCCGACCTGGCGCTTCGCATAGTTCACCAGCACCTTGCGCTGACCGCGCTCGACGAATACGACGAGACACGTCACCGCCACCACGCCAACGAACAGCGCGATCACCAGCAGGATCGGAAGGCTGCCCTGGCTCGCCAGGGTCAGGGTCTTGCCGATCGCCGACGGCACGCCGGCGGCGATACCGGCGCAAATCAGCATCGAGATGCCGTTGCCGATACCACGTTCAGTGATCTGTTCGCCCAGCCACATCAGGAACATCGTCCCGGTGACCAGGGTCACGACCGTCGTCAGGTAAAACTCGAACTGCGAGCTCAGCACCAGGTTAGGCTGCTTGAACAGCATGACCGCGATGCCGAACGACTGGAAGGTCGCGAGCACCACAGTCGCGTAGCGCGTGTACTGAGTGATCTTGCGTCGTCCCTGTTCGCCTTCCTTCTTCAGCTGCTTGAGGCTCGGAATGACTTCGCCTGCCAGCTGCAGAATGATGGATGCCGAGATGTACGGCATGATGCCGATGGCAAATACCGTAAACCGGGACAGGGCCCCGCCCGAGAACATGTTGAACATGTCGAGGAGGCCCGTCTGCGACGACTGGAACAACTTCGCTAGTTCGGCCGGATTGATCCCGGGGACCGGGATATGCGCGCCAATGCGGTAGACGATCAGGGCGCCGATCAGGAACAGGATGCGACGCTTCAAATCGCCGAACTTGCTGGCGTTAGCCGCTAGAGAAGGAGTAGCCACGGATTGTCGTGCCTTTCGTTACTCGACGAACTTGCCGCCGGCGGCTTCGATCGCAGCCTTGGCGCCTGCAGTGGCAGCAATGCCACGCAGCGTCAGTGCACGATCGATCTTGCCGGCGAGAATCACCTTGGCCGCCTTGGCACCGGTCTTCACCAGGCCGGCTTGCGCCAGCGCCAGGAAGTCGATGTCATCGACCGGCAGACGATTCAGGTCGTCGAGACGAATTTCGACCGTCAGGCCCTTCGTCAGCGACTTGAAACCACGCTTCGGCAGGCGACGTTGCAGCGGCATTTGACCGCCTTCGAAGCCGACCTTGTGGAAGCCGCCCGAACGGGACTTCTGGCCCTTGTGACCGCGACCAGCGGTCTTGCCCAGGCCCGAGCCGATGCCACGGCCCACGCGACGCTTGGCGTGCTTGGCACCTTCGGCAGGTTTGATGGTGTTCAGAAACATCTTAACCCTCGCATTTAACCAGGTAGCAGATCTTGTTGATCATGCCGCGGTTTTCGGGGGTGTCGAGCACTTCGACGGTCTGGTTGATCTTCTTGAGACCCAGGCCGCGCGCGCAGGCACGGTGGGCTTCGATACGACCGATCAGGCTCTTCACCAGGGTGACTTTGACGGTTTTCTTGTCGCTCATTCTTCAATCCCCAGAATCTGGGCGACGGTCTTGCCACGCTTGGAGGCAATGTCGGCCGGGGTGTTGATCTTCGAGAGACCGTCCAGCGTGGCGCGAACGACGTTGTACGGGTTCGTCGAACCGTGCACCTTTGCGGACACGTTGTGGACGCCCATCGCATCGAACACTTCACGCATGGCGCCGCCCGCCTTCACGCCCGAGCCTTCCGGCGCCGGTTGCATGAACACGGTGGTCGCGCCGTGCTGACCGATAACGGCGTGCTGCAGGGTGCCGTTCTTCAGCGGGATCTTGACCATCGTGCGGCGAGCCTGGTCCATGGCCTTTTGCACGGCGACCGGAACTTCCTTCGCCTTGCCCTTGCCCATGCCGATGCTGCCATCGCCGTCACCAACCACGGTGAGTGCCGAGAAAGCCATGATACGGCCACCCTTCACCACCTTGGTCACGCGGTTCACACCGATCATTTTCTCGGTGAGACCGTCGCCACGCTCTTCAATATCGTGCTTAGCCATTGTCTACTCCAAATCAGAATACGAGGCCGTTTTCACGCGCGGCATCAGCCAGCGCCTTGATACGACCGTGGTATTGAAAACCGGAGCGGTCGAAGGCGACTTTGTCGATACCGGCAGCCTTCGCCTTTTCGGCGATCCGTTTGCCAATCAAGGTTGCAGCCGCAGCATTGCCACCGTTGGCCAGTTCCTTGCGGACTTCGGCTTCCAGCGTCGAAGCCGTAGCCAGGACCTTGCCGCCAGTCTCATCAATGATCTGGGCGTAGATATGGCAGTTGGTGCGATGCACAGAGAGACGCACCATCTTGAGCTCCGCAATCCGTGCACGGGTTTTGCGTGCGCGGCGGAGTCGAGTTTGTTTCTTATCCATGACTGAGCCTCAATTATTTCTTCTTGGTTTCTTTCAAAACCACGCGCTCGTCCGCATAGCGGACGCCCTTGCCCTTGTACGGCTCCGGGGCACGGTAAGCGCGGATTTCGGCAGCAACCTGGCCGACCTGTTGCTTGTCGACACCCTTAAGGATGACTTCGGTCTGCGACGGGGTTTCCACCTTGACGCCTTCCGGCATCTTGTGGGCGACCGGGTGCGAGAAACCAAGCGTGAGGTTCAGCGTGTCGCCAGCGGCCTGGGCACGATAGCCCACGCCAACCAGTTGCAGCTTGCGTTCGAAGCCCTTGGACACGCCGGTTGCCGCATTGGCAGCCAGAGCGCGCAGGGTGCCGGACATAGCACGCGAGAACTTGCTTTCATTTTTGGCAGCGAACTTCAGGGCGCCTTCTTCAAGACGCACATCGACTTCGCTGTTCAGCGCCAGGGCCAGTTGGCCGAGCGAACCCTTGATAACGAGTTCGTCAGCGGTGAACTTGGCTTCGACGCCAGCCGGCAGGACTACCGGATTCTTAGCTACGCGAGACATTAGTTCACCCCCATTACGCCACGATGCACAGGAGCTCACCGCCGATGCCGGCCGCACGGGCCTTGCGATCGGTCATGACACCCTTCGAAGTCGAAACGATCGAAATACCCAGACCGTTCATGACCTTCGGAATGTCTCCGGTGCTCTTGTAGATACGCAGGCCAGGGCGCGAAACGCGTTCAATGCGTTCGATGACCGGGCGGCCGGCGTAATACTTCAGTTGAATGTCGAGGACCGGTTTCTTTTCCTCACCGGCCACCGAGAATTCCTCGATGTAACCCTCATCCTTCAGCACTGCAGCGATGGCCAGCTTCAGCTTCGAAGACGGCATCGTCACGGTCGCTTTGGCAGCGCGCTGGGCGTTGCGGATGCGAGTCAGCATATCGGAGATCGGATCATGCATGCTCATAGTCGATATCCCTCTTACCAGCTCGCTTTGACAATACCCGGAATCTCGCCACGCATTGCGATTTCACGCAGTTTGTTGCGGGCCAGACCGAATTTGCGGAACACGCCACGCGGACGTCCGGTGATGGCGCAGCGATTACGCTGGCGAACCGGGCTGGCGTTGCGCGGCAGTTGTTGCAGCTGCAGGCGGGCTGCGTAGCGCTCTTCATCGGAGAGGCTCGCATTGTTGATGATGGCGAGCAGCTTTTCGCGCTTGGCAGCGAACTTCGCTGCCAGCTTGACGCGCTTCTCTTCGCGGTTGATCAGTGCAAGTTTTGCCATGTGCTTAACCCTTGAACGGGAACTTGAACGCTGCCAGCAGGGCGCGGGCTTCCTCGTCGGTCTTCGCGGTCGTGGTGACAGTAATGTTCATGCCACGCAGCGCGTCGATCTTGTCGTATTCGACTTCCGGGAAGATGATCTGCTCGCGAACGCCCATGTTGTAGTTGCCACGGCCGTCAAACGACTTGCCGTTGATACCACGGAAGTCACGAACGCGCGGCAGCGCGATGGTCACCAGGCGGTCAAGGAATTCGAACATGCGTTCGCGACGCAGCGTGACCTTGCAACCGACCGGGTAGCCTTCGCGGATCTTGAAACCGGCGATCGACTTGCGGGCGTTGGTCACGACCGGTTTTTGACCCGAGATTTTCTGCAGGTCGCCAACGGCGAAATCCATCACTTTTTTATCAGCAACCGCTTCACCGACACCCATGTTCAGGGTGATTTTTTCGATGCGCGGCACTTCCATCACGGACTTGTAGCCGAACTGCTTGACCAGCTCAGGCACAACCGTGGTCTTGTAGAACTCTTGCAAACGGGCTGCCATGATTGCTCCTTACGCGCCGATCACTTCGCCGTTCGACTTGAACACGCGAACCTTGCGACCGTCTTCCAGGGTCTTGAAACCGACACGGTCGGCCTTCTTGGAAGTCGGGTTGAAGATGGCGACGTTCGATACGTCGATCGACATGGTCTTGTCCACGATACCGCCAGGAACACCCTTCACCGGATTCGGCTTCTGATGCTTCTTGACGACATTCACGCCCTCGACCAGGAGGCGGCCTTCAACCGGGAGCACGCGCAAAACTGCGCCACGCTTGCCCTTGTCTTTGCCGGTGATGACGACGACTTCGTCGCCTTTACGAATTTTGTGCATTGAGCCTTCTCCTTACAGCACTTCCGGCGCGAGCGAGACGATCTTCATGAATCGCTCGGTACGCAGCTCGCGTGTCACCGGCCCGAAGATGCGGGTGCCGATCGGCTCAAGCTTGGTGTTCAGCAGAACGGCGGCATTGCCATCGAACTTGATGAGCGAACCGTCCGGACGACGAACGCCCTTGGCAGTACGCACAACAACGGCGTTGTAGACATCACCCTTCTTGACACGGCCTCGCGGCGCAGCATCTTTGATGCTCACCTTGATGATGTCGCCAACAGAAGCGTAGCGACGCTTGGAGCCACCGAGCACCTTGATGCACATCACTTTGCGCGCACCGGTGTTGTCAGCGACCTCCAAGATGGTCTGCATTTGAATCATCGGATTTTCCTTTTTTCGAACTTAACCCGCCATTTCGCCACAGCAATCATGACGAAACGCCGCACAATGGCTTGTGCGGCGCACGGACGGCCAGTTTTCGAGCCCGGAGGGCATTTCCACCTGGGTAGGTGGCGAAAGAAATCGCATTATACGGAAGGGTTTCCCCTTCCGCAACAGCGATTTACACCTGGCGTGCTTTCTCGACCAGAGAAGCCACTTTCCACGTCTTGGTCTTCGAGTACGGACGGCATTCCGTGATGGTCACGGTGTCGCCGGCGCCGAACTCGTTGTTCTCGTCGTGGGCGTGGTACTTCTTGGAGAGTCGGATCACTTTGCCGTAGATGGGGTGCTTGACCTTGCGCTCAACCAGCACAACCACGGTCTTGTCCATCTTGTCACTGACGATCTTGCCGGTCAGCGTACGGACGACTTTGTTGGTTTCGGTCATGTCAAGCTGCCTTCTCGTGCAAAGCGGTGCGAACGCGCGCGATATCGCGGCGCACCTTTTTCAGTTCGCTGGTCTTGCTCAGCTGCTGCGTAGCAAGCTGCATACGCAGGCCAAACTGCGCCTTCAACAGGCTCAGCAGTTCGGTCTTGAGCTCGTCAGCAGACTTGGCTCTCAGTTCGGACGCTTTCATTTATTGACCTACCTGTCTCACAACGAAAGTGGTCGGGATCGGCAGCTTCGCAGCAGCCAGCCGGAACGCTTCGCGCGCCAGTTCCTCGTTCACACCTTCCATTTCGTACAGCACCTTGCCCGGCTGGATTTCGGCAACCCAATACTCGACGCTACCCTTGCCGTTACCCATACGGACTTCGGCCGGCTTCTTCGAGATCGGTTTGTCCGGGAACACCCGGATCCAGATGCGGCCGCCACGCTTGATGTGGCGGGTCATGGCGCGACGGGCGGCTTCGATCTGGCGAGCGGTCAGACGACCACGCCCAGTGGCCTTCAGGCCGAAGTCGCCGAAGCTGATCTTGTTACCGCGGGTTGCCAGGCCGGTGTTGCGGCCCTTCTGCATCTTGCGGTACTTGAGTCTAGTTGGCTGCAGCATTGCGTCCGCCCTTTCTCATCTTCTTTTCCGGCTGGGTCGGCTCGGCCGACACTTGACCCGGCTTGAGGTCGCCCTTGTACACCCACACCTTGATGCCGATGACACCGTAGGTGGTGTGCGCTTCGCTGGTCGCGTAATCAACGTCTGCACGCAGGGTATGCAACGGCACGCGGCCTTCGCGATACCACTCGGTGCGAGCGATTTCGATACCGTTCAGGCGGCCCGACGACATGATCTTGATGCCCAGGGCACCCAGACGCATCGCGTTCTGCATCGCGCGCTTCATGGCACGACGGAACATCACGCGCTTTTCGAGCTGCGAGGCGATACCGTCGGCGATGATTTGCGAGTCGATTTCCGGCTTGCGAACTTCTTCGATGTTCACGTGAACCGGAACGCCCATGCGGCGCTGGAGTTCCTGCTTCAGCAGCTCGATGTCTTCACCCTTCTTGCCAATCACCACGCCCGGACGGGCGGTGTGAATGGTAATGCGGGCGCTTTTGGCCGGACGCTCGATGATGATGCGGCTCACCGAAGCGCTCTTCAGCTTGCCCTTCAGGAAGTCACGAACATCGATGTCTTCCTTCAGCATGCCAGCGAAGTTCTGGCTGCTTGCATACCATTTGGAAGACCAGTTGCGGGTCAACACCAAGCGGAAACCGCGTGGATCAATTTTCTGTCCCATGATCTACCCCTTAGTTACCCACGACGAGCGTGATGTGGCAGGTTTGCTTTTCAATGCGGTTGCCACGACCCTTCGCGCGTGCAGAGAAGCGCTTCAGGCTCGGGCCCTTGTCCACATAGACGGTAGCAACCTTCAGGGTGTCGATGTCGGCGCCTTCGTTGTGCTCAGCGTTGGCGATAGCCGACTCGAGCACCTTCTTCATCAGACCGGCGCTTTTCTTCGGCGTGTAGGTCAGGATGTTGATGGCTTGCTCGACGGACTTGCCACGAATCAGATCGGCCACAAGGCGAGCCTTTTGAGCCGAAACGCGGGCGTTATTCAGTACAGCGGATACTTTCATCGCGTCACCTTACCGTTTCGCCTTCTTGTCGGCCGCGTGGCCCTTGAAGGTACGAGTCAGCGAGAACTCGCCGAGCTTGTGCCCCACCATGTTTTCCGACACATAGACCGGCACGTGGGTGCGGCCATTGTGAACGGCGATGGTCAGACCGACGAAGTCCGGCAGAATGGTCGAGCGACGCGACCAGGTCTTGATCGGGCGCTTGTCGTTCGAAGCACGCGCAGCATCCACCTTCTTGATGAGATGCATGTCGACGAACGGGCCCTTTTTAATGGAACGTGCCATATTCAGCTACCCTTTATTTCGAATGACGACGGCGCACAATCATGTTGTCGGTGCGCTTGTTATTGCGAGTGCGGAAGCCCTTGGCAGGCGTACCCCACGGGCTAACAGGCACACGGCCTTCGCCAGTACGGCCTTCACCACCACCGTGCGGGTGATCCACCGGGTTCATCGCCACACCGCGAACGGTCGGGCGGATACCACGCCAGCGGGTCGCACCGGCCTTGCCGAGCTTGCGCAGGCCATGCTCTTCATTGCCCACTTCGCCGATGGTCGCGCGGCAGTCGATGTGCACCTTGCGGATTTCACCGGAGCGCAGACGCAGCTGGGCGTACGAACCTTCGCGAGCCAGCAGTTGCACCGAAGCACCAGCCGAACGTGCCAGTTGAGCGCCCTTGCCCGGTTGCATTTCGATGCAATGGACCGTGGTACCCACCGGGATGTTGCGGATCGGCAGGCAGTTGCCGGCCTTGATCGGGGCTTCAGCACCGTTCAGCAGCTCGGCGCCAACCTTCACGCCCTTCGGCGCAATGATGTAGCGGCGTTCGCCGTCGGCGTAGCACAGCAGCGCGATGTGAGCGGTGCGGTTCGGGTCGTATTCGATCCGTTCGACGCGGCCCACGATACCGTCCTTGTTGCGACGGAAGTCCATCACGCGGTAGTGATGCTTGTGACCACCGCCCTTGTGACGGGTCGTGATGTGACCGTTGTTGTTACGACCGGCATTCTGCTTCTGCTTTTCGAGCAGCGGTGCATACGGCGCACCCTTGTGCAGATCCGGCGAGACGACCTTGACGACGGCACGGCGGCCAGCGGAGGTCGGTTTAACTTTTACGAGTGCCATGGTTATCCCCTTACTCCGCAGCGGTCAGATCGATTTCCTGACCGGCAGCGAGGCACACATAAGCCTTCTTCCAGTCGCCGCGACGACCGATATTGCGGCCGAAGCGCTTGACCTTGCCCTTGACGTTCAGCATTTGCACACCGTCAACCTTGACGTTGAACAGCAGTTCGACGGCAGCCTTGACTTCCGGCTTGGTCGCATCGCTGGTCACCTTGAACACCACTTGCTGGTGCTTGTCGGCCACGAGCGTGCTCTTCTCGGAAACCACAGGGGCCAGGATGACTTGCATCAGACGTTCTTGATTCATGCCCACTGCTCCTCGAGTTGCTTCACGGCGTCGCGAGTCATCACAACTTTGTCGAAGCGAACCAGGCTGTACGGATCGGCCTGAGCGGCTTCGATCACCAGCACGTTCGGCAGGTTGCGCGACGACAGGTACAGGTTTTCGTCCAGTTCCTTGGTGATGACCAGGGCGCGTTCCAGGCCCAGCGTCTTCACCTTGGCAGCGAATTCCTTGGTCTTCGGGCTGTCAACCTTGATTTCGTCAATGATGATCAGACGTTCGCTGCGCACCAGTTCCGACAGGATGGCGGCAACGCCCGCGCGGTACATCTTGCGGTTGACCTTGTGGCTGAAGTTTTCGTCCGGGCTGTTCGGGAAAACCTTGCCACCGCCACGCCACAACGGGCTGGCTGCGCGACCCGAACGAGCGCGACCGGTGCCCTTTTGGCGCCACGGCTTGCGAGTCGACTTGTTGACTTCGCTGCGATCCTTCTGGGCGCGGTTACCGGAACGGGCGTTCGCCAGGAAGGCGGTCACGATCTGGTGGACCAGCGCTTCGTTGTACTCACGGCCGAACAGGGCGTCCGACGCAACCAGACCTTCAACGGCCTGACCTTGCTGATTGATTACTTTCAGTTCCATCACGCACCTGCCTTCACTGCCGGACGCACGACGACGTCGTTACCCTTGGCACCCGGGACAGCGCCCTTGACCAGAAGCAGGTGACGTTCGGTATCGATACGGACGATTTCGAGACTCTGCACGGTGCGCTTGACGTTGCCGTACTGGCCGGCCATGCGCTTGCCCGGGAAGACCCGACCCGGATCCTGGGCTTGACCGATCGAACCCGGCGCGCGGGTGGTCACGGAGTTACCATGGGATTCACGGTTGGAAGAGAAGTTGTGACGCTTGATCACGCCGGAGAAGCCTTTACCCTGGCTGGTACCGGTCACATCGACCAGTTGACCGACCTGGAAAACTTCAACGGTCAGGCTGTCGCCGACCTTCAGCTCGGAGAGCTTGGCTGCGTCGAGGGCGAATTCCTTCTTGCCACGACCGGCTTCAACGCCGGCCTTGGCGAAGTGACCGGCTTCCGGCTTGGAAACGCGATTCGCCTTCTTCGAGCCGTAGGTCACCTGAACGGCGGTGTAACCGTCGGTTTCGGCGGTTTTGATTTGCGTGACGCGATTGGCGGACATGTCCAGCACCGTCACCGGGATGGCTGCACCATCCTCGGCAAAGACGCGGGTCATGCCGACTTTGCGACCGACAAGACCTAAACTCATCGTTATTTCCTTCAAGAGGTGGCGGTTACGATTGACCGCCAATAACAAAACGGGCTCACCAAATGGTGAGCCCGCGAATCTAACACAGATTTTTCAATAACTGCAAGCACTTATCGCAGTAGTTTGTCTGCGCGCTAGCGGATCGCTCCGCCACACAGGCCCGCACGCCGTGCGGGCCACGCTATTGCTTGTATTACTGCAGCTTGATTTCGACGTCCACGCCAGCCGGGAGGTCCAGCTTCATCAGCGCGTCAACGGTCTTGTCCGTCGGATCGACGATGTCCATCAGGCGCAGGTGCGTACGGATTTCGAACTGGTCGCGCGACGTCTTGTTGACGTGCGGCGAACGCAGAACGTCGTAACGTTCGATCTTGGTCGGCAGCGGGACCGGACCCTTGACGACGGCGCCGGTACGCTTGGCGGTGTCAACGATTTCCTGGGCCGAGCGGTCGATCAGGTTGTAATCGAAAGCCTTGAGGCGGATACGGATCTTCTGGTTTTGCATTTGTCCGGGCTCCGATTACTTGATGATCTTGGCAACGACGCCGGCGCCGACGGTACGACCACCTTCACGGATGGCGAAACGCAGGCCGTCTTCCATCGCGATCGGGGCGATCAGCGCGACGGTGATCGCCACGTTGTCACCCGGCATCACCATTTCCACGCCTTCCGGCAGCGTCACCGCACCGGTCACGTCCGTGGTACGGAAGTAGAACTGCGGACGGTAGCCCTGGAAGAACGG